>JACRPB010000057.1:0-18223 GCA_016214175.1 Rhodocyclales bacterium
CGATGGAAGCGCGCCGAAAAGTGCACGTCCTCGGCCAGCTTGCGGTTGATGGCGCGCGCCGGCAGCGTCAGAACATGGGAATCCTCGTCGACGCGGATCGAGGCCGAGGTCTTGCCGGCCTCGATGAAAGACATCTCGCCGAGGATGTCGCCGCTGGCGACGTCGCCGAGCAAGGCGCCGTTGGGGGCGAGCACGCTCATGCGGCCGTCGAGCACGATGTACATGTTCTCGATGTGCGAGTTGTTGCGGATCAGCAGCGTGCCCTTGGCGACGAGTTCGCGGCGGCCGTTGTTGGCCAGCCAGTCGACGTCGGTGTCGGAGAGTTGCCCCAGAATGAACAGCACCTTGCGCATATCGTTCCCCTTGTTGTTCCCGCTCTTGGTTACGCCGCTGCGGCCTGGAACGGCCGCCGCAGCACCGGCCGGTTCATCCAGCATTGCGGATCCTGGTCATGTACGTTGCCGGTGTGGGCGAGCGTGATCGCCCGGCAGCCGCGGCAGAAGTCGCGGTAGGTGCAGACGGCGCAGGCCGACCCTTCCTCGATGCGCGCGCTGTCGCGGGCGAGATACACCGCGCGCTTTTCTGCCTCGGGGCGAAACACGACTTGCTTCGCCGCCGACTCGATCAGGCCGCAGCCCTTGAGGTAGCCGCGAAAATCGACCGTCGCCATGGCGGCAAACAGGTCGCAGCCGAGGCGGATGCCCTGGCCGCGGAAGGGTTCGAGATCGAGCAGGCCTTCCTCGACCAGCAGCGGCACCCAGAGCTTGTCGCGGTAGACCAGATTGAGGCCCGGGTTGCGCTGCTGGAAATGCAGCAGTTCGAGCAGAAAGTCGCGCCATTCCTGCGGCGTCAGGTCGGCGAAGTCGGCGTCATCGGCCAGGCGGCCGAGCCGGCCGATGCGGCCTTCGGTCACGGCGGCCAGATTCATCGAGGCAAGGAAGGGCAGCAGACGCCGCACCGACGCCAGATTTTCCTTGCCCACCGACAAGTGCCAGGCCACCGACAGGCCATGCGCGCGCGCCATATTCGTGCGCTCGACCAGAAGCTTGAAGGTATCGAGGCCGCGATGGGCGTCGTGCATTTCGGCTTCGCCGTAGCAGGTCAGCTTGATGCCTTGGCAGCCGGTTTCCTTCAGGCGCGCGGCGCGCTTCTGCGACAGCGTCGAGGCGTTGCCCTTGACGAAATAGGGCATGCCCTTGGCGGCGAGATAGGACAGCAGTTCGTCGAAGCGCGAGTAAAGCGCCGGATCGCCGCCGACGAGGATGACGCCGAAGCTCAGCCCCTGTTCGCGCGCATGGCCGGCATAGGCTTGCAGATGCCCGGCGAGGACGTCGAAGTCGACCTCGCCCTGCTGTTCGCGAATGTCCGCCCCGCAATAGGAGCAGTTGTTGAGGCAGCGCGTCGTCAGCTCGCATTCCAGGGTCAGGCTCTTCGCATAGCCGTCGATTCTTTGCGCGAAGAGGTTCTGGATGGCTGACTTGAAGGCGGCGGCGTAGGGCATCGTGGCTTTCAATTTGCATGGCGCGGCTCGAAGCGCGCGGAGAACAGTAAGGTGCTGCCGATGCCGGGCTGGCTTTCCACGCCGAGCTCGCCGCCGA
Source organism: Rhodocyclales bacterium (assembly GCA_016214175.1). Taxonomy (GTDB): domain Bacteria; phylum Pseudomonadota; class Gammaproteobacteria; order Burkholderiales; family Rhodocyclaceae; genus Nitricoxidireducens. The sequence goes on from JACRPB010000057.1 coordinate 1,599, forward strand.
GCGACGCGACCAGGCTCCGGCAGAGCGCAAGTCCAGACGTGGCGGCGGCGGCGAACAGGCGCCCGCGCTGTTCCGCGTTTAGTCCGCTGCCGGTATCGGTGACGGCGAAGTGCAGACGCACGCCGTCCGCGGCGTCGGCCGCACGGCGCACCGCAACGGTCACTTCGCCCGCTGCCGTGAACTTGAGGGCATTGCTCACCAGATGACTCAGCACCTGTCCCAGTCGCTGCGGATCACCGATCAGCACGACAGGAACATCGGGGCCGATGTCGAACGACAGCGTCAACCCGGCGGCGCGGGCCTGGCGCGCGAACGCGCCGACGTACTGCTCCAGCACAGCGCCGAGATCGAAATCGATACGGATGACGGGGGAAGCGCCTGGCAGCGAAGAGGAATCGACCGTCATTGAGCAATATCACCCGGGAATGGTTGGAAAAGCGCCATTGCATTTTTGATTCGTACCTATAATCCGCCCCTACCGTTAGCAGACCGTTAGCGAACCGTCATCGCTCACGCCGCCTGCCATTCAGAGCCAGACCGCATCGACATGGGGCTATATTTCAAGACGCTGGGCGTACCGGAACTGTTCACTCGCGAACAGGACACCGAGGGCTGTTTGCGCCTGCGCTACCGCAAGGCTTATGCGGTGCTCGGCTACCTGGTCGTCGAGCGCGAGCGCTGGCACGAGCGCAAACGTCTGGCCTCCCTGTTCTGGCCGCGTCTGGCGCCGGAGGCCGCGCTCGCCAACCTGCGCCAGATATTGAAAAACCTCGGCGATGTCTTTGCCGCCACGGTCGGCATGCAATGTCTGCGCGTCGAACGGGACCGCCTCGGCCTGTTCTTCGACAACAAGCTCCACGCAGATGTCCTGCTGTTCGCCGACGCGAACCGTGACGCCCTGCGGCGTTGCGCCGACGGCGACGCATTCCTTCATACGACCGCGGCGTGGGTCTCCTGGATGGAACAGATGGAAGGCGAGTTTCTCGCCGGCATCGACGCCGATGACAACGGCGAGTTCGAGGACTGGCTGCTCCTGCAGCGCGCCTCCTGCGACCGCGCCCGCGCCGCCTTTCTCAAGGAGTACATGCAGACGGCACGCCGCTGCGACGCCGCCGCGGCAGCGCTGATGGCGGCACGCATCTGGGTGCGCTGCCGTCCCGAGGACGACGCCGCCGCCCAGGCGCAAATGGAACTGCTGGCAAGCCTGGCGCAACCGGCCGCCGCGCTCGACGCCTACACCGATTTCGCGCAAAGGTTGCAGCGCCTGGTCAATGGAACGCCGGGCGCGGACACCGAAGAACTGCGCCGGCGCATCGCCGCCAGCGCCGTGCAGGACAACGACGCTCCCGCGCTTGCCGCGCCCCCGCGCGACGAGGTACGCCGCCTGGTGGTGCTGCGCATCGAACCGGACTTGAACGACGAAGCCGACGCGCTGGAACCGGAAAGCCACTTGGCGCCGCTGGCGGAGGCGCTCGACAAGGCACTGGCGCGCTGGAACGGCCGCCATTTCCTCGTCTCGGGCTGGGCGCTCGGCGCCGTCTTCGGTCTCGCCGACGACGGCGAACAGGCGCCGCGCCGCGCGCTGCTGGCGGCGCTGGAGATTGCCGCCGCGCCAGGATTCGGCCGCACGCGCATCGGCATCTGCGAGGGCAAGGCCCTGGTCAGCCCAACGGCCCGCCATCCGCTCGCCGGCAGCTCTCTGCCTTCCCTGGCGCAGCGTCTGGCGCTGTGCGGCGACCCCGGCAGTGTCGTCGTCGCGCTGTCTCTGGCGGGCGAACTCGGCCGCCATGCCAGCTTCGAGACCCTGCCGCGGCGGCAATTCACCGGACTGGCGGGCGAACATACGCCGTGCCGGCTGTTGGCCGCGGCGAGTACGTCCCCCGGCCCTTATCCGGTAACCTCCTCGACGCCCTTCGTCGGCCGCGAGGAGGAACGCGCCCGCCTCGCCGCGGCCATCGCGGCGACCGCGCAAGATCGCCGCGTCGCCTTCATCGAGGTGACCGGCCTCGCCGGCAAGGGCAAGTCGCGACTGCTGGCGGAAGTCGCGCGCGCGCACCGCGCCAACGGCGGCGAGATTCGCTGGATCGGACACCGCCCCGAGCTGCGCCACGCCTCGCTCGGCGGGCTGCGGGAAGAGTTGCGCCGGCTGGTCGGCGCCAGCGGCGCTGCGACACTGCCAAGCGACGTCGGCCGCTGGCTGGACCGTTATTTCCCCGCGCAGCGCGCGAACTTGCAGGCGCCCGTACAGGCCTTCCTGAATCCGGCCGACGATGGCGCCGCCGCCGTCAGCGGCCGCGGCCTGATCGAGGCTCTGCTGACCCTGCTGTTCTCGCCGGCGCGAACGGAAAAGCCGGTGCTGCTGGTCTTCGACGACTTGCACTGGGCCGACGAAGCGACGCGCGAATTGCTGCGCATCGCCATCCAATCGCCGCCGCGCATGGCCATTCTGGCGGTTCTGGCGAGCCGCCCGGGGGCAGGCATCGAGTTGCCCGAGGATGCCGACGTTCCGCGCATCGTCCTGCAGCCGCTGGCACTGGCGGAAGCCACGGCCCTCATCGCCGCCGTCGACCAGGACGATTGCATCAGCGCCGCGCGCCGCGCCCAACTGGCCAAAATGAGCGGCGGACTGCCGCTCTGCGCCGAATACATCGCGCGCGCCGCGCGCGACCAGGCCGTCTCGGATGCCTCGCTGTTCGGCGTCCTGCAAAGCGTGCTCGACCGCCTCGGCCCGGACAAGCAAGTGTTGCAAGCCGCCGCGGTGATCGGTGCCGCCTTTCGCGGCACCTCGCTGCGGGCGCTACTGCCCGACTGCGACCCGACGGCCGCCCTGCAACAAGCCGAGGCCTTGGCGATTTGCGACCGCACGGGCGAGGACGCCTACGTTTTCCGCCATGCCCTGCTGCGCGATTGCGCCTACGACAGCATCCCGCCGAAACTGCGGCGCGACTGGCACCGTCGCGCCGCCGCATGGCTGGCGCGGCAGCCCGATGCTGCGGCGGCCGACATCGCCCAGCATTTCGAGGCGGCGCAGGCCTGGCGCGAAGCCGTCAACTACTGGTGGCAGGCCGCCGAAACCGCCTACCTGGACGAATTCGCCGGCGACGCGAAGGCCGCCGCGGAACGAGCGCTTGCGGTCGCGGCGAAGAACGGCGAAGCGCTGGCCACGGCGGACAAGGCGGAACTCGAACTGCTGGCCGGCTACGCCACGCTGATGGCAAAAGGCTACGGCGCAAAAGACGCGCAGCGCTTCTTCGCGCCGCTGGTCGCCGACGCTGCCGGCACGTTGCCCGACGAAACGCTGATCCGCGCCCTCTGCGGCATGGCCGCGGCCACCCCCACCGGCCGACTGGAAATGCTGGCCACCATGCGCCGCATCGAAGCGAAGGCGCGCACACCCGCGCATCGCATGATGGTGTGCTACGGCTACGGCAGCCTCCAGTTCTGGCGCGGGGAACTCGCCGCATCCCGTTGCAATCTGGAGGAAGCGATTCAGATCGGCCAACCACTCAGCGCCCGCAACTGGCTGCGCTATGCCGCCGACAATCCCGCCGTCGGCAGTCGCGCCCTCCTCGGCGTCAATCTGGCTTTCAGCGGGGCCAGCGCGGAAGCGCAGGAAACCGCCGTCAAAGCCGTCGCCGACGCGCGGCGCGAGGGCCGCGCGCACGGACTGTGTTTCGCGCTGACCATGGCGGCGAGCGTCAATCTGATCCTGGATCATCCCGACGAGGTCGAACGGTTTGCCACCGAAGGGCGCGAACTCGGCCGGCAATGGCATTTCCAGCTCTGGCATGCCTACAACACCTTGTTCGGCTACTGGGCGCAGGCCCGGCAGGGACGCCTGCGCATGAACGAGACCTTCAAACTGGTCTCGATGCATCGTCAATTCGCGGCGGCGTCGCGTCTGAGCCCGGTCACCTCGCTGTGGTTCACCGCCGCCATATTCGAGTCGCTGGAAAGTTGGGCCTTGCTCGATACCGCCACCGGGCGCGCGCTGGCGCTGGTGGAAAAGGGCGGCGACCGCTACTGCCTGCCGGACTTGATGCGGCAAAAAGCTCTGGCGCGGCACGGCCGCGGCGACACCGAGGGTGCCCGGCAATGGCTGGAACAGGCATCGACGCTCGCCGCGGCGATGGGCACCCTGGTCCTGCTGCCGCGGCTGCGGAGGGATGCGGCGCGCATCGGGCTACCGCTCGCGCATAAGGAGCGCCTGCCGGACGCCGTGCCGTAGCACTCTCCGGTCTTGCCGACCGCAGCAGGCGTCACTCCGGTTTTCCATCGAGCGGTTTTCCATCGAGCCATTGTCGCCATGCGTCGCTCGGGAGAGAATACGCGCTCTGCCACCGCACCCATCGCCATGCCCGCCACCCGCATCCAGCAAGCTTCCTGGCTCCTCGCCGCGCTGGCGCTGTTCCTCGTCCTCCAGTTGCACCTGCTGCCGGCGCTGCTGGCCGGCCTGCTGGTGTTCGACCTGGTGCACGTGCTGGCGCCCTATCTTGCCGGGCATCTCTCCGACCGGCGCGCCAAGATCGCCGCGGTACTGCTGCTGGCCGTGCTGGTGATCGCCGGCATCGTCGTCGGCGCCGGCCTGGCCGTCGGCTTCTTCCACGGCCAGGGCGGCCTTACCGCGCTGGCGCAGAAGATGGCCGAGACTCTGGAGAACTCGCGCCAATGGCTGCCGGACTGGCTGGTCACCATGCTGCCCGAAGACGTCGATGCCATGAAGCACGCCTCGGCGCACTGGCTACGCGAACACGCCGGCACGGTGCAGATCGTCGGCAAGGAAGCGGCCATCGGCTTCGCCCACGTCCTGGTCGGCATGATCGTCGGCGCCATGGTGGCGCTGCACGAAACCTTTCCCGGTACGCCGCTGCGCCCGCTGGCGGCGGCCATCACCGAACGCGCGAGCCGCCTCGCCGACGCCTTCCGCCGCGTCGTCTTCGCCCAGGTGCGCATCTCGGCGCTGAACACGGTCTTCACCGCGCTCTATCTGGCCGCGCTGCTGCCGCTGCTGGGCGTCCACCTGCCCCTGATCAAGACCATGATCGCGCTGACCTTCGTCGCCGGCCTGCTGCCGGTGATCGGCAACCTGATCTCCAACACCGTCATCGTCGTCGTCAGCCTCGCCCATTCGCCGCAGATCGCGCTCGCCTCGCTGGCTTTCCTCGTCGTCATTCACAAGCTCGAATACTTCTTGAACGCGCGCATCGTCGGCTCGCGCATCTCGGCCAAGGCCTGGGAACTGCTGACCGCGATGCTGGCGATGGAAGCCGCCTTCGGCATCGCCGGGCTGGTAGCGGCGCCGATTTACTATGCTTATTTGAAGAGCGAGCTGGCCGCGCACGAACTGGTGTAGCGCCGCGGCGGCCATGGAAACAAACCATCCGGTGCTACTGCCAGTTGGCCGCCAGGACAGGTGCCAGGGCTGTCTGGTAGCTGGCCGGCAGGGTCGTCGTACCGAACGCGGGCGGCGAAAAGGCGGCCATCGCCTGCACGAGATTGTCGACCTGACTATCCGATAATACTTTGTTGTTTGCCGTCCTGAACTGTTCAGTGTGATAGGCGGTACCCAGGTACCAGTTCGAAATAATGATTGAATCGTATGTGCCAATGATGCTGGCTCTGAGATCATAGCCCGAGCGATTGAACCATATCTGGTCAGTGGCAACATCCGTAGCAAAACTAACAATATCGCGGTTGGCAACTGTCGTATCGTTGTCGCTTACGCGATCCGTTCCACTACCCCTCCCCATGAGGTAGGTATCGTTGCCTGTCCCTCCGTAGAGCATGTCGCCCCCACCGAGGCCGCCATCCAAAACATCGTTCCCTTCATTCCCGTAAACTAGGTTGGCGTTGGCGTTGCCGACCAAGATATTGCCCAAACTATTGCCCGTACCGGAATACGCTCCGCCCATCAGCGTTAGGTTTTCCAGATAGGAGCCGAGCGTATAGCCGTAGCCAAAACTCTGCACCGTGTCGATCCCCTGATTGAGGTTCTCGACGACGATTTCATTGTTGCCATAAACCACATAGATATCGTTACCCTCGCCGCCCCTCAGCGTATCACCGGCGCCCTTGCCGTCCAGGACATTGTTGCCGGAATTGCCGATAATCCGATTGACACCCGTATTTCCACTGCCATTGATGGCGGCAGATCCCGTTAGCGTCAGATACTCCACATTGGCCGACAGAACATAGGTGACGGACGACTGAACCTCGTCGGTTCCCTGGTAGCTGTACTCCTGAATTACGTCGCCGACGTCGTCGACAATGTAGTTATCGTTGCCCATACCACCTATCAGCGTGTCGGCGCCGCCGCCTCCGTCCAGAATGTTGTTTCCCGTAGTACCGAACAGGTACTCATTGAGCGCGGCGCCGGTGCCGTTGATCGCTCCCGTTCCCGTCAATATCAGGGTTTCGACGTTTGCCGACAGTGTGTAACTCACGGACGACTGGACTGTATCAGTACCCTCGCCGGGGTTTTCCCTAACCACATCGCTAACGTTGTCGACGACATATGTATCGTTACCGAGGCCGCCGATCATGGTATCGGCGCCGGCAGCGCCGTTCAGTGTATTGTTGTTCCCGTTCCCGGTGAGCGTATTGGCGAGTGTATTACCCGTGCCGTTGACCGCATAGGTGCCTGTCATGATCAGGTTTTCTATTTCGGCAGACAACGTATAGGAGGCGAAACCTTCTACTACCGTATCCGTACCTGCGTTAGCACTCTCGACGGTCATGTCGTAAGCGCCGAGGTCGTCGATGACATAAGTGTCGTCGCCCAGTCCCCCGGTCAGGGTGTCCATCCCGGCACCGCCGTTCAGGACATTGCTCGCAGCGTTGCCGATAATCGAGTTGTTGTAAGCATTGCCCGTACCATTGATGGCATCAGCGCCGGTCAGGACGAGATGCTCAAGATTTGGCGCAAGCGTATAGGACCCGAAGCCCACCTTCACCGTATCGGCTCCCTCGCCTGCATTCTCGACAATGGTGTCAAGCCGGTCGATCACATAGGTGTCGTTCCCCCCCCCTCCGGTCAGGACGTTCGCCGCGATATTGCCCGTAAGCACGTTGTCGAACGCGTTCCCGGTGCCATCGATGGCGCTCGCTCCAGTAAGGATCAGATTCTCCAGGTTCGCACCAAGCAGCGAATAGGAAGCGAAGCCTTCCACCACCGTGTCTATGCCTTGTCCCGCAGTCTCGACGACGGTGTCGAGGGCGTCAATTATGTAGGTGTCGTTGCCCAAACCACCGGTAAGGATGTTTGCTGCGACATTGCCCGTCAGCACGTTTTCGGACGAATTACCGGTGCCGCTGATCGCCGCCATCCCGGTAAGCGTCAAGTTCTCCACATTTGACGCGAGTGTATGGGTTACGGCAGACAGAACCGTGTCCGTTCCTGCGTTTGCGCCTTCGCTAACAATGTCAGTGGCGCTGTCGACGACATAGATGTCGTTGCCAGACTCGCCAATCAACATGTCCCCTCCGAGGCTCCCATCCAGGACATCGTTACCCACTCCACCGGTAAGCGTGTTTGCCGCGCTGTTGCCAGTCAGTAGGTTGTCTAACCAGTTGCCGGTACCGCTGTTCGCGCCGTTCGCCAGGACGAGATTCTCGACGTTGCTTCCAAGCGTGGTGGTAACCGCCGCATACACGGTATCAATACCCGCGTTTGCGCTCTCCATCACCGTATCGCCAGCATTGTCGACGAAGTAGATATCGTCGCCCGCTCCACCGGCCATCGCGTCGGCGCCTGCCGCGCCGTCGAGGATGTTGTCGCCGGCATTGCCGGTCAGCGCGTTGGCAAGGCCGTTGCCGGTGGCGTTGATGGCATCGATTCCCGTCAGCATCAGGTTCTCGATTTCGTTGCCCAGAGTGTGGGCGACGGAAGACTGCACCGTGTCCGTGCCCTCGCCCGCGTGTTCGACCACCGCATCCGACTGGTTGTCGACCCGATAGGTGTCGTTGCCCGCGCCGCCCAGCATGACGTCGGCACCGGCACCGCCATCGAGCACGTTTGCCACCGCGTTGCCGGTAATGCGGTTGGCGGCGTCGTTGCCCGTGCCGTTGATGGCGGACGAACCCGTCAGTACGAGGTTCTCGACATTTGCCGCCAGCGCATGGCTGACACCCGCTTTCACCGTATCGAAGCCGCCGTCGGGCAGCTCATTGACAGTGTCGCCGACGTTGTCGACGAGGTAGGTGTCATCGCCCGTGCGGCCGGTCATCGCATCAGCGCCAGCACCGCCATCCAGGGTGTTGCCGCCGGTATCACCGGTAAGGACGTCGGAATTGCCAGTACCCGACACCATGCCTGGCACGGCTACCGCCGCCGACGGTTGAATCGTCGGAACAGCTGCCGCATCGGGCTGCCAGAAGATGAAACTACTAGCGGCGACCGATGACGGCAGGACGCCTACCAAGTAGATGCGCAAGCCTTGATTGTCCAATGGTGTGATCTTTGTGCTCGCAACGCTGTTGACGGTAGCTGAGGAGATGCGGACATTGTCGAGACCACGGACGCCTGAAATGCGGGAGAAGTCGAGCCTGTCTCCCGATGCCGAACTGAAGTCTTGAATGAACGACGCATTGAATAGATTGTCGCCAGGAATCACCGAGAAGATGTCCGCGCCATCACCTCCAGTAATGGTGTCGCCAACCATACCGGTGTCGTAATTGGCCGCATCTTTGCCTTCACCAATGAAGATCTGGTCGTCGCCGACACCTCCATATATGGCGTCGTGGCCAGCGCCGGGCAGAATCACGTCGTTTCCAGAGCCGCCATGGATCAGGTCTGCGCCATTGCCACCGAAAATCACGTCCGCCCCTGACGTACCCGCGATCTGACCTGGAAGGCCCGAACCGACGATCTGCGTACTGCCGTCGGAGAGTACTTGGTATGCCGGCAGCCCCACGCTTCCGACGAATTCAAAGTCATCGGTGCTCAGGGTGGACGCCGTCACGCCCTTGAGGATCAGTTTCTGGTTGTCGGGGAGGCTAATTACCGTATCCGCTCCCTGTTGGGCGATGGACAGCGAATTGAAGCCGAACGTGTCGCCGAATCCCGATAAGTAGATGTTGTCGGAAGGATCGAAGATGGCCGAATTGAAAGGAAGGAAGTCGAGAATCGTGTCCGTGACGTTTGGACTCTTTACGATGGCAAAGATATCTGCCCTGGTGTTCATGTCGGAAGGGCTGTCACCGCGCAAGAGGTTATTGCCGGGACCGCCGATCAACGTGTCAGTACCGCTTCCACCGTATAGTGTGTCGTCTCCTCGACCGCCGATCAGTAGGTTGTCCGAGCTGTTTCCCGTGATGCTGTCGTTCCCATCACCACCGATCGTGTTCTCTATCCCGCTGAACGTGACGTCGCGGCCCGCAACGGTGCTGGCTGCGTTGTTGGTCAAGTTGATGACGAATCCTGTCGAGACTGCTGCGGCATTGATCGTGTCGCTTCCGCCGTTGGTGTCGCTGAGCGACGCCCGATCTGTGCCGGGTGCAGTGGCAAATTCGTCGGTGTAGAAATAGGTGTTGTTGTCGGTCGCCGTGCCCAGGCCCGGAGCGGATTCGTTGAGATCGCTGCCATACACATCCACCTTCCAGCCGTAGAGCGTACCCGTGCCCCGTCCGCTACGGTCGGTGATGCGTAGTTCCCAGTCGCCTTGCGCGTCCTCACCGTAGTCGTGGGTGGTATCCAGCGCAAAGGTCAGGCGCCCCGTACCCACGTCGCCGCCGGGGTTCGTGGCGCTGGTACCGGGGTTGGCAATCAACTCGCTGATCATCTTTTTTGGTGAGATCAGTTCTACCGTCAGGTCGCGCCAGTTCGAGTGAGTTAGGTCGAGGCTCATCGTCGCGTGCTCGACGCGCAGCCCAGCGCCTAGGCTCAGGGTACGCGTGACGGTGGCGCCGTCGCCGAGGGCGACGTTCAGGTTGGCCCCGCCGTTCATACTGCCTTCGCCATTGGAAAGGCGGCGTTCGTTGTAGCTCGTGTGCTGCCCCTGCCAAGTCTCCGCCAGCCGCACCGCCGCCCGCGCATCCACCTCGCCGAAACCGTAGTCGTGGCTGGTATGCATGCCGCCGCCGTTCCAGTTCGTCGCGCCGTTCCAGACCGTATCGGTGTCCGGGTCGCTCACCTGCTTCGCACTGATCGCCAGAATCTGCTGGATGTCGCGCCAGCCCAGGTTCGGGTTCGCCTCCAGCATCAGCGCGACGACGCCGCTGACGATGGGCGCAGCGAAGCTGGTGCCTTGCGCAGTCAGCGTATCGCTGCCGAAGACCGTGCCGTCGTCGTTCATGAGGATGCGGCTGGTACTGGCGACATTGCTGCCGGGGGCGGACACCAGTATGCTCGCGCCGGGGTTGCTGAAGGGGGCCTCGCCGATGGCCAGCGTCGAGATATCGCCCTCGGCGTTGATGGCGCCCGTGGTGATCACCGCCCGGTTCGCAGTCAGCGCGTTGGCGTTGGTGTTGCCGCCGTTTTGCCGGTCGTTGCCGCCAGCCATGACGATGGCGGTGCCCAAACCATTGCGCCCCTGACGGACGGCGGCGTCGATGCCTTGATCGAGGATGCCTACCGGTACGACGTTGAGGCCGAAGTTGGCGGTGCTACCCCAGCTGTTGTTCACGACGTCGTAGTGCTTGAACTGCGCCAGCGCATTGCGCAATTCCTGGGTCAGGGCGTCCGCTTCCAGTCCCGTGCCGGTGAAGTAGTGGCCCGAGAGCTTGGCGTCGTAGGCCACGCCCACCGCCCCTTCGCTATTCCGCGCCGCCGTCATCACGCCCGCCACCAGCGTGGCGTGTTCGCTAAAGCTTTGCGGGATGGCGGTATTGGGGTCGCTAATCCATGCCGCGTCGACGTTGCCTTGCAGGTCGGGGTGGCGGTAGTCGAACACTTCCGCCCCTGTGGAAAACGGCATGCCGGGCTCGAACTGGGCGATCTTCACGCCCTTGCCCGTGTAGTCTCGCCACACCGGCAGCACGTTGATGTCGTTGAGGTACCACTCGTCCGTGAACAGGCTGTCCGTCGGCATGTCCGGCGTCTTGATGAAGACTTGCCCGCGCATTTCAGCTTGCGTCGTCGTGCCGGCAAGGTAGGCCGTGGCGCCGGGGGTGTTGTCGGCGTCGGCGATCTTGTACTTGAAGCTCATCACGCCCGTGTAAGCGGCATCCGGCGTAAATTGAATCTCGCCGTTGGCGGTGAGCGTCGGCGTCCATTCCTTCGTGGTGGCGTTGTAGGTGCCGGCGATGCTGCCGCCCTTGAGGTCCGAGAGGGTGGTGAGGTGCAGGGCGTCGCCCTGCCAGTCGCGGTCGTTGGCGAGCAGGTCCGTTACCTTGATGAGCTTCACGCCGTTGCGGTCGGCGATCGTCAGGACGTCCTTGACCGGGAGGGGGTTGTCGAGGGTGATGTCGACAGCGGAGACGTCGGCGAAGTTGAGTTTCTCGATGTTCGCCAGCATGTCGGCGCCGTCGCGGCCGGCCTTCGTATCCACCACGCGGTAGCTGGTGTCGGTGAGCCGCGTGATGCGGTAGTCGGCAAAGCTGCCGGCGAATTCGGCGATGTCGGTGCCTTCGCCGCCGTCCACAGCGTCGTCGCCCTGGCCGCCCTTGAGGATGTCGTTGCCGGTGCCGCCACTGAGACGGTCGTCGTCGAGGCCGCCCTCGACCAGGTCGTCGCCCGCACCGCCCATGAGCTGGTCTTGTCCCCGGCCGCCGCGGACGACGTCGTTGCCGGCGCCGCCGTCGATGAGGTCGGTGCCGTTCTCGCCACTGAGGGCGTCATTGGCGGCGCCGCCGATGACTATGTCGTTGCCGTCCCCGGCGCGGATGAAGACGGAACTGCGACCGCCGCCGATCAGGATGTCGTCGCCGGCGCCGCCCACGGCCACTTCTATTTCGGCCTGGGCGAGGTTCAGCGTCACGCCCTCCGTGCCGACCAGCTGCACCATGTCGAAGCCATCGCCGGCGTGGATGTTGGCTTGCAGGTCGGCGGCGTCGACGATCAGCATGTCGTCGCCGGCGCCGGCGTTGAAGGTGTCGCTGCCCTGCCCGCCGACCAGCCAGTTGGCGGCGGTATTTCCCGTCAGGGTGTCGTTGCCGCTGTTGCCGTAGGCGTTCTTCACATTCTTGGCGGCGACATCGATGGTCTCGCCGGTGGTCACCGAGGAGACGTATGTGCTCTGGCCGTCTTCGGCGGTAACCGTGGTGCCGCTGGTGGAGGTGGTGAAGCTGTTGCCGGTGGGGTTGGCGATGAAGCGCGCGGCCTGGGCTTCGCGCGTGCTGCCGTTGCGCACGAAGGTGCCGGTGGCGAGGATTTCGTTGCCGCCGTTGACCAGGCCGGATTGGGTTGTCGGGGTGAGGGCGATGCTGGTGATGCCCAGTTCGGTCAGGGTCTTGAGTTCGCCGCTGTCGGTGACGCCGTCGTGGTCGGCGTCGGTCCAGACTTTGACGTTGGTGAAGGCGGTGTCGGCGCTGGTGAATTGATTGTCCGAATTGGAGTCGAGGGACTTCAGCGCGGCGAAGCCGTTGGCGTATTTCTTCTCGCCGGCGTTGCCGTTGGTGCCGACGGCGCCGTTGAAGTACTCGGACATGGTCTCGTGAATGCCGTCGATCTTGCCGTTGCCGTTGAGGTCCATCACGACGATGCCGTCGTCCGCGCTGACCCAACCGGTGATCTCCTTCGTCGCGCCGCCGTCGTGGTCGATGTCGAACAGGACCGGGGCTTCGGCGAACGAGGTCAGTTTCACGCCGTCGCCGTTCAGGTCGAGGATCAGGGGATCGACGGGCGTCCATTGCGTGGCACCGGTGGCTTGCTGGTTGGTGTAGGCGCCGAGGCCGTCCACGCTGCTGTAGGCATCGCTGCCGGTGTTCCAATCGTCGAAGTGAAGGACTTCGCTCGCGCCAGGGCGCAGGTCGCCGGAGGCAATGGCATTGGCGGCTTGCGTGTTGCCGGTGGCGGTGTTGACGTTGCCGACGCCGCCGACTTCGTAGGTGCCGGTGCTGATGAGGGTGGAGTTGTCGGTGCTGGGGGCGCCGGTGGGGTCGGAGGCGCTGGTTTGGGTCGCGGTCAGGTCGGGGGTGGTGGTGAGGGTGAAGAGTTCCACCGGCACGTCGGACATGGTGCCGCTGCCGTTGTAAGCGAGCAGGATCGGCTCTGTGCTGACGAGATTCCATTCACCGTCGCTGGCGTCGGCGCCGTGCTGGAACGGCGACAAGGCGGGATCGGGCCAGGCACCGTCATTGCCACGTTCGTAGTTGAATTGTGTCCCTTGGCCGCTGCCGTCGATTAGGCGGTCGGTTGCCTGAATCGCCCCCTGCCCCTGAATAAGCAGTCCGTTAGCGCACGAGCCAAGGGCATCGCCGCCAGTGAAGGCGTAGGTATATCCACCCGCAGAACAGGTACCGCCAGCCAGTGAATCATCTGCGAGGTGAATCGTGATGTTGCCGCTCGCAGTCGGTACAACAATGTCGCCGTTGGCAGCAACGGCGATGCCTGTGTCGATGCCGGATACGTAGGCGGTTTTCTGACCATCGGCGCCGATGTCGACGCGGATGCCGGCCTGGGTGTAGCTCGTCACGACTCCGTTGGTAATCGTGTCCTGACGCACCAAATTGCCTTCTGTCGTTAGCGTCGAAATGATGAGCGGCGCGCCGGCACTATCCTGCGTCGAAACTTTGTAGCCGGTCAGGTGACCGGCGCCGTCGTTGAGGGCTTGGACGCGGTCCACGTAGTTGCCGATGACGGCGCCCGTGGTCTTGTCATGCTTCTCGACGGAGCGAACGTAGGTGCCGTCGGTAAGGCTNNCGCTGGTCTGGGCGATCAGCGGGTTGCCGGAAGGATCGGTGCCGATTATGTGGGAACCTGTCCCCCAGTCGCTGTACTCCAGTGGGTTATAGGTTTTCGTCGCTCCGTCCTTGTTTGGAATCGGCGACGTACGAACTTCCATGTGAAGATGGATATCAACCGAAACCTGTTGCCCATTCTTTGTCGTGTAGCCCGAATTGCCGACGTTGCCAACGGTATCGCCTGCGTTGACAATGGCGCCTACTGTTAGTGGTGAAGGGTTATCCATGTGGGCGTACAGCGTGTAGACAAACGCCCCATTTGAGTTGGTATGTTTGAGAACAACGTAATTTCCATACGTTGTACTGTAGTCCTTGTAAGCCACAACCCCGTCTGCCGCCGCAGGGATATTAGTGCCGGATGCCGCGGCAAAGTCGACTCCCCAATGGGTAGGAACGCTGCTGCCATTACGGAACGGATAACCCGACGAAATAGTAAAACCCTTGCCAGGGTTGTAAGCATTGAATCCTGGTTGTGGCCCCGTGTATGCCATGACAATCTCCTCTCAGTTTGAATGAATCTGCTTAGCACCACGCTCTCTCCGCCTAGGCGGGGGCTAGTCGGCGCCTTCCGAATCGGTAATGCACTCAACGCCCTTGGGAGATATCTCCACGAAGTGCTGCTTGGGTTGATCGACCCTCCAAGCGCGATAAATCGGCCTTAAGTGGGTAATGAAGTGATTTCCGTTCACCGGATTGACTACCTTGCCAATCGCCACGATGTTTTCGTCGGGCTGGTCAGACAATTCGCAGGCCACCATCTCCAAATAGGGTTTCTGCTTGTTGATCAGCCCGCGGGGGATTTGCTCGTCGTTAAAAGCGAAGCCATCGACGATCTGCCATACAGGAATATCCACCATGCCGGGCCATCCACTCTTTTTGGGGACTGTGATGCGCTTACCTGTATAGCGTTCGAGAAAAACCGCGCGGATTCGCTTGGGAGTCGAGCCGGGCATGACGAAGGAAACTTGTTTCATCCCCATCTCGCATCCTATCGGCCCCCTCAGCATGCACCCACTTGAGAGCAAGTCCTGACGCCAACCCTCTGGCAAGCCTGGGATCACGTCGGAAGTAACTTCCTGGCCGATAGCACCTTGAATTAGTTGGTTTTCAAAACGTATTGTTGAAGACGCCTGCGCAGAAAAAATAGCCCCCATTACGCCAAGAAAAAAAAGAGCAGCTTCTTGAATATGTTGTACTCGACCTCTCATGCAATAGCCCTCCACGTACTGTCATTCGCAACCTTCTTCGCGCTGATGGCCAGGATCTGCTGGATGTCGCGCCAGCCCAGGTTCGGGTTAGCCTCCATCCTCCACTCGCTGTTCGCCGTCAGCACGTTGGCGTTGGTGTTGCCGCCGTTTTGTCGGTCGCTGCCGACGGCGATGACGACGGCGATGTCCAGGCCGTCCCGGCCGTGGGTCACAACGTCGTGAATGGTCTTGGCAGTTCGAGCCATCATCGTCGAATCGATTTTTTGCATTCCATCTGCCTCCTTATCCGGTCGCATACTCACCTCTCCCTCAAACTCTCGTCCCGGTACTGCATCAACGGCGCCAGGAAATACTCGATCACCCGCCGGCTCCCGGTCTTGATTTCCACCGTCACCGCCATGCCGGGCGAGAGATTTACGCTGCGCTCGTCCACCTGCATCGTCGCCCTTTCCAGCTTCACCCGCGCCGCATACACCAGCCCCTTTTTCTCGTCGTTGATGGCGTCGTTCGAGACGTGCGTCACCAGCGCGTGGATCGTGCCGTACTTGGTGAAGGGGAAGGTCTCGACCTTGACCTCGGCTTCGTGGCCGGCATGGACGAAGCCGATGTCTTTGTTTTCGAGCAGCGCCTCGACCTCGACGGCCTCGTCCTCGGGCACGATCGCCATCAACGCCTGGGCCGGGGTGACGACGCCGCCGACGGTATGCACGGCCAGCTGCTGCACCGTGCCGGACACCGGGGCGACGAGGGTCATGTGGCGGCCGCGGGTTTCGTTCTTGACGAGTTCCTGGCCGAAGGCCGCCGCTTTCTGCTCGGCCTCATTGAGACTGTCCAGTGCCAGGCGGCGGGTTTCGGCGATCAATGCGGCGCGGCTCTGGCGGCCTTCCTGCACCGCCGCGGCCAGCTCGCGCAGACGGCTTTGCTGGGTGGCGAGATCGGCCTCGAGTTCGATGCGCGACTGTTCCTTTTCCAGATAGCCGTGGCGGGAGATGAAGTTTCGGTCCATCAGGCTTTTGAAGTCTTCGGCGCGGCGGCGGGCGATGGGCGCAGTCTGTTCGAGCTTCTTGACGATTTCGCGCGTCGAGGCGAGTTCGGCTTCGCGCCGGGCGATGTCGGCGTCGATGCGGGCGAGCCGGGCCTGATATTCGGCGTACTGGCCGTCGAGCACGCGCTGTTCCTGGGCCAGACGTTCGCGCGCGACTCCGTTTTGCGTGGGCAGTTGCGTGGCGCGGCCGTCGGCGATGGCGGCGAGCAGCGCCTGGGCGCGAGCGGCTTGCAGGCGCGCGCTTGCGAGGTCGTTGGCGTTGCGGGCGGTATCGGCGGTAGCGGTGGTCGCGTCCAGTTCCAGCAACACGGCGCCGGCCTTGACGCGCTGGCCGTCGGCGACGTGGATGGCCTTGACGACGGCGGTTTCGACCGGCTGGATGGTCTTGGTACGGTCGCTGGGCACGATGCGGCCGCGCGCGCTGGCGACGACGTCGATACGCCCGAAGACGGACCACAGCAGCGCGATCAGGGCGAAGGTCATCAGCAGCCACATGGCGACGCGCGGAGCGGGGGAGACGGGGGTGTCCTGAA
>JACRPB010000057.1:18230-33311 GCA_016214175.1 Rhodocyclales bacterium
TCGTCGGCAAGGCGCTGCGGCGTGTCGAGCCGACTGCGGCTGTGCCAGGCGTTGGCGAAGACGTCGCCATAGCGGCGCAGCAGGTCGCGGGTGGCGGCAAGATGAAGGCTGGCGCTCATCGTCACCCCTGCTGCATCCGGTACAGCCGCGCGTAGTGCCCGGCCTCGTGCGCGAGCAGTTCGGCATGCCCGCCCTGTTCGACGATCTGGCCGCGTTCCAGCACGACGATGCGGTTGGCGTCGCGCACGGCCGAGAGACGATGGGCGACGATGATCACGGTGCGGTTGCGGCAGATCGACTTCATGTTGTTCTGGACGATGCGTTCCGATTCGTAGTCCAGCGCGCTGGTGGCTTCGTCGAAGATCAGGATGCGCGGGTTGCCGATCAGCGCGCGGGCGATGGCGATGCGCTGGCGCTGGCCACCGGAGAGCGTGGCGCCGTGCTCACCGACGATTGTGTCGTAGCCTTCGGGCAGTTCAAGGATGAAGTCGTGGGCGCCGGCGAGCTTGGCGGCGCGGACCACCGCCTCGATCGGCAGGCCGGGGTCGGCGAGCGCAATGTTCTCGCGGATGCTACGGTTGAACAGCATGTTTTCCTGGAGGACGACGCCGATCTGGCGCCGCAGGCTGGAGGTATCGGCCAGGGCGAGGTCGATGCCGTCAACCAGCACGCGGCCGCGCTCGGGCACGTAAAGCCTCTGCACCAGCTTGGTCAGCGTGCTTTTGCCCGAGCCGGAACGACCGACGATGCCGACGACCTCGCCGGGCTCGACGACGAGATTCACACCGCGCAGCACTTCGGGGCCGTCGAGCCGGTAGCGGAACAGCACTTGGTCGAATTCGATGCGCCCGGCCAATGGCGGCAGATTGCCACTCTTGGCCAGTTCGGTGCGGGTATTGAGGATGTCGCCCAGGCGCTGCACCGAGATTCCGGTCTGCTGGAAGTCGGTCCACAGTTGGGCCAGGCGCATTACCGGCTGGGCGACTCGACCGGCGAGCATATTGAAGGCGATCAGTTGGCCGACGCTGATGTCGCCGGCGATGACCAGGCGCGCACCCAGCCACAGGGTCGCCACCGTGACCAGCTTGCCGATCAGGTTTACGCCTTCGTGGGCCACGGTGCCCAGCGCGGCCGTGCGAAAGCCGGCCGCGACATAGGCGGCCAACTGGTTGTCCCAGCGGCGGGTGGCCTGGAGTTCGACGGCCAGGCTCTTCAGGGTGTCGATGCCGTGGATGGCCTCGACCAGGAAGGCCTGATTCTCGGCGCCGCGATTGAACTTCTCGTGCAGGCGTGCGCGCAGGAGCGGCGTTATCGCCAGCGAAAGCATCAGGTAGCAGGGCAGCGACAGCACGACGACGAGGGTAAGCAGGCCGCTGTACCAGAGCATGACGGCGACAAAAACGACGGAAAAGAGAAGATCCAGCACCAGGGTGATGGCGTTGCCGGTGAGGAACTGACGGATGTTTTCGAGTTCGCGCACGCGGGCGACGGTGTCGCCGACGCGGCGCGCCTGAAAGTAGGCCAGCGGCAGGTTCAACAGATGGCGGAACAGCCGCGCGCCAAGCTCGACGTCGATGCGGCTCGTAGTGTGGGCGAAGACATAGCTGCGCAGTCCCGAGAGCACGACCTCGAACACCGAGACGACGAGCAGGCCGGCGGCGACGACGTCGAGCGTGGTGAAGCCGCGGTGGACCAGCACCTTGTCCATCACCACCTGGAAGAACAGCGGCGTCGCCAGCGCGAAGAGTTGCAGGGCAAACGAAACCAAAAAGACTTCGCCGAGGAGCTTGCGGTACTTGACGATGGCCGGAACGAACCAGGTGAAGTCGAAGCGGGCGAGTTCGCCGGCCAGCGAGGCGCGCGAGGCGACGAGAATCAGTTCGCCGCTCCAGCGGCAGCGGAAGTCGGCTTCGCTCAACAGTTGAGGTCGCTCGGCCACGGGATCCTGGATCAACACCTGCCCGTCGTCGACGCGGGCGAGAATGAAGCCGCGGCCCGTGCCGTCAAGCGCCAGGGCGGGAAGCGGCGTGCGCGGCAGGCGGATCCAGTCCGTCTTGACGCGGCGAGCCTTGAGGCCGAGGGAACGGGCGGCGAGCAGGATTTCCGCGACGCCGCAGGGCCGGCCGCCGGCACGAAACTCGTGAGCCAGTTGGTCGGCGTCGGCGGCGACGCCGTGGAAGCGCGCCAGCATGACAAGGCAGGCCAGGCCGGTATCGGGTTCGGGCGGAACGGCGACGGCGTCGCTCGCGGCACCGGTCTCCGCGACGAGCGTCAGCGGTGGCGCGGCCACGGTCATGTGTCACCCCGCAACGGCAAGCAAATCCGTGTCGACAAGCTGCTCAACCTACCCCTCCTCCCGAGTTCGTTGCGCGCTTTGCTGTGCTTATTCGCAGAGACGACAGGCTAAACCAATTTATCCAAAAAAGATATTTGCATTAGGACATATGCCTATCGAGCGGTGCGCCAACGCCAAATGCCTGGCGCTGTCAGGGCTTGCCGGAAGCGGTGGCGCGCTGGCAGAAAACACGGAACTGGCGCGGACGAATTTGCGGCGATACGGTTTTCTCATGCCGACGCCGCTTCGCGCCATCCGCCGCGCCAGGCTTGCCAGTCGTCCGCGCATGTCGTAAGGTCGCGGCATTCAAGGAGAAATACATGCCCGACATCAACGCCCTGCTGCATCCCGTCGTTCAGGACCACGACGGCCTGATCGAATTCATCGAGGATCTGGCCGACATCGTGCCCAACGTCGAGCGCGACGTCGCGCGCCTGAAGCGCACGCCCGACGACAAGGCGCTGATCGCCAACCTGTTCCGCGCCCTGCACAACGTCAAGGGCGACGCCTCGATCTGCAAGGTCGAGGTCGGCGTGCTGGTCGCCCATCCGATCGAAACCCTGCTCGCGCGTTTGCGCGGCGGCGAGATTGCGTTCTCGGACTTGCTGGCCGAGGTCATCCTGCTGGCGATGGACCGCCTGGAGATGGCGGTCGAGGTCATCGCCGCCGGACGCTCGGTCGGCCACCTGAAGCTGGTCGAACTGGTGCACGGCCTCGACGCCATGGCGACGGCGCAGGACGCCGACATCGACGCGCGCTCGACGGAGCTGATCGAGGCGGTCACCGGCTTCCGTCCCGTGCGCGCCTCGGCGCAGGTGCGGCCGGCCGTGGCCCACACCGCGCTCGCCGCCGACGAGGTCAATGCCGACCTCAAGTTCTTCCGCAGCCTGGCGTACCTGTTCGAGGAACGTTCGCCGCTTTACAAGGGCCGCAGCGGCAGGCTGTTGCGCCTGGCCCTCGACACCAACATCGCCGCCGGCCAGCCGGTGGACCCGGTGCAACTGGAGGCGGCCATCTGCATGCACGACATCGGCATGATGTTCCTGCCCGAATCGGTCTGGCTCAAGGTCGGCAATTTGAGCGACGAAGACAAGCAGGCGCTGCGCGGCCATCCCGCCTATGCCGCCGGCTTGCTGGAGCGCACCGCTTACTGGCGGGCGGCGGCGCAAATGGTGGCGCAGCACCACGAAATGCCCGACGGCGCCGGCTACCCGGCCGGCCTCAAGGACGCGGACATCTGCGCCGGCGCCAAGATCATCGCCATCGTCGACGCGTTCGAGTCGGTTACGCTCAAGCACAGCCATCGCGGCCAGAGCCGTTCTCTGCTGCGCGCCATCGCCGAGATCAACGCCTGCGACAATCAGTTCGCGCCGGAATGGATCGGCCACTTCAACGCCGTGGTGCGGCGCATGGTCGAGAGCTGACGCGCCTTGGCGCGCGGCGCCGCTACAGCTTTTCGATCAGTTCCAGCGCCGTCATGCGGCCGGCGTCGGCGAACTCGAAGAACTCGACGTCGGCGCCCATCGGCCCGAGCATCGCCACGACGCGCTGGCGGCAATAAATCAGCAGGTACTGGCCGTCGTCGCTGGCTTCGATGCGCATGTCGGTCAGTTTCATGGCAGCCCGGGGGGATGTCCCCTTGTTCTCTACCGCGGCCGCAACTCCGGCGGATTCCTGTTGCATAGATTCCTCGCGCAACTCGCCTCGCAGGGGAGGCGTCATTCCCGCCGGCGACGGCGGGGACTGTGTGGAACGTGCGCGGGAGAGTTCGGGCGGCGCTGGTATATACCGGAATCGTCGTTGCGGATGCCGGCGTTTATGTCGATGGATTGTGGCAGGCCGCAGTCAATCGGTCAATGCGGCCAAAAGTTATAGCGCCGCCGGCGCCGTTGGATGCGGAACGTCGGCGTAGCGGCGGCAGATCGCTTCGACTTCCGGCAGGATGGCGAGAAAGCGGCGCGTCAGTTGCGGATCGAAGCCGATACCGGCCTGGCAGCCCAGGTAGTCGGCCGCTTCGGCTTGCGACCAGGCGCGCTTGTAGGGCCGCACGCTGGTGAGGGCGTCATAGACGTCGGCGATGGCGGCGATGCGGCCCTCGATCGGGATCGCCTCGCCGGCCAGGCCGTAGGGATAGCCGCTGCCGTCCCATTTCTCGTGATGCGTCAGCGCGACGCTGCGCGCCATTTTCAGCAACTCGGAGTCGTGTTCGCCGATGATTTCGGCGCCGACCACGGCATGGGACTGCATGATGGCCCACTCCTGCGCGTCGAGCTTGCCGGGCTTGAGGAGGATGCGGTCGGGAATGCCGATCTTGCCGACGTCGTGCATCGGCGCGGCATGCAGCAGGATGTCCGCCTGCGCCGCCGGAATGCCGGCGGCCAAGGCCAGCAGGTGCGCGCTGTGACTCATGCGCAGCACGTGCATGCCGGTCTCGTTGTCGCGATACTCGGCGGCGCGGCCGAGGCGGCGGATGATCTCGACGCGGGTGTCCTCGAGCACCTGGGTGCGCTCGCGCACCTTGCTTTCCATCGCCAGGTTCTGGTCGTGCAGTTCGAGGTGGATGCGCACGCGCTGTCTGACGATGGGCGGCTTGCAGGGCTTGGGCAGGTAGTCGACGGCGCCGATCTCGAGGCCGGTCAGTTCGTCGCGCTCGTCGGTCATGGCGCTGACGAAAATCACCGGGATGTCGCGCGTGCGCAGGTCGGCCTTGAGGCAGCGGCAGACTTCATAGCCGTCCATGCCGGGCATGACGACGTCGAGCAGGATCAGGCCCGGCCGTTCGCTGCGGGCGAGGGCCAGGGCGTCCGCGCCGTTGGTGGCGAACAGCACCCGGTACTGGTCGCGCAGGATGCCGGCCAGGACGTCGATGTTCTCGGCAACGTCATCGACGACCAAGACCGTACTCAGCGCATCCCGATTCATGCCCCCCCTCCCGACTCCCTAGTTGGACTGTGTTAATAAAGTCCCATTCCTGCCGATAACAAGACCAAGTGTCTTGTGAGGGGGGAGGAAATGGAACTTCTTGGTGAGTTTGATGAGTACCTTGAGCACTTGTGCGGAGCGCTGGGTCATGCCGACAGAAACGCCGGGCTGATGGATTACTGCCGAGGCCTGATGATGCCGATCGAGCGGAAGAGCGTAGAGCCGTTGGCGGCGCACACGGATCCGCTGCACGTTCAATCCAAGCATCAATCGCTGCATCATTTCGTGGCGGACTCCGACTGGTCGGACAAAGCCGTACTTGGCGAGATTCGCGAATGGGTGGTGCCGGCGCTCGGCGTCGAGGACGGGTGCTACTGGATCGTAGACGACTCGGGGCACCCGAAGTATGGGAAGCACTCGGTCGGGGTCGCGCATCAGTATTGCGGGAACCTGGGCAAGACCGCCAATTGCCAGGTCGCAGTCAGTCTTTCGCTGGCGACGACGCGCGGCAGCGTTCCGATCGACTACCAGTTGTACCTGCCCAAGGAGTGGGCCGAGGACGCAACACGACGCAGCAAGACCGGGGTGCCCGCAGCGATCGCCTTTGCCACCAAGCCCCAGATCGCGTTGGCGCAGTTGCAGGCGGCGACAAGCGCTGGCGTCCCGCCGGGCGTAGTGTTGGCGGATGCGGCCTACGGCGACGACACCGCCTTTCGCGATGGCATCACTGCGCTGGGGCTTCCCTACGTGGTCGGCATCCGACCGGCCACTACCGTCTGGGCGCTTGGCGTCGAGCCCTTGCCACCCAAGACGTGGTCTGGACGAGGCGCCAAACCCAAGCTTCTGCGCCGAGGTCCCGGCCATGAACCTGTCACCGTCAAGAACTTGGCGATCAGCCTCTCCCCGGATCGGTACGCGAACGTAACTTGGCGCGACGGCACCAATGCCGCACTGACCTCCCGCTTCGCCTGCCTGCGTGTCCGTCCGGCACATCGCGACCATCTGGCGACGACCGTGCGCCCCGAGGAGTGGCTGCTGATCGAATGGCCCGCCGAGGACAAAGAACCGGCCGGCTACTGGCTGGCGACAGCGCCCAGCGACGCCAACCTGGAACAGTTGGTGTTCGTCGCCAAGATGCGCTGGCGCATCGAGCGTGACTACCGGGAACTCAAACAGGAGTTCGGCTTGTCGCACTACGAAGGCCGCAACTGGCGAGGATTCCACCATCATGCGACCTTGTGTATTGCCGCCTATGGCTTTCTGACCGCCCATCGTCTTACCCACGGTGATCCCAAAAAAAACTGCGCTGAACCAGAAACGTTTGCCTTACCCCCGGATTACGTCCCTCGCGGACGCCCAACGAGCGCAACGCCACGTGCCAGACTCCATCAGAACGCTCCGCCACGCAGTCGCGCGCGCGATCGCCAACAGACTTCCTCGCTGTCCCTGTTGCGGCGTGTTCGTCAGGCATGATCGTATTTAATGACACAGTCCAACTAGGGCGTGTTCGTCAGGCATGATCGTATTTAATGACACAGTCCAACTAGAGAACAGCGGGCGTACCTTCGGAAAGGTAACTTCTGCAGACGGTTCAACCGAACTCCTCACGTTCCGCGAAGTTGCAAACAAGATCATTCATGCGGCTAACTTCAAATGGGATTTCTCAGCCGCAGATCAACCGCTGCTAATTTGCACGCCTCGCGATAAGCAACGGTGGCGCCAGGCCCGTATTGATATCGTAGCGGTAGCAGCTCTTTGCGGCCAGTTTATGTCGTGAGTGTTCCGTGGTTTAACCGTGCATTCTGAGCGCCCTGCGCCAAGATGCGGCGCAGCGACCCTGAACCAGGACGTCCGGCGTCAGACATGGCGGGCGTTGCCCCGTGTTCGCGCATTTGCTAACATCCTTCCATGTCGTTCGAGATCGAGTACTTCCACGAGCGAGTGCTGCACGACATCGAGTCGTGGCCCGTGGATGTCCTCGCCGACTATGCGCGTTTGGTCGAATTGCTTATCGAGCATGGGCCGAGTCTCAGGCTGCCGCACTCGCGCGCGTTCGGTGATGGCCTGTTCGAGCTTCGGCCGCGCGGTCGTTCCGGCATCGGCAGGGCGTTCTACTGCTTTCTCGTTGGCAAACGGGTTATCGTCCTGCACGCCTTCATCAAGAAATCGCAGGAAACGCCCGACCGAGAACTGAAGTTGGCGCGAAAGCGCATGAAGGAGGTTTCAAATGGCTGAACTGAAGTTCAAGCCCGTCCGCCATTCGCACAAGGAATTCCTTGGCAGGGCAGCAAGTCGCAAGGGGTTCGTCGAAGCCTATGACGCGCTTGCCCTCGAGTACCAGGTTGCCGACCAAATGCTCAAGGCGCGGTCGCGCGCAGGCCTGACGCAAGATGCCGTTGCGGAACGCATGGGAACGACCAAGAGTGCGGTTTCGCGGCTGGAGTCCGCTGGCAAGCATGCCCCGTCGCTCGCAACGCTCAAGCGGTACGCGCAAGCCGTCGGCTGTGAGCTTCAGGTGAAGCTGGTGCGGCAGAAGACCGCGTAGCGGCGGGTTCGACGAGGCGCTCCGCCTCGCGGTGACGCCTCCCCCAACTGCGCATTGAAGCTGTAACCGTTCCTTTACGCAGCTCCGACCTTCGCCGCCTTCGCCGCGACCTTGCTGCGCAGTTTCTCGACATCGACGACGAAGCGGCTGTGGCTGCCGCGGCTGATTTCTTCGACGTCGTCTTTGGCCAGCAGGTCGAAGGTCACCAGGCGGCCTTCGATCTTGGCCACCGTCACCGTGATGCTGACGCCCATGCCGCGCAGGGTGGCGCCGCCGTGGCTGACGCTGATGCCGGTGCCGACGCTGTCCTCGCCGGCGTCGGTGTGGCCGAGCAGGAAATCGCGGCAGGCGATTTCGAAATCGCGCACCAGCTCGGGCGTCGCATAGACGCGTAGCGCCTCGCCGAGAAAGTCGATGGTTCTGGGCGTGTCGATCACGATGCTGCGCATTGCGGACAGGCCGACGGTCAAGGTGTCTTTCATGGAACTCCCCCTCATTGTTGCGTTTATAAGATACGGCGTGACACGCAGATAGTTACGACATGGTATCGCGACGTATTTATCTGCCGCCAAGCGTTACGCCATATTACAGCGGTTCCGCGCCGATATGGCCTTTCCTGGTTATTGCGCCGCATCATTAGGATGCTCTAACGTGATACACAACGATTGACTACGGCGCTATTGGTGTGTATCGTGATTGACACGGGGTAAGACCATTTCCGAGAAAGGCGAAAAAGCCGCATGGAGGAGACATTGGCCGAACTGTCCCTGGCGCCGCACAGCAGTTGTCGTGTCGGGCTCTGGGACGAGACGGAATTTCTGCAACGCGACGACTGCGTTGCCGAAGAGATTCCGGTCGCCCTCGTCTACAACGGCATTTCCCATGCGGTGATGCTGGCCACGCCGCAGGACCTCGAAGATTTCGCGCTCGGCTTCAGCCTTAGCGAGGGCATCGTCGGTGCGCGCGCGGACATTTACGAAGTCGAGATTCTTGAACGTGCGAACGGCATCGAACTGAAAATGCGCGTCGCCGCCGCGTGCGACGTGGCGCTGCGCACCAGGCGCCGCGCGCTGGCCGGGCGCACCGGCTGCGGACTGTGCGGCGTCGAAAGCCTGGAGCAGGCGCAGTGCCGGCCGATGCGCGTTGCCGCTGCGAACGCTCGCGTTGCGCCCGCCGCCTTGACGCGCGCCGCGGCTGCGCTGGCGCAGCGCCAGCGGCTGCACGGCCTCACCGGCGCCGTGCATGCGGCGGCCTGGTGCCGCTGGGACGGCGAAGTGGTTTGCGCGCGCGAAGACGTCGGCCGCCACAACGCGCTCGACAAGCTGATCGGCGCGCTGGCCGCGGCCGGACTGTCCGGCGCCGATGGCTTCGTGCTGATGACCAGTCGCGCCAGCTACGAGATCGTCTGCAAGGCCGGCGCTGTGGGCATCGGCCTCGTCGCCGCGATCTCGGCGCCGACCGGCACGGCGATCCGCATCGCCGAGACGGCCGGCATTACGCTGATCGGCTTCCTGCGCGGCGGGCGCTTCAATGTCTATGCGCATCCCGAGCGCATCGCGGCCTGAGGGAAGAACATGAGCCAAGCGAAGACGGTCAAGCACGTCCCGACCTTCTGCTACAACTGCGTCTCGGGTCCCGACTTCATGAAGGTGAAGGTCGAGGACGGCGTCGCGACCGAGGTCGAGCCCAACTTCGACGCCGAGGACGTGCATCCGGCGCGCGGCCGCGTCTGCGTCAAGGCCTACGGCCTGGTGCAGAAGACCTACAACCCGAACCGCATCCGCACGCCGATGAAGCGCACCAACCCGAAGAAGGGGCGCGACGAGGATCCCGGCTTCGTGCCGATTTCCTGGGACGAGGCGCTCGACCTGGTGGCGGCGAAGCTGAAGGACATCCGCGCCCGCGGCCTGCGCGACGCCGCCGGACAACCACGCGTCGCCGTCAGCCTCGGCCACGGCGGCACGCCGGCCAACTACCTCGGCACCTTTCCGGCCCTGCTTTCGGCCTGGGGGCCGATCGACTACAGCTTCGGCTCGGGCCAGGGCGTCAAGTGCGTCCATTCCGAGCATCTCTACGGCGAGTTCTGGCATCGCGGCTTCACGGTCGCCGGCGACACGCCGAACGCGCGCTATGTGATCGCCGTCGGAGCCAACGTCGACGTCACCGGCGGCCCCTGCGCCGTGCTGCGCCACGCCGATGCGCGCGTGCGCGGCTACAAGCGCGTGCAGGTCGAGCCGCATCTGACCGTCACCGGCGCCTGTTCCGCCGAGTGGGTGCCGATACGGCCGAAGACCGATCCGGCCTTCCTGTTTGCGCTGATCCACGTGCTGGTGCGCGAGCACGGCCTGGCGCAGCTCGACCTTCCCTTCCTGCGCGATCGCACCGCCTCGCCCTATCTGGTCGGGCCCGACGGCCTCTACCTGCGCGATGCGGACAGCGACAAGCCGCTGCTGTGGGACGAAGCCTCGGGCAAGGCCGTCGCCCACGACACGCCGGGCGTGGTGCCTGCCGTGGCCGGACGCTATCGCGTCGCCCGCGCCGCGAGCGTCGACGCCGACCAGGCGCGCCGCGAGTACGCGGACGTCGAGGGCGCAACCGCCTACGAAATGCTGTCGGCGCACATCGCCAAATACACGCCCGAGTGGGCCGAAACCATATGCGACGTGCCGGCCGCCACCATCCGTCGCATCGCCGAGGAATATCTGGAGGCCGCCAGCATCGGCGCCACGATCGAGATCGAAGGCCAGACGCTGCCGCTGCGGCCGGTGGCGGTGACCTTGGGCAAGTCGGTGAACAACGGCTGGGGTGCCTACGAGTGCTGCTGGGCGCGCACCGTGCTGGCGGTGCTGGTCGGCGCGCTCGAAAATCCCGGCGGCCTCGTCGGCACCACGGTGCGCCTGAACCGCCCGCAGGACAACCGCCACCTCAGCGTCAAGCCCGGCGAAGACGGCTTCATGGTCCAGTACTTCAACCCGACCGACAAGGAGCACTGGCAGACCGAACCGGCGACGCGCAACCTGCACCAGACGCTGGTGCCCATCGTCGGCCACAACGCCGCCTGGAGCCAGGCGCTCGGCCCGACGCAACTGGCCTGGATGTTCCAGAACGAGCGTCCGGCCGGCTGGGACATGCCGACGCCGAACTTCCCCGACCTCTGGATCGTCTATCGCTCCAATCCGGCCATCTCGTTCTGGGATACCAAGAATCTCGCCGCGACCGCTGCGCGCTTCCCCTACATGGTCGCCTTCGCCTACACGGTGGACGAGACCAGCCACATGGCCGACCTCTTGCTGCCCGAGGCCACCGATCTCGAATCGACCCAGATGATCCGCATAGGCGGCACCAAGTACATGGAGCAGTTCTGGGATCACAAGGGCGTGGTGCTGCGCCAGAGCGCGGTGGAACCGCAGGGCGATGCGCGCGACTTCACCTGGATCACCACCGAGCTCGCCAAGCGCAGCGGGCTGCTGACGCCCTATGTCGAAGCGCTCAACCGAGGCGTCTCCGGCGTTGCGCCGCTCAAGGGCGAAGGCTACGACTTCAGCCTCGATCCGACGCAGGAACCGGTGCCGGAGAAAGTCTGGGACGCGGTCTGCCGCGCCGCCTCGGTGACGATCTCGGAGGGCAGGGAAGAACTGGGCCTCGACTGGTTCAAGGAGCACGGCTTCTACGCCGTGCCGATGTCGCGCCTCGAGTGGTATCTGACGCCGACCATGGAACGCCAGGGCCTGCGCTACGAGCTGCCCTATCAGGAGCGCCTGCTGCGCGTCGGCCGCGAACTCGGCAATCGCCTGCACGAACACAAGATGAACTGGTGGGACGAGCAGCTCTCCGAATACACGGCGCTGCCCGAATGGCACGACGTGCCGGCGCGCTGGGTGCGCAATCTGGAAAAGGCCGGCGCCACGGCCGCGGACTTCCCGTTTTGGCTGCTGACGACCAAGAGCATGCAGTACCACGCCGGCGGCAATGCCGGCATCGCGCTGATGCGCGAAGTCGCGCTCAACGTCCGCGGCCATACCGGCGTCATCATGAACGCGAAGACCGCGGCCGGTCTCGGCATCCGCGAGGGCGACCGCATCGAAGTGCGCTCCCACATCGGCGCCACCTACGGCAAGGCGGCGCTGGTGCAGGGCATCCGTCCCGACACCCTGGTCATCATCGGCCAGTTCGACCACTGGGCGACACCCGTCGCCAAGGACCTCGACCTGCCCAGCCTCAACACCATCGCGCCGATGACGCTCGATCTCACCGACGCCACCGGTTCCGGCGCCGACATCGTGCGCGTGGCGGTGCGGCGCGTCGATGCAGAGGCAAAGGCGGCGGCATGAAACGCTACGTCATGGCCATCGATCTGCGCCGCTGCGTCGGTTGCCAGACCTGCACGGCGGCGTGCAAGACGACCAACGCCACGCCGCCCGGCGTGCAATGGCGGCGCGTGCTCGACCTCGAAAGCGGCGAGTTCCCCGACGTGCGGCGCAGCTTCGTGCCGGTGGCGTGCATGCATTGCGCCAACCCGCCCTGCGAGGAAGTCTGTCCGACCACGGCGACCAAGAAGCGCGCCGACGGCCTGGTCACCATCGATTACGACATCTGTATCGGCTGCGCCAACTGCATCATGGCCTGCCCCTACGAGGCGCGCTCGATTCAGCACGAGGCGCGCTACGCCTACGGCGACCAGCCGATGGCCTCCGAGGCGGCGCGCTTCGATCCGGACCGCCTGGGCGTCGCCACCAAATGCACCTTCTGCAAGGACCGCATCGACCTCGCGGCGCGCACCGGCCAGGTGCCGGGCCGCGACCCCGAAGTGACGCCGGCCTGCGTCAACGCCTGCATTTCCGGCGCCATGCATTTCGGCGACCTCGAAGACGCCGCCAGCAACGTGTCGCAACTGCTGGCGCAGACCGAACATTTCCGCATGCACGAGGAACTCGGCACCGAGCCCTCCGTGTATTACATCTGGGACAGAAAATGAGCACTCAACTACCGCAAAGCCCCGACCGCATCTCACCCCGCCAGCAGGGCAACTGGGACTGGCGCGCGGCTTCCAACTTCATCGCCGGCGGCAGCGGCGGCGGCCTGCTGCTGTGGTCGGCGCTCATCGCGCTGCAGGGCGGCGACGTGCGCCTGTTGCAGGCGGCGGGCCTGGCCCTGATCGCCGCCGGCCTTACCTGCGTCTGGTTCGAGATCGGCCGGCCCTGGCGCGCGCTCAACACCTTCCGCCACTTCGGTTCGTCGTGGATGACGCGCGAAGCCTCGGTGGCGCCGCTGCTGTTCGCGTCCGGCCTGCTCGCCTTGTGGAGCGGCGAAGCGCTGCCGGCAATCACGACCGGCGTGCTCGGTCTCGCCTTCCTCTACGCCCAGGCGCGCATCCTCGCCGCCGACAAGGGCATCCCGGCCTGGCGCCATCCTCGCTGCCGGCCGCTGGTGGTGGCGACCGGGCTCACCGAAGGCGCGGGCCTCTTGGCGTGCGCCAGCGTGGTTGCGCCGGCGTTGTGGCCCGTGGCCTGGCTGCTGGCACTGTTGGCAGGCGTGCGGCTGCTGGCCTGGCAGCGCTATCTCGCGGCCTTGAACCAGGACGGCGCACCGGCCGGCGCGCTCAAGGCGCTGCACCGCATCGACGCCGAATTCCGCTGGGGCGGCAACGCCGTTCCCGCCGTCCTGGCGCTGCTGGCCTTGGCGACCGCAACGCCGCTGCTGGCCGCTGCCGCCGGCGCCCTGGCCGTCATCGCCGGCTGGCGCTGCAAATACACCCTGGTCTGCCGCGCCGCCTATACTCAAGGCTTCGCCTTACCCAAGCTGCCGGTGCGCGGCCGCGGCAAGTCGGGCGCGGGCGTCAAGCCGGGCTGGAACG
Organism: Rhodocyclales bacterium; assembly: GCA_016214175.1. Taxonomy (GTDB): domain Bacteria; phylum Pseudomonadota; class Gammaproteobacteria; order Burkholderiales; family Rhodocyclaceae; genus Nitricoxidireducens. The sequence continues at coordinate 31,887 of JACRPB010000057.1, forward strand.
ACATCAGCCGGCGCGTTGCCGCTTAAGCATTCATCTACGGCCCGAGGCCGGAAAGACAGATCGTCGGCTGCGAAGCACGACGACGACGAGGAGACGAGATGTACGAAATCCGTCTGCATGGACGGGGGGGGCAGGGCGCGGTGCTCGCATCGGGCATCCTGGCGGCCGGCGTGGTCGAGGCCGGCAAATACGCCGTGGCCATTCCCTCCTTCGGTTTCGAACGCCGGGGCGCACCGGTGGTGGCCTTCCTGCGCATCGACGACAAGGAAATCCGGCGCATGACCAACATCACGCATCCGGACTGCCTGATCTGCGTCGATCCGACCATCGTCAATTCGGTGAACATTTTCGCCGGCTTGAAGCCCGGCGGCACCCTGGTCCAGGCGACGGCGAAGCCGCTGGCCGAACTGGCGATCCCCGAGACCGTCGCCACCGTTGGTCTGTGCAATGCCGTGCGCATCGCCATGGAAATCTTCAAGCGTCCGATCACCAATACCTTGATGCTGGGCGCCTTCGCGCGCACTACCGGTATTGTCACGCTCGATGCGCTGAAGCAGGCGCTGATGGATTCCGATTTCCGTGACGCCGGGTTGGAGCAGAACCTGCTCGCCTTGCAGCGCGGTTATGACGAGACCGAGGTGCACACCATCGAACGGAGGGCCGCAGCATGAGCGAGCCACGTCACACCGCCTATCCGATGTTCGATCCCGTCAAGGCCGGCGTCCCCGACGACCTGTGCCCGATCGCCACCGACATGAACCCGATGCTGCCCGGCGACTGGCGCAGCATGCGGCCGGTGGTGAACCGCGACAAGTGCGTCAAGTGCGCGGTGTGCTGGCTGTACTGCCCGGTGCAATGCATCGTCGAGCGGCCGGCCTGGTTCGATGTGAACCTCGCCACTTGCAAGGGCTGCGGCATCTGCGCCAACGAGTGTCCGCAGCGCGCCATCGTTATGATCGAAGAGGTGGGGCCATGAGTACCGCGACCCTGGAAAAACCGCCAGCGAAGCAGAAGTTCATCGTCTGCGAAGGCAACGAGGCGGCAGCGCTGGCCGTGGCGCTGGCGCGGCCGGACATGGTCTCGGTCTATCCGATCACGCCGCAATCGAGCCTGGTCGAACACGTCGCCAAGCTGATCGCCGACGGCCGCATGGACGCCGAGATCGTCGATGCCGAAGGCGAGCACTCGGTGCTTTCGGTGCTGCACGGCGCGGCGCTGGCGGGCGGGCGCACCTACACCGCCACCTGCGGGCCGGGTCTGGCCTTCATGTTCGAGCCCTACTTCCGCACTTCCGGCATGCGCCTGCCCATCGTCATGTCCATCGTTACGCGCGACGGCATCACGCCGCAGTCGGTGTGGGGCGGCCATCAGGACGCGAGGACGGTGCGCGAGGTCGGCTGGGTACAGAGTTACTGCGAGACGGTG
>JACRPB010000058.1 GCA_016214175.1 Rhodocyclales bacterium
TGTTGCGCGTGCGGAACACGTCGCGCACGAGGCCCGGTCCCTTGTGCATGTGGAAGCGCCCCGCGTCGGCCGTGGCGATGCCGGCGGCATCCTGGCCGCGGTGCTGCAAGACTTGCAGGCCGTCGTAAAGAAGCTGGTTAACCGGTGTGGTTGCGACCACACCCAAAATGCCGCACATGGTTCCGCCTCTCCGCTGTCAATATCGAATACGTTTCGCCAACTCGGGCGGCAACCACGCCTTGCCTGCGATCACCGCCGTTTCCAGTGGGGGCGCCAGCACCGATTCGCGCCACCCGGACGCCTTCGGCAGCGAAGTCATGCCCCCGACCAGTACTGCCGCGAGGACGATCAACATGCCTCGCGCAATGCCGAATATGCCACCCAACAAACGATCCAGCAAACCCAGGCCCACCGCCCGCAACAGCCGCGAAACGACAAAGCGCGCCAAGGCGAAGACTATCAGCACGGCGACGAATACGGCAACGAAACCGGCCGCCAGGCTCATGGTCGGATCGGCAATCTGCCCGGCGAACAAGCCGCCGGCCGCGTGGCCGTAATGCCGTGCCGTGAAGAAGGCCGCCACCCACGCCGCCAACGCCAGCATCTCGCTCGCCACGCCGCGCCACAATCCCACCAGCACCGAGGCGCCGACTATCCCGAAAACCGCGAAATCGAAAACCGTCACACGCGCTCTACTTCGGGGCGATCGGTCCGTCGACGCCGACGATCTTGACCTTGGCGCGCGCCTTTTCCGCCGCTTCCTTGTCCGGGAACGGGCCGGCGCGCACGCGCGTCCGCGGCCCCTGCGGCGAATCGAACTTCTCGCTATACGCCGGCACGCCCATGCCCTTGAGCTTGGACAGCAACAGCTTGACGTTGCCGGCTTCCTTGTAGGCGCCGAGCTGGATCACCCACTGCGCGGAATCGCCGCCGGCCAGCGCTTCGGCCGCGCGCGCCGCGTCGGCCTTCTTCTCCGCGTCGACCTTCTTCTCCACGGCGGACTTGTCGACCGGCTTGGCGGCCGGCTTTTCCGGCGTCTTTTCGGCGGGCTTCTCGCTCGTCTTTTCAGGTGCAACGGCTGGGGTGGCGGATTTCGCGGTCGGCGCAGTAGCCTGAACGGACGGCGCCGCCGCCACCACGGGCGCCTCGGCCTTTGGCACGGGCTTGGTATCGACCGCCGGCTCTGCCGGCGGCAGCGGGCTTGCCACGGGTTTGGCGGAAAGGCCGCGGGCGGCGCTCCCGGCCTCCGGGCTCGGGATGCGCACCTGGATATCCTGATTGGTCGGGCGCGGCTCGTGGTCCATGACCATGGGCAGCACGATGGCCGCCAGCAGGACCAATGCCGTAGCGCCGACCAAACGTCGCCGGGCGCGCTTTTTGAGTTCTAGCTGTTCGTCGAGGGACGCTTCGCTGTCTGCCATGAAATTTAAGCTTTGCGCCCGAGAGAACGCATCACATCGGCTACGGTCAGGAACGATCCGAAGGCGAGAATTCTATCATTTTCGCCCGCGTTCTCCTGCGCAAACGCGAGTGCAGCGGCGGGCGACGCGAAGCGCGGCAGCGGTCCGGCCACGCCTGCGTTTTCGAGGACGGCGGCGAGTTCGTCGGCACTCGCCGCCCGCGGCCCGGCCAGGGTCGCCGGCAGCCAGCGATCGATGCGCGGCCGCAGCGCATCTACGACGGCGGCGATGTCCTTGTCGCGCAACATGCCGAAGACCGCCCAAGTGCGCGGATGAAAAGCCATGCCGCCCAGGCTGTCGGCCAGCACCCGTGCCGCCTGGGGATTGTGGGCGACGTCGAGCACCACGGTCGGCCGCCCCGGCAGCACCTGGAAGCGCCCGCTCAGTTCGACCTCGGCCAGACCGCGGCGGATGTCTTGCATGGCCACGGGCAATTTGTCTTTCAGCGCGTCCAGCGCCGCCAGCGCGCAGGAAGCGTTGGCGAGCTGGCAGGCGCCGCGCAGCGCCGGATAGGCAAGGCCGCTGCGGCGACCGGCGCGCCCCCAGAACTGCCATTGTCCTTCCTGTCGCGCGGCGCCGAAGTCGCGGCCGAAAACTTGCAGCGCCGCGCCGATACTCGCGGCATGGTCGAGCAGGCGCTGCGGCGGGTCGGCATCGCCGCACAGGGCCGGCTTACCGGGGCGGTAGATGCCGGACTTCTCGAAACCGATGTCTTCGCGCGTAGGGCCGAGGTAATCCATGTGATCGAGATCGACGCCGGTGACGATGGCGCAGTCGGGTTCGTAGATGTTGGTGGCGTCGAGCCGGCCGCCCAAGCCGACTTCGAGGATGACGACGTCGAGCGGCTCGCCGGCGAAGACTTCCCAGGCGGCCAGAGTCCCGAATTCGAAATAGGTCAGCGGCACCTCGCCCCGCGCCGCTTCCACCCGCGCGAATCCCGCGCACAAGGCCGCGTCGCTCGCCGGTCGGCCGTCGATGCGGACGCGCTCGTTATAGGCCAGCAGGTGCGGCGAGGTGTATAAGCCGACGCGGTAGCCGGCGCACGACAGGATGCGTTACAGCATGGCGCAGGTCGAGCCCTTGCCGTTGGTGCCGCCGACGATGACGACCGGACAATTCTGGCGCTGGCCCAGCGCATCCTTGACGATGCGCACACGCTCCAGTCCCAGCGCGATCGGCTGGGCATGCTGGCGCTCGATGTGCGCCAGCCATTCGCACAAATTAAGTCGCCCCGGCCGGCCGGCCGGGTTCTCCTCGCCACGAATCAGGGGCGTCTCCGGCGCCAAAGGAGCATGTCTCGCAGCGCTCGGCGCGTGGTCATTGCACCGCCGGGACGCGCTGGAGCAGCGTAATAAGGGATACGAGCTTGTCGCGCAATTGGCGACGGTCGACGATCATGTCGATTCAGCGCGCCCGGTTCGGCGATGACGACGTCGCCCATGAAGGCGAAGCTGGCGGAAACGCCGCCCATGGTCGGGTCGGTCAGGAGCGTGATGAAAGGCAGTTGCTGCTTGCCGAGCAGCGTGACGGCGGCCGTGGTCTTGGCCATCTGCATCAGCGAGAACAGGCCCTCCTGCATGCGTGCGCCGCCGGTGGCGGTGATGCAGATGAAGGGCAGTTGCTGTTCGATGGCGGCGCGCACGCCGCGCACGAAACGCTCGCCGACGACCGAGCCCATCGAGCCGCCGAGGAACTCGAACTCGAAGCAGGCGACGACGACTTGCACGGTCTTGATCGCCCCTTGCATGACGACCATGGCGTCGGCCTCGCCGGTATCTTCATTGGCGGCGGCCAGCCGATCGAGGTAGCGCTTGCTGTCCTTGAACTTGAGCGGGTCGACGGGAATCACCTCGGCGCCGATCTCGAAGCGGCCTTCGGGATCGAGCAGCAGATCGAGCCGCGCCCGCGCCCGCAGCCGGTGGTGATGGCCGCACTTGGGGCAGACGTTCTGGTTGTTTTCGAGATCGGTGCTGTAGAGCACCGCCTCGCAGGCCGGGCACTTGCTCCAGAGACCTTCGGGAATGGATTTCTTGACGCCTTCCGAACGCTTGATCTTCGGCGGCAGCAGCTTCTGTAACCAACTCATGACTGCACTCCTCGATCCATTGCGGTGCGAATGCCGCGCATGAAGGCCGTCACACGGGCGGCCGCCTCGGCGGGCGGTGCGCTCTCGATTTCTTCGATGATGCGGCTGCCGATGACGACCGCGTCGGCGACCGTGGCGATGCGCGCGGCAGCGGCCCCGTCGCGAATGCCGAAGCCGACGCCGACCGGCATGCCGACCTTGGCGCGGATCGCCGGGATGCGTTGCGTGACGACATCGAGATCGAGCGTCGCCGAACCGGTCACGCCCTTGAGCGACACGTAGTAGATGTAGCCGCTGCCCATTGCCGCGACCTCGGCGAAGCGCGCGTCGCTGGAGGTCGGCGCCAACAGGAAAATCGGATCGAGCCCGACGCCCTTGAGCATGGCGCTAAACTCGACGCATTCTTCGGGCGGGTAATCGACGACGAGCACGCCATCGACGCCGGCGGCCTCGGCGTCACGCGCGAAATCCGCGGCGCCGTAGGCCTCGATGGGATTGGCGTAGCCCATCAGCACGACCGGCGTGGCCGCGTCGAGCTTCCTGAACTCGCGCACCATGCCCAGCACGATGTGCAGGCTGACGCCATAGGCCAGGGCACGCTCCGAAGCGCGCTGGATGGTCGGACCGTCGGCCATCGGATCGGAAAAGGGCACGCCCAACTCGATGATGTCGGCGCCGCCCGCGACCAGCGCCCGCA
>JACRPB010000168.1 GCA_016214175.1 Rhodocyclales bacterium
ACCAGTCGGCCTGGGAGACGCTGGCGCTGCAACAGATCTTCCGCCTGACCTCCTTTGTGTACAAGCGCGAACTCCACTGGCTGCCCTTCTTCGGCTGGGGACTGTGGCTGATGCCTTTCGTCGCCATCGACCGCGGCGCCGGCAAGCAGGCGCTGACCCAGGTCGCCGAGCGCGGGCGCCAACGCCTGGCCGCGGGCTATTCGGTGGTGATCTTCCCCGAAGGCACGCGCGTGCCGCCGGGAAACAAGAAACGCTACAAGGTCGGCGGCGCCTATCTGGCGCTCGCCGCCGGCGCGCCGGTGGTGCCGGTGGCCCTGAACTCGGGCGAATTCTGGCGCCGCAATGCCTTTCTCAAGACGCCGGGCGTGGTGACGGTCAGCATCGGCCCGGCCATTGACCCAAAGGGCTTAAGTGCGGAAGATATCACCCTGCGTGCCGAGACCTGGATCGAAAACGAGATGCGTCGTATCAGTCCCCACCTCTACCCAAATGAAGCAGCGGCCACCGCAACTCGCGCTGCGGCTTGACTTCGAGGCGCCCGATGCGGGCGCGCGCTGGCGCGACGGCGCGCGCCTGCCCTATCTCGGCGAAGAGATTGCCCTCAAGCTGGATACCCATTGCCGCAGCGCCATGCTCGAGGACGGCTGCCTGCACCTGCCGCTGCCGCCGGCGGCGACTGCGCGCCAGATTCAGGACGGTTGCGAGGCCTGGCTGCGCAAGGAGGCGTCGCGCCTGCTGACGGTATGCATCGCCATGCAGGCGCGGGCGCTCGGCCGCGAGACGCCCGCCTGCTCGCTGTCCTTCGCCGCCCGCGCCAGTTGGGTGCAACCCGACGGTCGCGGCGGACTGCGCTGCAATTGGCGTCTGATCGAACAGCCGCTGGCCACCGTCGAACAAGTGATCGCCCTGGCCATCGCCAAGCTGCCGCCGCGCGACGTCTGTGCCGATCTCTTCGCGTGCGCTGCATGAAGCTGCTCGGGCAGCTTTCCCTGTTTCGCCTGCCACCCGTCGCGCCGCAACCGAAAACCCGGCAGCTCCAGATCGGCGCGCGCATCGTCGACTACGAATTGAAAACCGGTCGGCGCCGGCTGACCATGACCATCGACGAGCGCGGCCTGCGCGTCGGCGCGCCGCGCCAGCTTACCGTCGCCGAGATCGAGGCCTTCGTGCGCCAGCACGGCGACTGGGTGTTGCAGAAACTCGACGAGTACATGACGCGCAATGCGTGCCGCCATCTGGCGATCAGGGACGGCGCCAGGATTCCGCTGCTCGGGGGTGAGGTCCATGTCCGCGTCGTCAGCGGCACCAATCGCGTCGTCTGGGAAGACGATCTGCTGGTGCTGGCAGCGCGGCCTGCCGCCGACCTCGATGCACTGGCGCGCCGTGCCCTGCAGCGCCGCGCCCTGGCACTGTTCGGCGAACGCCTGGCGCAGACGGCGGCGCGCATGGGCCGGCCGCCGCCGCCGCTGGCCTTGTCGTCGGCGCGCACGCGCTGGGGCAGTTGCAGTCGCAGCAGCGGCATCCGCCTCAATTGGCGCCTGATCCATTTGCCGCTGGCCTTGGTCGATTACGTCGTCGCCCACGAACTTGCGCATCTGGTGGAGATGAATCACAGTCCGCGCTTTTGGACGGAGGTGGGGCGGCTGTTTCCGGATTGGCGTGCAGCGCGGCGCGAACTGAAGGCCCGCAGCGCCTCGATCCCCCTGATCTAGCGGCGGGGCAACTCAGCTTCCGATATCGAGCCGGAGGGCGCTGACGACGTCGCTGATGGCCGCGACCAGGGTTTCGCTGAGGGCGGGTATCCGCGCCAGATCGGCGGCTCTGCCCGCCGCTTCCAGGTTCTTGGCGGCTTGCACCGCCGCGTCGGCGCCGAAATTCGATACGGCGCCCTTGATCGAATGCGCCGCCGCACGCACGGCTTCGGCATCGACCGCTGCCACCGCGGCAGCCAGCCGCTGGCGGCTGTTCGGCCAGTCCTCGATGAAAAGCGCGGCGATCTGCCGGAACAGTTCCTCGTCGTTGCCGAGGTTCTCGAGGACGAGGCTGCGGTCGAAGGGGGCGGGGAGCGATGGCATGGCGGGCGCAGGCGGGTTTCGCGACGCAGGCCGCTACTGGCCCTGAGACCCGGAGGTCATCAGGAGCGAAGGCGGCGGCGTCATACCCTTACGCTGGTAGTAATCCCGCGCCATCGAATGGTCGGTTATCAGGATATGCCGGTAGATCCACGTCGTCAGGAACTCCAGCAGGTGGCGGGTCGTATTGTCGGGATTGTCGTCACGTGCCTGCCACATATCGTGCAGTTGTTCGACGAACTGCTTGTGGGCCTGCTTGTGCGCGGCGACATGCGCCGCATCGACGCCGGCATCCAGCATCAGGTTCTCCTCCAGCGAGAAGTGTTCGCCGGCGTAATCGGTGAGTTTGGCGAAGGCATCGTCGACTTTTCCGGGGCCGGCATTCCTGGCGACGACTTCACCCAGATTGTTGACGAGCGCTACCAAGCCCTCGTGTTGCTGGTCGATGTTCTTGATGCCGGTGAAGAAGTGATATCCCCACTGTATGGTCATGCAGCTCTCCTGTGCCGCGGCGGCTGGGCGGCCGGCGCGGGGCATCGCGCCTCGACATGGCGGCGTGGCGCTGCCTGCGTCATCGGTCAGCCCCGGCCTGATTCCGGAATCGCCGCCGCCCTGCCTATTGGGGCGCGGAATTGCAGAACCAGGAAACGACCTTGCATGCGTTGCCGCCGCACTTGGCGAGGGCCATGGTTTCCGCTGCCTTGTAATCGATGCCGCTGCCGGTGGCGATGCCTTTGTCGCCCTTCGCCAGAACGCCGCAGTCGCCGGCCTGGGCCATGTAGATGCGGCACTCCTTGCCGCAATTGCCTTTCACCACTGCCACCGCATCGGCGAAGCCGGGCTGGTCCCAAACGGTCCCGTAGGCGCCGGTGCTCGCGTCGTAGGTGATGGCGCCGTAATTCTTCGGATGATGGGTATTGCGGTGATAGCCGAATCTCTCGGCATCTGCCAACTGATTGCAGCCCCAGACCGCAACCGAGCAATCCTTGCCGCACTTGTCGCGCGCGCTTGTCTCGGCGGCAAGCCTGTCCGGTCCGGAGCCGTAGCCGACGACCGCATCGTTGGCGGCGACGGCCGCGCATTGCTCGAACGGACCATGGACCTCGCAGGACGGCCCGCAAAGCTTGGCGGCGATGCTTGTAGCGCGGCCTTTCTCGCCGACCTTGATCGCATACGCCCAGGCCCGACTCTTGGCGTCGTAGGCGAGCGCGCCGTAGGCATCGGTCTGGAACGCGGGCTCTTTCGCAAAAATGCCGCCTTCGCCATGCGCACTCAAGGCGAGCATCACGAGAGCCAGAGCGAGCAACTGTTTCATTTGCTTCTCCCCACGAGTCTTCAGCTTGC
>JACRPB010000063.1 GCA_016214175.1 Rhodocyclales bacterium
ACAATGGCCACCAACTGCCCTTGACCTCGCTCGCGGTCGCCAGCCATTCCTCGGGATTCGTCGTCTTGGCGGCGTTGACCCAGTGGCTGCGCTTGTTCTTGGCGGCCGGGTTGATGACGCCGGCGATGTGGCCGGACGCGCCGAGGACGAAGGTCGTCTCGCCGCCCAACAGCGCGCGCCCAAGATAGGAGGATTGCCAGGGCACGATGTGGTCTTCGCGCGTGGCAAGGATGAACACCGGGATATCCACGCGCCCGAGGTCGGCCTTGACACCGCACATGGCGAGCTTGCCCGGCACGCGCAGGTTGTTTTCGAGGTACATGTTGCGCAGATACCAGGCGAGGAAGGGACCGGGCAGGTTGGTCGAATCCGAGTTCCAGTAGAGGAGGTCGAAAGGCATCGGCTTGCCGCCCTTCAGGTAGTTGCCGACCACGTACTGCCAGATCAGGTCGTTGGCGCGCAAGGCCGAGAACACGGACGACAATTCCGCTCCGCGCAGCAGGCCGCCCTTGCCGATCGTATTCTCGCGCGCCACCACCGAGGCCTCGTCGATGAAGCAGCCGAGTTCGCCGGGATCGGAGAAGTCGAGCAGCGTGGTCAGCAGGGTCAGCGACGCCGCCGGCTTCTCGCCGCGCGCCGCGGCCACGGCCAGCGCCGACGCGATGATGGTGCCGCCGACGCAGAAGCCGAGCGCGTTGACCTGGTCGACGCCGCAGATTTCCCGCGCCACCTTGAAGGCCGTCAGCGGGCCTTCTTCGATGTAGTCGTCCCAGGTCTTGTGGCCGAGATCGGCCTTGACGTTGCGCCAGGAAACCAGAAACACGGTATGGCCCTGCTCCACCGCATAGCGGACGTAGGAGTTCTCGGGTTGCAGATCGAGGATGTAGAACTTGTTGATGCAGGGTGGCACCATGACGAAGGGGCGCTTGGCCACCTGGTCCGTCAGCGGCGAATACTGGATCAGTTGCATCAACTCGTTTTCATAGACGACGGCGCCCGGCGTGATCGCCAGGTTGCGGCCGACGTCGAAGGCCGTGTCGTCGGTCATCGAGATGCGGCCTTTCTCCAGGTCGCCGATCAGATTCTTGATGCCCTGGGTGATGCTTTCGCCCTGGGTGTCGAGCGCCTTTTTGACGAATTCGGGATTGGTCGCGGCGAAATTCGACGGCGCCAAGGCATCGACGTATTGGCGCGTCAGGAAGCGCAAGCGGCCCTTGGACAGGCCTTCGGACACCGGCGCCGCCTCGGCCACTTTCTTCAGATAATCGGCGTTGATCAAATACGCTTGGCGCAGGTAATCGTAGATCGGACTTTCCGCCCAGGCCGGATGATCGAAGCGCCGGTCGCCCGGCTCGGGCTGGGCGACGACGGGGCCGGCCTCGCCCGACTTGCGTCCGAGCATCGCCTGCCAGAGCTTCGCGTGGCTGGCCGCCCATTCCTTCTGCAAGCCCGCCAATTCTTCAGACTCCGGCACCCATCCCGTCGGCATGACGCCAGCCGGCGGCGTAGGCGCCTGCGCTACGGCCCCCTGCAACGAAGCCTGCTGTTTCGCCAGGAATTGCATGAATCCCTGAGCGAACGACTGTCCTGCCTGAAACATGGCCTGCATCGCAGCCTGGTTGGGATCTTGTGTGGCGGACATCCGGCACTCCTAATGAATTGAGCGATTTTGCATTGCAGCAATTGCCGTGTCAAATTTGTCTACTATCGGCTTGCGGGCCTGCCGCCAAGCGGAACGGCCGACATTTCTCGCCGCGTACCAGCGGCGGGAGCCGCCGCGTCAATCCGGTGCCGTAGCGACATGCGGCCGGTCAGCGGGGCGGCTCGCGCTACGCATCGAGCCAGATCAACGAGGCCATGCGCCCGGTGGCGCCGTCGCGGCGGTAGGAAAAAAAGCGCTTGCCGTCGCCATGGGTGCAGTAACCGCCGCCATAGACTCGCCCCACCCCGAGACGCGCCAGGCGCCTCCTGGCGAGGGCGTAGAGGTCGCAAAGCCATTTGCCGTCCGCGGTCGCCGCGAAAGCTGCGGCGGCCGCTGCGTCCGCATCGACAAACGCGGCGCGCACTTCGTCGCCGACCTCGAAGGCCGCCGGCCCGATGGCCGGCCCTAGCCAGGCCAGGATCCGCGCCCCCGGCACCGACATCGCCGCCACGGTCGCCTCGACCACGCCCGCTGCCAATCCGCGCCAGCCGGCATGCGCCGCGGCAACGACGGTTCCGGCCTCGTCGCAAAGCAGCAGCGGCAGGCAGTCCGCAGTCATCACGGCACAGGCCTGTCCGGGGACGCGGGCGAAACTGGCGTCGGCTTCGACGTCTGCCGCGGTGGCGTCGATGCCAATGCAACGCGTGCCGTGGACCTGCTTGAGCCACAACGGAGCCGCCGGCATCCGGCTGCACAATAGAGCGCGGTTGGCGGCCACGGCGCGAGGATCGTCGCCGACATGGGCGGCGAGATTGAAGCTCGCGTAACGGCCGGCACTGTGACCGCCGCCGCGCGTCGTCGATAGCGCACGCACGTGGGACGGCGCCGGCCACTCGGGCACGATGAGGTCAAGCATGGCGCAAGGCGACGAGCAGGGCGTCGAAATCGGCGGGCAACGGCGACTCCCAAGCCAGCTCCGCGCCGGTCGCCGGATGCACCAGCGCCAAGCGCCAGGCATGCAGCGCCTGGCGCGGAAAGGCATCCAGCAGTTCGTTGCCGCTCTTGTTGCGCCCGTAGGCCGGGTCGCCGACCAGCGGATGGCCGATGGCGGTCATATGCACGCGGATCTGGTGGGTGCGGCCCGTTTCCAGACGGCATTCGACCAGCGTCGCCTTGGCGAAGCGCTCGCGCACCTGATAATGAGTTCGGGCGGCGCGGCCCGAATCGACCACGGCCATTTTCGTGCGTTGGGACGGGTGGCGGCCGATGGGCGCATCCACGGTGCCGCCGGCCACGACATTCCCCCGCACCAGGGCCAGGTAGTGGCGCTTGACGGTACGCGCCTGCAACTGCCGCACCAGATCGGTCTGCGCCGCCAGGGTCTTCGCCACCACCAGCAAACCGCTGGTGTCCTTGTCGAGTCGATGCACGATGCCGGCGCGCGGCACCGCCGCCAGTTGCGGCG
>JACRPB010000064.1 GCA_016214175.1 Rhodocyclales bacterium
TCTTCATACCATGCGGATATGCAGGCGCATCAGGCGGGGGTTGCGTAGGTTTTCCTTCTGGTAGGCTGAAGCCTTGCCGGGACTTGCCGCGGCGGGCGAGTTCCGGCAAGCCTTCCGGCATTGCGGCAATCAAGGAAGCCGGCACCTAAAGTTTCCCGCGCGCAAGACCGATAACTAGAGTTCGAGTAGGAACCAAAACTATGGACACCGCCGCCATCGCATCCCTAGCCACCGACATGTCGCAGGCCCGCACGGCCGAGGCGGTGCAGATCACCGTGCTGCGGAAGGCACTCGACGTCCAGGCGCAAGGCGCGCTGCAACTGCTCGAGGCGGTCCAATTGCCGGCGAACAATCCGCCGCATCTCGGCAATAGCGTCGACACCTTCGCCTGAACCGGAACTGCCCCGCTGGAGAGCGGCGTGGAAGAAGGGGTAATTACCTCTACATAAGGGTAATAGTCAGGGTACTAAGCCAGCGACGAAACTCGACCTCACTCGAAATCCTTCCGCTTCGTTGCAGGTCGACGCCCGTCTGCCGCAAACCGCGTCAATACCAGCGCCTGAAGTAGAATAGCTGCCGAAAGGGAGCGACATGAAAATCGACCTGCGCAAGATCTACCGTTTCGAGGCCATCAGCCATCCGACGGATACCCCGCTGCCGACCGGCGGCGACATCTACTACGAATGCACCGAGTGCACCCATGTCGTGAGTTCCGTGCCGCACATCGTGTCGCGCTGCGAATGCGGCAATCTCGAAGGCAAGCAGGGCAAGGTCGAGATCAAGGACGCGGCCAAGGTCAAGCCGGTGCGCGGCAAGCTGAAGTAGCCGCATCCGGCCGGGCGGCCGGTTTCCCATGAACACATTGAATCCTGCGCAACGGGAAGCGATCCGCTATCTCGACGGCCCGCTGCTGGTGCTGGCCGGCGCCGGCAGCGGCAAGACGCGGGTCATCCCGCACAAGATCGCCTACCTGATAGAGGACTGCGGCATTGCGCCGCAGAAAATCGCCGCCATCACCTTCACCAACAAGGCGGCGAAGGAAATGCAGGAGCGCACCGCCAAGCTGCTCAAGGGCCGCCCGGTCGAGTGCCTCACCGTCTGCACCTTCCACGCCCTCGGCGCGAAAATGTTGCGCCAGGAGGCCAAGCACACGGGGCTCAAGCCGGGCTTCTCGATCCTCGACGCTTCCGACACCGCGGCGCTGTTTCAGGAACTGCTCAAGGACGCGGACAAGGGCCGCGTGCGCATGATCCAGAACCGCATTTCGCTGTGGAAGAACGCGCTGGTCGATCCCGAGGCGGCGTTGGGCGTGGCGGCCGACGCGCTCGAAACGCAGGCGGCCCAGGTCTACGTCGACTACGAACGCACGCTGCGCGCCTACCAGGCAGTGGACTTCGACGACCTGATCCGCCTGCCGGTGCAGTTGCTGGCGGCGAACGAGGAGGTCGCCCACCGCTGGCGCATGCGCATGTGGCATCTGCTGGTGGACGAATACCAGGACACCAACCGCTGCCAGTACCGCATGGTGCAATTGCTCACCGAGCCGCGCGCGTCGTTCACCGCGGTCGGCGACGACGACCAGTCGATCTACGGCTGGCGCGGCGCCGACGTCGAGAACCTGAGCGCCTTGCGTTCCGACTACCCGAACCTCCACGTCGTCAAGCTGGAACAGAACTACCGCTCGACGACGCGCATTCTCGCCGCCGCCAACGCCGTGATCGGCAACAATCCGAAGCTGTTCGAGAAGAAGCTGTGGTCGGACAAGGGCCGCGGCGATGCGATCCAGGCCACTGCCTGCCGCGACGGCGAGCACGAGGCGGAATGGGTGGCGACCAAGCTCATGGCGCACAAGTTCGAGCACCGCGGCAAGTGGTCCGACTACGCCATCCTCTACCGCGGCAACTACCAGGCCAAGGCCTTCGAGCAGCAGTTGCGCGCCCACAAGGCGCCCTACGTGCTTTCGGGCGGGCAATCCTTCTTCGACCGCAGCGAGATCAAGGACGTCGTCTGCTACCTGCGCCTGCTCGCCAACGGCGACGACGATCCGGCCTTCATCCGCGCCGTCACCACGCCTAAGCGCGGCATCGGCGGCGCCACGCTCGAAGCGCTCGGCCGTGCCGCCGGGCGGCGGCATCTGAGCCTGTTCGCGGCGGCCTTCGCCCCCGGCATCGAGAACGACGTCAATCCGAAGCAGCTCGCCGCGGTCAAGGAGTTCTGCGACTTCATCAACCGCATGGAATGGCGCGCGGCGCGCGAGCCGGCGGGGCAGGTGCTCACCGACCTGCTGCGCGCGATCGGCTACGAGGCCTGGCTGTTCGAAACCTGCGAGGCGCGCGAAGCCGAGACGAAATGGGGCAACGTGCGCGACTGCGTCGACTGGCTGGCGAAAAAGGGTGCCGAGGAAAACAAGAACCTGCTCGAACTGGCGCAGGCAGTGGCGCTGATTTCGATGCTCGACAAGAACGGCGAGGAGCAGGACGCGGTGCAACTGGCGACGCTGCACGCCGCCAAGGGATTGGAATTCCGCCATGTCTTCCTCGTCGGCGTCGAGGAAGGCATCCTGCCGCACCGCGAATCGATCGACCACGGCAAGCTCGACGAGGAGCGGCGGCTGATGTACGTCGGCATCACACGCGCCCAGATGAGCCTGTTCGTCACCTGGTGCGAACGCCGCAAGCAGGGCAAGGAAATCCTGACCCGCGAGCCCTCGCGCTTCGTCGCCGAAATGGGCGACGACCTCAAGCTGGCCGGCAAGCCGCGCGAGCCGACCGCCGACGACAAGGAGGCCGGCCGCGCCAAGTTCGCGCGCTACAAGGAACTGCTGGCGCGCAAATGAAACGGGGCGGTACCGCTGCCGGTACCGCCCCGCCTGGCGTTCGCAACCGGCTTACTTGATGTCGGAACCGACCTGTTTGACCAGGAAGGCAATGGCGTTCTTCAGTTCGGCGTCGCTGACGTCGGTGAGGCCGCCGCGCGCCGGCATGTTGCCGTGGCCGCGGATCACGCTTTGCGCCATGCCGTCGATGCCCTTGGACGCGCGCTGGGTCCAGGCCGCCTTGTCGGAGATCTTGGGCGCGCCCTTCTCGCCCGTCTCGTGGCACTTCAGGCACACCGCCTGGGCGATCTGCTCGCCGCTGCGCTCGTTGCTGGCGATCTTTTCGCCGGCCGCCGGCAGCTTGAAGTTGGCGCCCGACTTGTTGGCCATATAGGCGACGACGCGGGTCAATTCCTCGTCGCTGGCGTCGGAGCCGCCTTTGGGCGGCATGGCGTTCTTGCCGGCGCGGGCCGACTTGACCAGGACGTCGAGGCCGACGCCGATGCGCGCCGTCCAGGCCGCCTTGTCGCCTATCTTGGGCGCGCCGGCGACGCCGGCGTCGTGGCAGGCCATGCAGACCGCCTTGTAGAGTTCTTCGCCGCTGCGGCCGCCGGCCGCCGGGGCGCCGGCCTTGCCGCCGGCGACCTCGACGCGCGCCAGCGGCTTGATGCGGGCGAGCGTGGCTTCCTCGTCGCCCTTGGGCTGGCTGGCCATGCCGATGGCAAACGTGGTCGATAAGGCCATGACGCCGGTCAGGACAACGGAAACGAAATGCTTGCGCGACATAGATTCACCTCGAAGCGGATGGGGGCAATCGTCTGAGCCCATAAGCTGGAGATTATAGCCAATTTATAGACGCCGAAAGGCAAACACGCTATCCTGCAAACCCTGCGCCCGTAGCTCAGCTGGATAGAGTACTGCCCTCCGAAGGCAGGGGTCGTGCGTTCGAATCGCGCCGGGCGCGCCATTGAGATTCCCCCATGGATTACCGCATCCTCCCCGTCACTCCCTTCGCCCAGAACTGCACGCTGTTGTGGTGCCTGGAAACCATGAAGGGCGCAGTCGTCGATCCCGGCGGCGACCTCGACGAGATCGTCGCCGCGGCGGCACAGTACGGCGTGAACCTGGAAAAGATCCTGCTCACCCACGGCCATATCGACCACGCCGGCGGCACGGCCGAACTCGCGGCGCGGCTCTCGATTCCGGTCGTCGGCCCGCAGCGCGAGGACGCGTTCTGGATCGACCAGTTGCCGAACCAGAGCCGCATGTTCGGTTTTCCGCCTTGCGCCGCCTTCACCCCCGACCGCTGGCTCGAAGACGGCGACAAGGTGCGCGTCGGCAACGTCATTCTCGACGTGCTGCACACGCCGGGCCACACCCCCGGCCACGTCTGCTTCTTCCATCCGGCCTCAAGGCTCGCCATCACCGGTGACGTGCTGTTCGCCGGTTCCATCGGCCGCACCGATTTCCCGCGCGGCGACCACGAGGCGCTGATCCGTTCCATCCGCGAGAAGCTCTGGCCGTTGGGCGACGACGTCGAGTTCATTTCCGGCCACGGCCCGATGTCCACCTTCGGCGAAGAGCGCCAGTCCAACCCCTTCGTTGCCGACGGCGTATGACGGGGTAACATGGGCGGCTCCTAAGAACAACAGGGAGCCACCGTGAACTCCATTGCCCAACGCTGGCGCTTTTTCCGCGCCGGCGGCTTCGATCAAGTCCGCATCGACAGCGCCGCCGAACTGCTCGCCATCGGCGAGCTCGACCAGAAGCTATGGGTCGCTCTGTCCTGCCCGGTCAAGGGCATCGAGTTCGACGCCCGCACGCTGGCCTTCGTCGATGCCGACGGCGACGGCCACGTCCGCGCGCCCGAACTGATCGCCGCCGTGGGCTGGGCTGGCGCGCGCCTGAAGGATCCCGAAGTGCTGGCGCAGAAGCTCCCCGGCGTGCCGCTGGCCGCCATTCGCGACGACGACGCCGAAGGCGCGCGCATTGCCGCCGCCGCGCGCGCGCTGCTGGCCGGGCTGGGCAAGACCGATGGCTTCGTCGGCGTCGACGAAGCCAGTGCCGCCGAAGCGCATTTCGCCGAACAGGCGCTGGCGGCCTGGCAAGCGGCCGGCAGCGCGGCGCTGCCGCTCGGCGACGCCACGGCGGCGGCCCAGGCGGCCGTCGATGCCGTGGCGGCAAAGATCGAGGACTACTTCGTGCGCTGCCGCCTCGCCGCCTTCGACGAGCGTGCCGGCAGCGCGCTCAACGCCGCCGACGAGACGATCCGGGCGCTGGCCGCCGCCACGCTTAGCGCCGATGCCGACGCCATTGCCGAACTGCCGCTGGCGCGCATCGCGGCCCACGCGCCGCTGCCGCTGACGGTCGGCATCAACCCGGCCTGGGCCGACCGCCTCGCCGCGCTGCGCGCCGCCGCGGTGACGCCGCTGCTGGGCGAGCGCACGGCGCTGACCGAGGCTGACTGGCAGGAGCTCAAGGCGCGGCTCGCGCCCTACGCCGCCTGGCTGGCCGCCAAGCCCGATGCGGCGGCCATCGTAAGCGGCGACGCCAACGGCGTCGGCGCACTCGAAAAACTTGCGCGCTACGTGCGCGACCTAATGGCGCTCGCCAACAACTTCGTCGCCTTCCGCGATTTCTACACGCGCCAGGGCAAGGCCACCTTCCAGGTCGGCACGCTGTATCTCGACGGCCGCAGCGCCGAGCTGTGCGTCGCCGTCAATGACGCCGGCAAGCACGCGGCGCTGGCCTCGCTCTCGCGCATCTGCCTCGTCTATTGCGATTGCGTGCGCGGCGCCGAGAAGATGAGCATCGCCGCCGCCTTCACCGCCGGCGACGCCGACCAGTTGATGGCCGGCCGCAACGGCGTCTTCTACGACCGCCAGGGGCGCGACTGGGATGCCGCGATCACCAAGATCGTCGACCATCCGATCAGCCTGCGCCAGGCCTTCTGGTCGCCCTACAAGCGCCTGGCGCGCCTGGTCGCCGAGCAGATCCAGAAGGTCGCCGCCAGCAAGGCCAGAGAGGCCGAGGAGCGGCTCGCCATCGCCGCCGTCGAAGCCTCGAAGAAAGTCGGGGCGCCGGCTGCGGCAAAATCCGCGCCGCCGCCGTTCGACGTCGGCAAGTTCGCCGGCATTTTCGCCGCCATCGGTCTGGCCGTCGGCGCCGTCGGCACGGCGCTGGCCTCGGTGTTGACGGGCCTGCTGGCGCTCAAGTGGTGGCAACTGCCCTTCGCTCTCGCCGGCCTGCTGCTGGTGGTGTCCGGCCCGGCCGTGGTGCTGGCCTGGTTCAAGCTCAGGAGTCGCAATCTGGGGCCCATCCTCGACGCCAACGGCTGGGCCATCAACGCCCGCGCCAGGATCAACATCCCCTTCGGCACCTCGCTGACCCAGCTTGCCCAACTGCCGGCCAACGCCGAGCGCGCGCTCGCCGACCCCTACGCCGAGAAGCGGCCTCCCTGGAAGCTTTATCTCGGCCTGTTCGCCTTCGTCGTTTTCGCCGCCTTCGTGCTGCTGGTGCGCTCGATGGCGCAATGAAGAAAGCGCTGCGCAGCGCCGGCCTTCTGGTCGCCGGCACCGTCGTCCTCGCCGTGGTTCTGGCGCTGCTGGGCGTCGCGCTCGTCACCAGCCGCTTCGGCGCCGACATGATCAAGACGCAACTGGCGCAGGCCATGCTCGAACAAAAGCAGCGCGTGCTGCGCATCGACGGCATCGCGATCGCCTTGTGGCCGCACATCGACCTCAGGCTGACCGGCGTCGCGCTGTCCGAACCCGGCGGCGCGGCCGAATTCGCCGCCGTCGATGCCGTCCATGTCGCGCTCGACCCGAAGCCGCTACAGTCGCGGCAGTGGGTCGTCGCCGCCGTCGAAGTGCAGGGCCTGCGGGCGACGCTGATCCGGCGTCGCGACGGCCGGCTCAACATCGACGACCTGCTGCCGGCGCCCGATCCGGCCAGCCCGCCGCCGCAGGCCGCGCTCGCCGCGCTGACGCTCGCCGACCTGCGCCTGACCTGGCGCGACGAAAAAGCCGGCAGCACGACGCCCTTGCCGCAAATCGACCTCGCCGCCGCCGGCCTTGCACTCGGCGACCAGGGCTGGCGCGTCGAGCACCTCTCCGCCGCATTCGCCGCGCCGCCGCGGCAGCTCAAGGCCGGACTCGTCGTCTTCGGACTGGCGGGGACCGGTCGGTCGCTGGTCGTGGACAAGTTTGCGGGCAGCGTCGATCTCGCCGATCCTGCGCTGGTGCGCAGCCCCGTCCATCTGCCCTACGAAGGCCGCGTGCAGGCCGACCTCGAAAAGCGCAGCGCCGCCGGCCGCCTCGCCGCCCGTCTCGACGAATCGACGCTGACGCTCGATTTCAAGCTCAGCCGCTTCGCGCCGCCGGCCCTCGAATTCGACCTCGCCATCGACCGCCTCGACCTCGACCGCTACCTGCCGGAGCAGCGGGCGGGCGCCGCGGAAGACGGCAAGGCCGATCTCGGCTGGCTGCATGACCTGGAAGTCAAGGGCCGGGCCCGCATCGGCAGCCTGCGCGTGGCGAACGTCCAGGCGTCGCAACTCCAGTTCGAGATCAAGGCCGAGCGCGGCCGTCTCGCCGTCTCGTCCTTGCCGGCCGTCGGCAAGCGGAAATAGCCATGCGTCTCGGTGTGGACCTCGGCGGCAGCAAGATCGAAATCGTCGCCCTCGGCGAAGACGGAACCGAGCTGCTGCGCCGGCGCGTCGCCACGCCGCAGGGCGACTACGCCGGCACCGTGGCGGCGGTGGCGGCGCTGGTCGCCGCGGCCGAGGCCGAACTCGGGCAACACGGCACGGTCGGCGTCGGCATCCCCGGCGCCGAGTCGCAGCTCACCGGCCGGATCAAGAACGCCAACTCGACCTGCCTCATCGGCCGGGCGCTGCGCGCCGACCTGGAAACCTCCCTGGAGCGCGAAGTGCGCCTGGCCAACGACGCCAACTGCTTCGCGCTGTCCGAGGCCGCCGACGGCGCGGCGGCCGGCGCCGGCGTCGTCTTCGGCGTCATTCTCGGCACGGGCGTCGGCGGCGGCATCGTCGTTGCCGGCAAGCCGCTCGCTGGCGCCAACGCCATCGCCGGCGAATGGGGCCACAACCGCCTGCCCGGCGACGAGGATGTCTGGCCGCCCTGCTACTGCGGGCGCGCCGGCTGCGTCGAGACCTTCCTGTCCGGCCCCGGCTTGCAGCGCGACCACCAGGCGGCCGGCGGCGCGGCGCTGGCCGCGCCCGAGATCGTCCGCCGCGCCGCGGCCGGCGACGCCGCCTGCGAGGCGACGCTGTGCCGCTACGAGGCGCGCCTGGCGCGGGCGCTGGCCGTCGTCATCAATATCCTCGACCCCGACGTCATCGTCCTCGGCGGTGGTCTCTCGAATCTCGACCGGCTGTACCATCGGGTGCCGCAACTCTGGGGTCCGCAGGTGTTTTCCGATCATGTCGTTACCCGCCTGCTGAAACACCGCCACGGCGACTCGTCCGGAGTGCGGGGAGCGGCCTGGCTATGGTGAGACTCTTCCGTGGCGGCATCAGGCCGCTGCCGCTCGCCAACGAGCCGACCGGCATCTTCAAGTCCGAGCTGGCGGAGCCGGTCTGGCTCGGCAGCGAAGGGCTCGCCGGCGACGCCCAGGCCGACCGGCGCGTGCATGGCGGTCCCGAGAAGGCCTTGCATCAATACCCGGCGCCGCATTACGCGCGGCTGGCGACGGCGTTTCCGCAAGCCGCGGCGCGGCTGGTGCCGGGCAGCCTCGGCGAGAACCTCAGCGTCGGCGCCTGGGACGAGAGCGCGGTCTGCATCGGCGACGTCTTCCGCCTCGGCGATGCGCGCATCGAGGTGTCGCAGCCGCGCTCGCCGTGCTGGAAAATCGACTGCCGTTTCGCGGTCGCGGGCATGACCGGGCTGATCGCCGCCGCCGGCATTACCGGCTGGTATTACCGCGTGATCGAGGCCGGCGCGGTCGCGCCCGGCGACGTCTTCGAACTGCTGGACCGGCCGGCGCCCGCGGCGTCGATCGCGCATTGCTGGACGCAATGGCAGGCGCCGCAGCCCGATGCGGCGGTGCTGACGGTGCTGGCCGCGTTGCCGGCCCTGTCGCCCAACTGGCGGCAGAAACTCGCCGCCCGCGCCGCCGCGGCGAGGTCGCCATGAATCTCTGGCTGCGCGTCTTCGCGCCCTTCGCCGCCGGCTACTATCTCTCCTACCTGCTGCGCAACGTCAATGCCATCATCGCGCCGGAACTGACGCGCGAGCTGGGCGTTTCCGCCGCCGATCTCGGCCTGCTGACCGCCGCCTACCTGCTGGCCTTCGGCGCCTTCCAGTTGCCGCTGGGCATACTGCTCGACCGCTACGGCCCGCGCCGCGTCGAGGCCTCGCTGCTGCTGATCGCGGCCGCCGGCTGCGCCCTCTTTGCCTTCGGCGCCGATCTCGGCCAGTTGGCGCTCGCGCGCGGCCTCATCGGGCTCGGCGTCTCGGCCTGTCTGATGGCCTCGTTCAAGGCCTTCTCGGCCTGGTTTCCGATCGAGCGCCAGGCTTCGCTCAACTCGGCGGTGATGGCGCCTGGTTTCCGATCGAGCGCCAGGCTTCGCTCAACTCGGCGGTGATGGCGGCCGGCGGCCTCGGCGCCCTGACGGCGACGACGCCCCTGGCCTGGGCGCTGCCGACCGTGGGCTGGCGCGGCGCGTTCGTCGCGCTCGCCGTGCTCGCCCTGGTCGCCGCGGCCGGCATTTTTTCGACGCCGGACAAACCGGCCGACGGCAAGCGCGAGACCCTGGCCGAACAGTTGCGCGCCCTCGCCGGCATCCTCGCCAGCCCGGTGTTCTGGCGCTACGCGCCGCAGACGGCGCTGCTCGCCGGCGGTTTCATGGCCCTGCAAGGCCTCTGGGCCGTGCCCTGGCTGATCGAGGTCAACGGCTATGCGCGCGAGACCGCGGCCTTCCACATGCTGCTGATCGGCATCGCCATGCTCGGCGGATTCGCCGTGCTGGCGCTGTTCGTGACGCGCCTGGCGCGGCGCGGCATCACGCCGCAGCGCATCCTCGTCGTGGGCATCGGCGTCGGCCTCGCCGCCATGGCCGCCATCGTCGCCGACGTCGGCGCCACGCGCGCCCTCTGGTTCGTCATGGGTCTCGTGTTCTCGGTCACCAACCTCGCCTACGCCCTGCTCAGCGCCAACTTCCCGAGCCATCTCTCGGGCCGCGTCAACACCGCGCTCAACCTCGCCGCCTTCGCCGGCGCCTTCGGCCTGCAATGGGGCATCGGCGCGCTGGTCGATTGGCTCGCGAGCCTGGGCTTGTCGCCGCGCGAGGCTTATCGCTGGGCTTTTGGCGCCCTGCTCGTCATGCAGCCGTTGGCCTGGGGCTGGTTTGTGCTGGGAATGCGCAAGCGCGCCTGAGCGCACGGGTCGACATCCGGTCGCGGCCGCGATAGACTTTCAACCAGTCCCAACCAGTATTCCGTCGCCATGAAGCAAACGCCCGCCGAAACCATCGGTGCCTTCGACGCCAAGACCCATCTCTCCGCCCTGCTCGACAAGGTGGCGCGCGGCGGCGTCTTCCTCATCACCAAGCACGGCAAGCCGATTGCCCGACTCGGCCCCGTCGATCCCGGCACCGCACTGCCGACGCTGGCAGAAGCGTTCGCCGAGGCCCGCCAGTTCCGCGCCGGCCTCAAGCAGCGCCTGAAGCGCGTCGAAATTCGCGAACTCATCGCCACGGGCCGGCGGTGAGCGGCGTCGTCATCGATTGCTCGGTCGCCGCCGCCTGGCTGCTCGGCGAGGACGACGCGGCGGAAAGCCTGATCGCCGCCGGCGCCGAGGGCGGCATTCATGTGCCCGCGCTCTGGCACCTCGAATTGGCGAATGTTCTGCTTGTCGCCCTCAAGCGCAAACGGCTCACGGCCGCCGAAGCGCGTACGGCCGAACGGTTGGCAGCAGCCCTGCCGGTCGCCACGGACTCCGCGCCGCCGCCGCTCGGCATCCTGTTCGCCCTTGGCCGCGAATACGACCTCACCGCCTACGACGCCGCCTATCTCGAACTCGCCCTGCGCCTGGACTTACCCCTGGCGACGTTTGATGCCGCCCTCGCTCGGGCGGCACGCAAGGCGGGCGCGACCATTGCCGGAGACTGAGCGATGACAGGCTTTACGTGCCGCCTTATCGCTCCCCGGACTAGAACTCCAGCGGATCCACGTCCAGATGCCAGCGCAGATCGCGCGGCGCCTTGAGGCTGCGCAGGCGCTCGCTCCACGCCGCGAGGAAGACCTGGAACGACGGCCGGTGCGGCGATTCGACCAGCAGTTGCGCGCGCTCCAGGCTCATCAGGCGCTGTAGGCGCATCGGCACAGGATCGTAGAGCGTGACCGCCGGGCCGGCCAGGGTTTGGGCTTCGGTCCGCGCCTCGGCGAGGAAGGCGAGCGACGCCGCCATGGCCTTGGCTTCGGCGCGCAGCAGGCACTGGTAGGCGAAGGGCGGAAAGGCGGCGGACTCGCGCTCGGCGAGCTGCTTGCAGGCGAAGCCGGCGTAGTCGTGGTC
>JACRPB010000065.1 GCA_016214175.1 Rhodocyclales bacterium
AGCGCGAACTGTCGCAAGCCGCTTTCGACGAAGCGATCCGTATCGAACCGAGCCGCAAGGCGCAGTTGGCCCGCCTGGCCGAGAAGCCGGCGCAGGAAGCGGCAAGCCGGGAGCCGTCGCCAGTGAAACAGACATTGTCCAAATAGGGAACGAGCAACATGACCCTCCGCATCCTCCGGGTCGCCCTGATGGCGGCCGGCGCCATCCTCGCCGCGCAAGCGGCGCCGGCCGCCGCCGACGCCGCCAAACTCGACAATGCCGTTTGCCTGAGCTGTCACGACGGCAAGAAGGGCAAGCTGGAAGTCCCAGTCAAGGACGGCGAGTAACGTGCGCTCGCCGCGGTGCATGCGATCAAGTACGCCAAGGGCACGCACGGCGACATGCAGTGCGTCGACTGCCACCGGGAAATCACCGACGCCGTCGCCGCGCACAAGAAGAACGATGGCGTGGCGAAGCCCAATTGCGTTTCCTGCCACGAGGCGCTGTGGCAGGGCGTCAAGCAGGAGAAGCTGACCGCAGAGAAGTCCCGCCTCGGTCTCGTGGTCGAGAACATCGAGGCCTACAAGAAGTCCTTCCACGCCCGGCCCGACAAGGACGATCCTTCGCGCGCCAAGGCATCCTGCGAGGACTGCCACAGCTCGCACGAATTCAACGTGCCGCCCAAGGGCAGCGCCAAGCGTACCGTCTGGCACAAGGAAATCCCGAAGACCTGCGGCGAGAAGTGCCACGAGGATCAACTGGAGTCCTACACCGCCTCGATCCACGGCGAGGAACTGATGGACAAAGGCAACGTCAAGGCGGCAGTTTGCACCGACTGCCACTCGGCCCACAGCGTCGCCAACACCTCCTCGGACGCCTTCAAGCTCGCCAACGTCAATGCCTGCGGCGACTGCCACCAGGAAGAACTCAAGAGCTACACCGACACCTACCACGGCCAGGTCAATCGCCTCGGCTACACCTATACCGCGCGCTGCGTCGACTGCCACGACAGCCACGGCATCCGCGCCGTCGACGACCCGAAGTCCAAGGTGTCGACGAAGAACCGCATGAAGACCTGCCAGAAGTGCCATAGCGACAAGAAGCCGGGCATGCACGACGCGACGCCGGGCTTCGCCTCCTTCGGCCCCCACGCCAACAGCCACGACTTCGAGAAGTATCCGCAGATGTACATCGCGACCAAGTTCATGGTCGGGCTGCTGATATTCGTCTTCCTGTTCTTCTGGGCGCATTCGGCGCTCTGGTACTACCGCGAACTGCAAGAGCGCAAGGCCGGCAGGCCGGCGCCCTACATCGATCTCCGCGGGCTCAAGCTCGACGAAACCAAGCACTTTAAGCGCTTCCCCTGGGGCTGGCGCCTGGCGCACCTGGCGTTCGCGCTCATCACCATGACCCTGGTGCTGACCGGCATGACCGCGCTGTTCGCATCGAGTTCGTGGGCGCCGATCGTGGCGGCCCTGCTCGGCGGACCGAAGGTGCTCGGCCTGGTCCACCGCATCGCCGCCGCCAGCTTCGTCGCCATTTTCCTCATCCACTTCGTCTATGTGATGCAAGGCCTGCTGCGCAGCAAGACCTTCCGCTGGTTCGGGCCGGATTCCTTCATCCCGAACTGGAAGGACTTCAGAGATTGCTGGGGCATGTTCAAGTGGTTCTTCGGCCGTGGCGAGAAGCCGCGCTTCGACCGCTGGACCTATTTCGAGAAGTTCGATTACTGGGCGGTGTTCTGGGGCGTGAACATCATCGGCTGGAGCGGCCTCATGCTGGCCTTCCCGCACATCACGGCGCAGTATCTGCCGGGCTGGGTGTTCAACGTCGGCACCCTGGTGCATGGCGAGGAGGGCTTCCTTGCGGCGGTGTTCCTCTTCACGGTGCATTTCTTCAACAACCACTTCCGCCCCGACAAGCTGCCGCCGCCGGACATCGTGATGTTCACCGGTTCGCAGTCGCTGGAGGAATTCCGCCAGGATCACCCGGCCTACTACCAGCGTCTGGTGGATAGCGGCGAACTCGAACAGTACCTGGTCGATGCGCCGCCGCAGCGCATGGCCCTGGGTTCCAAGGTTCTCGGCTTGGTGTTGATTGCCATCGGCCTGGTGCTGTTGACGCTGGTGACCGTCGGATTCTTCAGCGCCTAATCTGGCGCGGGCGGGGCAGCGGAACTGCCCTGCCCGCCGCACCCGTTCGGGGTGCAATAGTCCTGGCAGCACCTAATTAGGGCACAATTCGCCCCTCCATGCTGTCCATCCACGGCCTCTCCTGCGTGCGCGGCGAACGCCGCTTGTTTGCCGGTCTCGACTTCGCAGTCGGCCCCGGCGAGTGGCTGCACGTGCGCGGCGAGAACGGCGCCGGCAAGACCAGCCTGCTGCGCCTGCTGGTGGGGCTGATGGCGCCGGCGGAGGGCGAAATCCGCTGGAACGGCGAGAACGTGAGGACGCTGGGCGAGGACTACCGCCGTCACCTGCTGTTCCTCGGCCATCACGGCGCGGTGAAAGAGGAACTCAGCGCACTGGAGAACCTGCAACTGGCGTCGCAACTGGACGGCGACGCACTGGCGGATCGCTCCGCGCTGGCGGCGCTGCATCGCTTCGGCCTCAAGGGCCGCGAGGAACTGCCGGTGCGCTTCCTCTCCGCCGGCCAGAAGCGGCGCGTGCTGCTGGCGCGGCTGGTGACGAAGCAGGCCAAACTCTGGATCCTCGACGAGCCGTTCACCGCGCTAGACGTGAAGGCGGTGGACATGCTGTCCGCCCTGATCGGCGAACATCTGGCCGACGGCGGTATGGCGATCCTGACCAGCCACCAGGCGATGCCGATCCCCGGCGGGCGGGAGTTGCAGCTATGAACGCCGTCCTCGCCGTCATCCGCCGCGACCTGCTGCTGGCGATGCGCCGCAAGAGCGAGGTGCTCACCGCCTTGTTCTTCTTCGTCATCGTCACCAGCCTGTTTCCGCTCGGCATCGGGCCGGAGCCGGCGCTGCTGAAGAAAATCGCGCCCGGCGTGCTGTGGGTGGCGGCGCTGCTGGCGACCATGCTCGGGCTGCAAAGAATGTTCGCGGCCGATCACGCCGACGGCACGCTCGAACAAATGGTCTTGTCGCCGACGCCCTTGGGTCTGCTCGTCGGCGGTAAAATTGCCGCGCACTGGATGCTGTCGGGGCTGCCGCTGGTGCTGCTGGCGCCGGTGCTGGGCTTGCAGTTCGATCTCGATGTCGGCGCGCTGGGCGTGCTGATGCTGGCGCTGCTGCTGGGAACGCCGCTGCTTTCGCTGATCGGCGCCATCGGCGCGGCGCTGACCCTGGGTCTGCGCGGCGGCGGCGTGCTGCTGTCCTTGCTGGTGTTGCCGCTCTACGTGCCGGCGCTGATCTTCGGCGCCGGGGCGGTCGAAGCCCATATCGCGGGGCTTGGCGCCGGTGGGCATTTGTCGCTGCTGGCGGCGCTGCTGGCGTTGGCCGCATTTTTTGCGCCGTGGGCGACCACGGCGGCTTTGAGGATCGCTCTCGAGTGAACAACAAACTGATTCACTGGTTCAAGTACGCATCGCCGCAGAGCTTCTATCCGCTCGCGGGGAAGATGATCCCCTGGTTCTGGGGGCTGGCCGCGGCGTTCGGCGTCGTCGGGCTGTGGTTGAGCTTTTTCGTCGCCCCCACCGACGCCCAGCAGGGCGAAGGCTACCGCATCATTTTCGTGCACGTGCCGGCATCGTGGATGTCGATGTTCATCTACCTGGTGCTGGCGGCGTGGGCCGGGCTGGGCCTGGCGCTCAATACGCGCTTGTCGGGCATGATGGCCAGCGCCCTGGCGCCGACCGGCGCGCTGATGGCCTTCCTCGCCTTATGGACGGGCGCCTTCTGGGGCAAGCCGATGTGGGGCACCTGGTGGGTGTGGGACGCGCGCATCACTTCCGAGCTGATCCTGTTCTTCCTCTACCTCGGCTTCATCGCGCTGCAGGCCGCCATCGACGACCCGCGCCGCGCCGACAAGGCCGGGGCGATCCTGGCGCTGGTCGGCGTGGTGAACGTGCCCATCATCTATTTCTCGGTGAAGTGGTGGAACACCCTGCACCAGGGCTCCTCGGTGTCGGTGGGCAAGTCCTCGATGGCCGTCACCATGCTCTGGGGCATGCTGTTCATGGCGCTGTGCTTCTGGATGTATTCGATCGCAGTGGCGCTGATGCGCGTGCGCGCGATCATCCTCGAACGCGAGGCGCACACCGAATGGGTCAAGGAGTTGAACGAGGTGAAGTCATGATCTGGAATTCGCCGGCCGAGTTCTTCGCCATGGGTGGCTATGCGCTCTACGTCTGGGGCAGCTTCGGCGTCTGCGCAATTGCACTGGCGATGGAACCAATTCTGGTGCGCAAGCGTCAGAATCAGATTTTGCAGAGCCTCCGCCGCGAGCGTATCGCTGACGAGCTTGAAAACGAAGTTTCAGAGAAGGCTCATGCCCGCGAAAGCGGGCGTTAGCCGGAACTAGAAGGAAAGCCATTGAAACCGAGACATAAACGCGCGGCGCTGATTGTCGGCGGGCTGGCGGCCATCGGCGTCGCCGCCGCGCTGGTGCTGAACGCCCTCAACAGCAACATCGCCCTCTACGTGACGCCGACCGAGGTGTCGCAAGGCAAGGCGCCCAAGGGCCAGGCCTTCCGCATCGGCGGCCTGGTCAAGGACGGCTCCGTGCGCCGCGACAATCTGACGGTGCATTTCGTCGTCACCGATACGGCACAGGAGATTCCCGTCGCCTACACCGGCATCCTGCCCGACCTGTTCCGCGAGGGCAAAGGCGCCGTGATCCAGGGCAAGCTCGGTGCCGACGGCCTGTTCGTCGCCAGCGAAGTCCTCGCCAAGCACGACGAAAACTACATGCCGCCGGAAGCGAAGCATGCGGTGGATCAGGCGCAGCAGGCGGCGCAGCAAGCCGGAAAGACGTCCGCGCGATGATTCCCGAAATCGGCCATTTCTGTCTCATCCTCGCGCTCTGCGTCTTCGTCGTGCTCGGCACGCTGCCGCTGATCGGCGCCCACCAGGGGCGGCGCGAGTGGGTGATGCTGGCGCGCCCGGCGGCCCAGGCCGCCTTCCTGCTGACGCTGGTGTCGTTTGCCACACTGACCTGGGCGTTCTACGTCAATGACTTTTCGGTGGTCTACGTCGCCGAACATTCGAACTCGCAACTTCCGACGATCTACCGCATCGGCGCGGTCTGGGGCGGCCACGAAGGTTCGCTGCTGCTGTGGGTGACCCTGCTCGCCGCCTGGACCTTCGCCGTGGCGCAACTGTCGCGCACGCTCGACGCCGCCATGGTGGCGCGCGTCCTCGGCGTGCTCGGCCTGGTCGCCACCGGCCTGCTGCTGTTCGTGCTGCTGACCTCCAACCCCTTCGCACGCATGCTGCCGGCGGCGGCGGACGGGCGCGACCTCAACCCGCTGCTGCAGGATCCGGGACTGGTGTTCCACCCGCCCATGCTCTACATGGGTTACGTCGGCTTCTCGGTCGCCTTCGCCTTCGCCATCGCCGCCCTGCTCTCGGGCAAGCTCGACGCCGCCTGGGCACGCTGGTCGCGGCCGTGGACGACGACGGCCTGGATCTTCCTGACGCTGGGCATCGCGCTCGGTTCCTGGTGGGCCTATTACACGCTGGGCTGGGGCGGCTGGTGGTTCTGGGATCCGGTCGAGAACGCCTCCTTCATGCCCTGGCTGGTCGGCACGGCGCTGATGCACTCGCTGGCGGTGACCGAAAAGCGCGGCAGCTTCAAGAACTGGACGGTGTTGCTGGCGATCAGCGCCTTCTCGCTCAGCCTGCTCGGCACCTTCCTCGTGCGTTCGGGCGTGCTGGCCTCGGTGCATGCCTTCGCCACCGAGCCGAAGCGCGGCATTTTCATCCTGATGCTGCTGGTGCTGGTGATCGGCTCCTCGCTGCTGCTGTTCGCCTGGCGTGC
>JACRPB010000107.1 GCA_016214175.1 Rhodocyclales bacterium
ACGGGGCTCGAGCTCCTCCGGGAGCGGCGCCGGCGCCTCGGGATGCCGCACTGGGTGATCCTCGACGAGGCGCATTACTCGCTCCACCGCGACGGGGTCGCCGACCGGGCGCTCGGCATCGAGGACAAAGGCGTTGTCGGCGCTGCCGGCGGCGATCAGCTTCCGGTGCAAGCTGAAGGCGGCCAGCGGATCGGCGCCCAGTTGGCGCATGGCGTCGAAGGCCCACTTGTCGGCCTTGTCGAAAACCGTGCCACCCACCCACGACACGCCGTCCAGGCTCGCCCGGTTTTTCGACGACGCTTCCATCATGCTCGCCGCCTGCTCCTGCGCATAGCCCAGGGCCTGGCCGGCGACGACGTTTTTCACCACCGCGACGCCGGCCTGCGAAGCGGCGGCGGAGGTCCCCGCCGCGGCGGCCTTCGCCAGCGGACCGATGCCGGCGAGGAATGAGGCGACGCCGGCGACGACCTGGGCGGGCACGGCGCCGTATTGATAGGCCTTCATGCGCGCGCCGCCTTCTTCCGACAGTCCCTGCGTCCACAGCACCAGCCAGAGCGCCTCGTCCGGCGTGATGTCCTGGCGGAACACGTCGAGCGGATGCACGCTATACCCCCAGTGATAGTCCTGCCGCGTCGGCGCGGTTGGCGCCGCCGCCCGCACGTGCCCGCGACAGACGCGGACCGGTTCGACGAGCAGTTTGCGTCCGGCGGCCGTCGTCACCCGGAACGGCTTGCCGTCGTCCCGCCGCTCGTGCAGCGCGGCGGTCATCTTGCGGCCGCTCTCGGAGCGATAGCCGTCGATATCGACGATACGGTCGCCGACGGCGAGCGGCGACGGCGCCGCGGCGGCGACGACGGTCAGGCGTTCGTCGACCCTGAGCGCACGCACCCAGGCCACCTTGTCGTCTTCGTCCATGTCGTCGCTGCTGGCGATTTCGAACGGCAGTTCCCAGGCCGGCTCGCACGCCGGGGCACGCAGCGCGGCGCTGCGCACGATGGCGGGACGCAGCGTTTGCGTCGCCTTGCCGTAGGCGCGAATGTCGGCAAGCAGCGCCTCATCGACGCTACGCCCGTCGTCGACGGCGTATTGCATGGTGCTGCAGGCGCCGAGCGCGGCGGCGCAGGCGGCCAGGGCGAGCGAACGAATATCCGCCGCCTTCATGCGCACTTTCCGCTCGGGTCCACCAAAATCGGCCACAGGTAGCTGTAGGCGTCGGCGGTGCAGTTGGCTTCGCAGGAGTTGAACGCGACCGTGACCGCGCTACCCTGCTCCCACACATAGACGCGGCATGGCGTGTCGTTGGACACGAGCACCGGCGTCGGCATCGTTTCGGTCTGGCGGAACCGCGCCAAGTCGAAGTTGCAGACGCCGCGCCGGGGAATATTCACTTCCGCGGTGAAGCGCTTGACGCTCGCCGCCTCGATTTGCAGCGCCATCCGCCCGTGTGCGCCGGTCTCGTCGCTGAACTCGCACTGCGTGGCGACGTTGAGCGCCCGCACGGGGATCGGACCGGGCTTGCCGCTCCCGGCCGCGCCGACCGGCGGCACGGCGATGACGCCCACCGGCTGGGCCGCCGAAGACTTGGTCTCGACGCTGCCGCCGACGTCCCGGCGCACGACCGGTGCGCCGACCTGGGACGTGCAGGCTGCCAACAGCGGCGGCAGCAGCAGCAGGAGCAGGTGGCGGCACGGGTTGGACATGGAGACGCCCTCGAAGAACGCGGGGAAACGACGACGACTATCGGGTTGTGCGACCGAGCGTCGCGCGCATACCCTGTTCGCCTTATGGCTGGTGGCCATGCTAGGCAGACAAACTTAAGGACGGCTTAAACCTAACTTTCGCGCAAAGCCCGCAGCGGCGGATGTTTGAGCACGCGCGACGATGCCAGCAGGCCGACCAGCGCGACGATGGCGATTCCCGCCAGCGCGCCGTAAAGCGGCAGCAGCGGCGACGCGGCGTAGTCGAGATGGAAGACCCAATGCGCGAGTCCCCAGGCGATGCCGGTCGCCGCGAGACCGCCGAGCAGGCCGGCAAGGCTGCCGAGCACGGCAAACTCGGCCAGCACCGCCGCGCGCACCTGGCCGCTCCTCGCGCCGAGCGCCCGCATCAGGCCGAGGTCGGCGGCACGCTCGTCCTGCCCGGATTGCAGCGCCGCCAGCAGGACGACGACACCGGCCAGCAAGGCAAAGCCGAACACCGCCTGCACCGCCTGCGCCACCTGGTCGAAAATGGCCTGCATCTGCCGCAGCAGCGTGCCGACGTCGATGACCGTGACGTTCGGAAACGCCCGCACCAGCGCGTTGACGACGTCTTGTCGCGGCGGCGGCAGATGGAAGCTGGTGATAAAGCTCGCCGGATAGGTTTCGAGTACGCCCGGCGGCGTCATGACGAAGAAGTTGACGCGCATCGAATCCCAATCGAGCTTACGAAGACTGGTGATGCGCGCGCCGAGGCCGACCCCGGCGACGTTGAAGTCCAGTGTGTCGCCGAGCTTCAGCCCGAGGGTGTCGGCGAGTCCCTGCTCGACCGAAAACTCGTTGGCGGCGGCGGCACCGTGCCAACGCCCGGCCGTGACCGTGTTGCCCGCGGGCAATTGCGCCGACCAGGAGAGATTGAATTCGCGCTCGACCAAACGCTGCGCGCGTTCCTCGGCATAGTCCTGGGGCGCCACCGCGCGGCCATTCACGGCGACGAGGCGGCCGCGCACCATGGGTTCGAGCCGCGGTGGCGGCACGCCCTGCGCGGCAAGGAACTTCGTCAACGCCGGCCGTTGTTCGGGCTGGATGTTGATGAGGAAGCGGTTGGGCGCATCGGGCGGCACTTTCGCCTGCCAGCTCGCCATCAGGTCGCCGCGGGCCACCGTCAGCAGCAGCAGCGTGGTGATGCCGAGTCCCAGCGCCACGGTTTGCAGCAGCGTCGCGCGCATGCGCCGCCGCAGATTGGCGATGCCGTAGCGCCAGCCGCCGCCGGCGCGCACGCCCTTGATCAGGCTCAGCAGCAGCCAGCCGACGCCGGCATAGAGCAGCACAGCCAGGGTGAAGCCGGCGAGGACGATGGCGCCGAGCCGGGCGTCGGCGGCGATCCAGAACATCAGGAGCGCCAGGAAAGCGCCGCCGATGCCGTAGGCGGTCAGCGACAGCGGCTCCGCCGCCTCCCATTCGCGGCGCAGCACGCGCAAGGTCGGCACCCGCTTCAGGCGCAGGAGCGGCGGCAGAATGAAGCCCGCGACCAGCAGGTTGCCGACGGCGAAGCCTTGCAACCAGGGCAAGACGCCCGGCGGCGGCAGACTCTGGGCGACCAGGCCGGCGAGCAGGGCTTGCAGTCCCAGTTGTACGCCGTAGCCGGCGACGCAGCCGATCGTGGTCGCCGCCAGACCGAACAGCAGGAATTCGCCGCCGTGGATGGCGAGGATGCGCGCCCCGCTCGCGCCCAGGCAGCGCAGCATGGCGCAGGCATCGAGATGGCGGCGCACGTAGCGGTCGGCCGCCAGGCCCATCGCCACGGCGGCAAGGATCACCGCCAGCAGCGCGGCCAGCCGCAGGAAACGCTGCGCGCGGTCGAGCAGGTTGCGCACTTCCGGACGCGCGTTGTCCATGCTTTCCAGGCGTTCGCCGCGGCCGAGCCGGGGTTCGATCCAGCGGCGATAGGCCTCCACCGCCGCGCCCTCGCCTGCCAGGTGCAAGCGGTAGCCGATGCGGCTGCCGGGCTGGATCAACTGCGTCGCCGGCAGGTCGGCCAGATTCATCAGCAGACGCGGCGCAAAGCTGAAGAAGTTCATGCCGCGATCGGGATCGAGCGTCAGGACGGCGCCGGCTTTTTCACTCAGGACGCCGACCTTGATCGCCGCATCCGACGCGCCGCCGAGGGCGGCGGCGAGCCTTTCGTCCGGCCAGATCGTCCCCGGTGCGGGTATGTCGCGGGTCTCGGCGTCGGGCTGATTGAGCGCGGGTGCGATGCGCAAGACGCCGCGCAGCGGATAGCCGGCGGAGACCGCCTTGATTTCCGCCAATTGCGCAGCCTCGCCGACGCTCACCATGCTCAGGAACGTCGCGCTTTCGGCCACTTGCAGGCCCTGGCGGGCCGCCTGCTTGCGAACGTCGTCGTGCCAGGGATGATCGGCGGTTAGCAAGAGATCGCCGCCGAGCAGTTGGTGGGATTCGAGCAGCAGCGACTGCTGCACGCGGTCGGCGAGAAAACCGACGCCGGTCATGGCGGCGACGGCCAGCACCAGGGCCAGCCCCAGCACCGTCAGTTCCCCGGCGCGCAGGTCGCGCGCGAGCATGCGTAGCGTCAGGCGCAGCGTGTTCACAGCGAACGCAGGGTCTCGACGGCCTGCTCGACGCGCTCCAGCGCAATCACTTCGATGCCCTTGAGCGCCTGCTTCGGCGCATTCGCCTTGGGCACCAGCGCGTGGGTAAAGCCGAGCTTGGCGGCTTCCTTGAGGCGCTCCTGGCCGCGCGGCGCCGGGCGGATTTCGCCGGCCAGGCCGACCTCGCCGAAGGCCACCATCTTCGGCGGCAGCGGCCGGTTGCGCAGGCTGGAGACGATGGCCAGCAGCACCGCCAGATCCGCCGCCGGTTCCTGGATGCGCACGCCGCCGACGGCATTGACGAACACGTCCTGGTCGAAGCAGGCGATGCCGGCGTGGCGATGCAGCACCGCCAGCAGCATCGCCAGCCGCATCGCTTCGAGGCCGACGGTGAGCCGGCGCGGACTCGGGCTGTGCGCAGCGTCGACCAAGGCCTGGACTTCGACCAGCAACGGCCGCGTGCCCTCCTGCGTCACCAGCACGCAGGACCCCGACACCTCCTGGGCATGCTGCGAGAGGAACAGCGCCGAGGGATTCGACACGCCGCGCAAACCCTTGTCGGTCATGGCGAACACGCCCAACTCGTTCACCGCGCCGTAGCGGTTCTTGAAGGCGCGCACCAGGCGAAAACTCGAATGGGTGTCACCTTCGAAATAGAGCACGGTATCCACGATGTGTTCGAGCACGCGCGGCCCGGCCAGGGCGCCGTCCTTGGTGACGTGGCCGACGAGGATGACGCAGGTGCCGGACTGCTTGGCGTAGCGCGTCAATTGCGCCGAACATTCGCGCACCTGGGCGACGGAACCCGGCGCCGATTGCAGCGCGTCCGACCATAGCGTCTGGATCGAGTCGATCACGGCCACTGCCGGCCGCAGCCGGGTCAGCGTGGCAACGATCTTTTCCAGGTTGATCTCGGCCAGGAGCTGCAATCCTTCCACCGGCAGTTGCAGACGCCGCGCGCGCAAGGCCACCTGCTCGCCCGATTCCTCGCCCGACACGTAGAGCACGTTCTGCCCGCCTGCGGCGAGCCGCGACAAGGCTTGCAGCAGCAGCGTCGACTTGCCGATGCCGGGATCGCCGCCGATCAGCACGACGCCGCCGGCCACCAGGCCGCCGCCGAGCACGCGATCGAATTCCTCGATGCCGGTCGGCTGGCGCGCCTCTTCGCGCGGCTTGATCTCGGCCAGATGCTGGAGGCCGCCGACGCCGGCCAGGGCGAGGCCCGCGTAGCGGTTGGCCGAGGGTGCGGCTTCGGCCACCGTTTCGACCAGGGTGTTCCACTGGCCGCAGCCGGGGCACTGGCCCTGCCACTTCGGGCTGGTCGCGCCGCATTCGGTGCAGGCGTAAACGCTCTTAGCCTTGGCCAAGGTCTTCCTCCAGCACCGGCACCCGCTGGGCCAGGGCGCAGAACAGCTCGTAGCTGATGGTGCCGGCACACGCCGCCACCTCGTCGGCAGGCAGGCCGCGGCCCCACATGACGACCGGGGCGCCCGCCCCCGCTTGAGGCAGATCGCTCAAGTCGACGCACAACTTGTCCATGGAGACGCGGCCGAGGGTATGGCTGCGCCGTCCGGCCACGAGCACCGGCGTTCCGCTCGGCGCATGGCGCGGATATCCGTCGCCGTAGCCGCAGGCGACGACGCCGATGCGCATGGCGCTAGATGCGGTGAAGCTGCCGCCATAGCCGACGCGGTCGCCGGGCTGCAAATCGCGCACGGCGATGACTTCGCTTTCCAGCGTCATCACCGGCGCCAGGTCGAGCGCGGCAGCCGTCCGCTCCGGGAACGGCGAGCTGCCGTAGAGCATGATGCCGGGCCGCACCCAGTCGCCGACGGCTTCCGGAAAGCGCAGCAGCGCCGCCGAGTTGGCGAGGCAGAGCGGGTAGGCCAGCCCGCCGCGCATGGCTTGCAGGCGCGCCATCTGCTCGGCGACGCCGCGAGCTTCGTCGGCGTCCGAGAAGTGGGTCATCAGCGTGACGTCGGCCACGCCCGACTGCCGCAGCCTTTCTACGGCGAGGCGGAACTCGGCGACATCCAAACCGAGCCGGTTCATGCCGGTGTTGAGCTTCAGATAGACCGGCAACTGCGGCGCCAAGCCGGCCGCCTCGATCCAGCCCACCTGGTCCAGGCGGTGCAGCACGGGGGTCAGCCGGTATTCGGCAAATACAGGCAGTTCCGCGGCCGCATAACAGCCTTCCAGCATCAGGATCGGCTTCTCGACGCCGGCCCGGCGCAGGGCGATCGCGCCTTCGAGTTCGACCAGCGCAAAGCCGTCGGTGACCGGATTCAGCGCCTGGGCGACCCGCAGCAGGCCGTGGCCGTAGGCGTCGGCCTTGACGACGCTCCAGATGCGGGCATTCCCGGCATGGCGCCGCGCCACGGCGTGGTTGTGCCGCAGGGCCGCCAGATCGACGTGGGCGCGGATGGGACGATAGACGGACATCCGCAAATTTTACCGGAGGACGTCCGGGTCGCCGGCTACTTGGAGGTGAATTGCCTGAGCCGGGTCGAAGCGAAATCGACGAAGGCCGTCACCAGGCGCGAGCGGAACTTCTCTTTCGGATACACCATCGACAGGGTGCGGATCAGGCGCGGCTTCAGCGGAATGGCGACGAGATCCCCCAGGCGCTGCGCCTTGGCGACCGAAGCCCGCGACGCAATGGCGAAGCCGAGACCGGTTTCGAGCACGCCGTTCAAGGAGATGGGACTGCCCATTTCCATCACCAGCCGCATGTCCTCGGGATGCACGCCCGACTTGCGCAGGTAATCGTCGGTGAATTCGCGCGTCCCCGACCCCGGCTCGCGCGAGACGTAAGGATGCTCCAGCAGTTGCGCCGGCGTCACCTCCTTGACCTTGGCGAGCGGGAACTTGGGGCTGCAGATCACCATCAGTTCGTCGTCGCAGCAGTTTTCGGTCTGCAAGTTGGGCTGGTGCGAGGGGGATTCGATGAAGCCGATGTCGAGGGTATGCTCGGAGACCCGGGTTTCGATGGATTCGGAGTTGGCGACGATCAGGCGCGGCCGCACGTTGGCGTGGGCGGCCTTGAACTCGCCGAGGATGCGCGGCAACATGAACTCGGCGATGGTCATGCTGGCGCCGACGAGCAGCGAACCGCCGATCTCGCCGGTCATTTCGCCCATGCGCACGTCCATTTCGGACGACAGATTGAGGATCTTCTCGGCGTATTGCAGAACCATTTCCCCCGCCGGCGTCAGGGAGATGCGGCCATGGCCGCGGTCGAACAGGCGGGTATTGAAATGCTCCTCCAACTGCTTGATCTGGAAGGTAACAGCCGGCTGGGTCATGAAAAGTACTTCCGCCGCCTTGGTAAACGACAGTTGTTTGGCAACGGCGTGAAAAACCTGAAGCCTGCGATCAGCCATGATGATTCCCCCAAAGAAGCTATTCGTTATGACTGTTATTCAATCACAAACCAGTGATATAAGATAGTCTGATAGCAGCGGCATCCCGTTTCCGCGCGGCCATTCGCCGCGACGCACAAATTCCCGCAATGTCTTTCGTGGTATAACCCCTGCGCCCATGAGTCTAGGCTTCTACATCATCATGGCAGCGCAGTTCTTTTCCGCGCTTGCCGACAACGCGCTGCTGATCGCCGCCATCGCCATCTTGCGCGATATGCAGGCTCCGAGCGAATACGCGCCGCTTCTCAAGACGTTCTTCACGGTTTCCTACGTCGCCCTCGCCGCCTTCGTCGGCGCCTTCGCCGATTCGATGCCCAAGGGCCGGGTCATGTTCATCAGCAATGCGATCAAGATCTTCGGTTGCCTGCTGATGTTTCTCGACGTCCATCCGCTCCTCGCCTATTCCGTCGTCGGCCTCGGTGCCGCCGCCTACTCGCCGGCCAAGTACGGCATCCTGACCGAGTACCTGCCGCACCGGCTGCTGGTGGTGGCCAACGGCTGGATCGAGGGCCTGACGGTCATGGCCATCATCCTCGGCGTCGTCCTCGGCGGCGCCCTGATCCGCCCGGATGTCGCGTCTTCGCTGCTCGCCTTCGACTGTCCGATCATCACGACCGGTATCGACACCATTCCGGAAATGAACCTGACCATCGTCGGCCTGCTCTACCTGACGGCCGCGATATTCAATCTCTACGTCCCCAACACCGGCGTGGACCATAAGCCGCTGAAGAAAAACCCGATTTACCTGCTGCACGAATTCAATCACTGCCTGGCCCTGCTCTGGCGCGACAAGCTCGGCCAGATCTCGCTCGCCGTCACCACCCTGTTCTGGGGCGCCGGCGCGACGCTTCAATTCATCGTCATCGAATGGGCGAAGGCCGCTCTCAACATCGACCTGTCCAAGGCCAGCATGCTCCAAGGCGTGGTTGCCGTCGGCGTCGCCATCGGCGCCATTCTCGCGGCGCGCCTGATTTCGATGCGCAAGTCGGTGCGCGTCATCCCCCTCGGCATGGCCATGGGCATCGGCGTCATCGGCATGATTTTCGTGCGCGACATGTGGCTGGCGGTACCGCTGCTGGTCCTGATCGGCGTGTTCTCGGGCTTCTTCGTCGTCCCCATGAACGCCCTGCTCCAGCACCGCGGCCACATCCTGATGGGCGCCGGCCATTCCATCGCAGTGCAGAACTTCAACGAGAACTTGTCCATCCTGATCATGACCGGCCTCTATTCGGCGCTGATCAAGGCCAATCTGTCGATCTACTGGATCATCGCGCTCTTCGGCCTTTTCGTCGCCGGCACCATGTTCCTGGTCAAGAAGCGCCATGAGATGAACCAGCGCGAATTCGATTCCGTCGCCGAACTCGACGACCTGAAGCACTAATTTCGGTCGCCCAACGGCTTCTTTTTTGCCGTCGTCTGTGTATAATGCGCGGCTCTTAAAGCAAAGCGCCCGTAGCTCATCTGGATAGAGTACTTGGCTACGAACCAAGGGGTAGGGAGTTCGAATCTCTCCGGGCGCGCCAGAATTACCAAGGGGTTAGCGAAAGCTATCCCCTTTTTGGTTCACGGCACGTAGCCCAATCGTAGCTACTTCCCACCGGATCCAGTTCGTCCTGGTGGTAATCGAGCAGCAGCTTCTCGACCGGTGCGATCGCATCATCCGGCGGCGCAGCGCGGCCGTGACACAAAGTCCAGATTCTTGTCGTCGTACCAGCCCACCGTCCATTGCCTCCGTTTCCCACTGCAATGGACATCGGCGACGGCTGCGAGTTGTCGTCGCGCGCTCCGCGAAGCGACTATATCGAGACGTTCTACAACCCGATCATGCGCGAGAAGGCCGAGGGCTCCCGCTCCCGGCTCGGCGCGACCGGTTGTTCGGCGGCCTTGGCCGGCGTGGCGACGGCAGGCGCCGCGGCCGCGTTCGCCGTCTCGCTCGCGGCCTCGCGCCGAAAGGTCCTGGCGCCGCCGGCGGTCAGTTCGGCAATTGCGGCGGCGTCGCGTCTTTCCGGCTGGGTCGTTACCCAGGCGATACGTATCGGCGCCGGCCGACGACCGAGGCCGTTGTAATGGACTTCCATCGCCGGTTCGAGCGCGCGCAGTTCGTCAATGCGTTTCGGCGTCGCGGGGTGCGTGGAAAGGAAGTCGAAGCGCGAGCGATCGCCGGTCGCCTTCATCATCTTTTGCCACAGCGTCGCACCGGCGGAAGGAGCGTAGCCTGCCCGTGCCGCCAATTCGAGCCCAAGGCGGTCCGCTTCCTCTTCCGTAGTGCGACTGTTCGGCAACTTGACGAACGCGAACGCGGCAAGCGTCGCCGCCGCATAAACGCCGTCGCGGTTCTTCTTCTTTGCCGCCGCCGCGGCCCCCAGGGCGACCGCAGACCCGACCATGCCCATCGACATCTTCTCGGCGCCATGATCGGCGAGGGCATGGGCGATTTCGTGCCCGAGCACATAGGCCAATTCGTCGTTGGAGGGACGTAGCTTGTCGAGCAGCCCGGTATAGACCGCCATGCGCCCGCCCGGCATGCAGAAGGCGTTGACGGAGTCGTCGTCGTCGATGACCTCGATCGACCAGAGCCACTTCGCGCTTTCCGGTCGAAAGCCAACCGCGACGTCGATCAGGCGGTTGGTGATCCGCCGCACCCGCGCAACGCGCGGATCGTCATCGTCCAGAAGTAACTCCTCCTGGCGCAGTTCCTTGACCAGCGACGAATAGAGCGTGGCGGACTGAGCGATGGCGGAATCGGCGCTGACGATCTTGAGTTGCGACCGCCCCGTCATCGGGTTGGCCGTGCAGCCGAGCAGCAACGCTGCGGCGGCGCCGGCACACAGCTTCCGAAACGAACGTGACTGCGCCAGCAACATCGTCGACGATGAAATCAATGCCGTTCCCCTTTACCAGAATGTACCCCCGGCGCCGTACCGCGCCATGGATGCTGCGGCCATACCGTTTCAACCACCAGCGTCGAATCTTCGTTATGATAATTGCACCGCATCGCGGTACCGATCTTGGACGGCTCGTCCATCACTTATTTTCTAGGAACGAACAACATGAAGAATATCCTGCGCCCTGTCTTGTCCCTGTCCCTGATGAGCATCGCGGCCGTGTCCTATGCCGCCGGGGACTATAACGATGCGCCGCGCGACGCCCAGTTCAAGCAGTGCGTCGCCTACTCGAACAAGAATTACGAGGGCGGCAGCGACAAGAGTCCCATCGCGGGCCAGACCAAGGTGGTGGCGTTCTGCGAGTGCATGTGGAACGAGACGCCGGAAGACTTCAAGGGCGACCTGGCGAAGTTCGCCGAGACCGACAAAGGGCAGAAGATCAACCGGGTCTGCGAGAAGTATTCGGGTTGGCAGTCCTAAGGGGAGGCTGCGCTCATGCCAGAGGCCGCTCGCGCGGCCTTCTTCGTGTGCGCTCGCTTTTGACTATCTTGCGCGGCCGCCGTGAGCATACGTGAGATGCCTCGTGCGGCCCGAAAGTCATTTTCAAACATCCTGGGAGCGCACCCATGAAGAAGATCGTCAACCTCGTCGTCGTCGTGTTCCTGGCGCTGCTTGCGATTTCCGCCAGCGCGCGCACCATCAAGATTCCAGAAAATCGGCCGGTGATTGCCGTTGACATCCCGGACGCCTGGGAGCCGGAGGGTACCGATCGCGGCGTCGGTGCCGAGGATCCCGACGAAGTCGTCACGGTCTTCTTTGAAGTCGCCGCCTCGGAAAAGCAGATGAATCGGCTCATTGACGAGGGTTTCGAATGGCTGACGCAAGAACATGGCCTGAAGATCAACGGCGACTCGAAGTCGGAGTCCGAAATTGCCATCGGCGGCGTCAAGTCGACGCTGCTCAACTTCGACGCCATGAGCAAGGAATTCGGTGCGGCCAAGGTCGGCTTCATCCTGGCCCCGATCGAGGAGGTTAAGCGGCTGCTGGTTATCACCTACTGGATCACCGCGAAGGAATTCACCGACAAGCACGACGCGGCGTTGTCGCGGATATTCGCCAGCGTCAGACCCCTACGCTAATCGCGGTCATCGCGGACATACCCGGCGCGGGGGCCGCAGCGGCCGTCCTGCGCCGGTCAACCAGAGGGAGCAAAACATGAAAGTCGCATTCAAGAATCCGGGTGGCGTGGTGCGTCAGGTGAAAGTGGGGTTCTCCTGGACCATCCTCTTCTTCGGCGGTTTCCCGTTCTTCTTCCGAGGCATGCCGCTCCACGCGGTCGGATTTATCATCGCCGGCCTCGTTACCATGGGCGTCAGCAACATCGTCCTGGCATTCATCGGCA
>JACRPB010000108.1 GCA_016214175.1 Rhodocyclales bacterium
CCGGAGCCGGCCTGCTGTGCAAAGCAGGCCGTGGGTCATGAGCGGAGTCGGCCACCTGCTACCCGCGGCGCGCGCAGACCTCAACCCCGCATTTCCACAACGACCCGTTTCATGCGTCGCGGGTGGCGCGATGCACGGTGGAGCAACTGATATGAAGACGTATGCCGCACTGTTCGCCCTGCTATTGCTGACCGGCTGCGCGGTCGGTCCCGACTACCGGCGGCCCGAGGTCGCGACGCCGGCCGCCTTCAAGGAAGCCGGCGCCTGGAAGCCGGCCGAGCCGCAGGACGCGGCGCCGCGCGGCAACTGGTGGGAAATTTACGGCGACGCCGAGTTGAACGGATTGGTGCAGCAGGTCGAAGTGTCGAACCAGAACGTCGCCGCCGCCGCTGCCCAATATCGGCAGGCGCTGGCCGCGCTGGGCGCCAGCGAAGCCGGCTATTACCCGGCCGTCGGCGCCAGCCTCGCCGGCAGCCGCGGCGCGGCGGCATCGACGAGCGGCACGCCGGGCGCCGCGGCGCCGGTCCGCAATACGACGCGCCTGTCCTATAGCGCGAGTTGGGAGGCCGATGTCTGGGGCCGCATCGGCCGCGGCGTCGAAAGCGGCGAGGCCGCCGCCCAGGCCGGCGCAGCCGAGCTGCGGCTGGCGACGCTCTCGGCGCAGGCGACGCTGGTGCAGACCTACGTCCAGTTGCGCGTCAACGATGCCCAGCAGCGGCTGCTGGCGCAGACCCTGGCCGCCTACGCGCGCTCGCTGCAAATCACGCAGAACCGCTACGAGGCCGGCATCGCCGGCCGCGTCGATGTGGCCCAGGCCGAGACGCAGCTCAACTCGACCCAGGCCCAGGCCATCGACTTGCGCGCGCAGCGGGCGCAGCTCGAACACGCGATCGCCGTGCTGGTCGGCAAGGCGCCGGCCGACTTCGAGTTGAAGCCGGCCGCGGGCCTGCCCGTGCTGCCGGCGCTGCCCGCGGCGCTGCCGGCGACGCTGTTGGAGCGGCGCCCCGACATCGCCGCCGCCGAGCGGCGCATGGCGGCGGCCAATGCCCAGATCGGCGTCGCCCAGGCGGCCTTTTTCCCCGCGCTCACGTTCAGCAGCAGCGGCGGCTACCAGGATGCCAGTCTGGCGCAACTGGTTGCACTGCCGAATCGCTTCTGGTCCATCGGCCCGACGCTGGCGCTGACCCTGTTCGACGCCGGCGCGCGCTCGGCGCAGAAGGAGAGCGCGCTGGCCGGCTACGACAAGAGCGTCGCCACGTATCGCCAGACCGTGCTCGCGGCGTTCCAGGAGGTCGAGGACAATCTCGCCGCGCTGCGCCAGTTGGCGGAAGAGGACGCCGTGCAGCAGGCCGCCGCGCACTCGGCCGCAACAGCGCTGGCGCTGACCGAAAACCAGTATCGCGCCGGCACCGTGAGCTACTTGAACGTCGTCGTCGCCCAGGCGACGGCGCTGGCCGCGCAGCGCAGCAGCCTCGACGTCGCCGGCCGCCGGCTGCTCGCCAGC
Source organism: Rhodocyclales bacterium (assembly GCA_016214175.1). Taxonomy (GTDB): domain Bacteria; phylum Pseudomonadota; class Gammaproteobacteria; order Burkholderiales; family Rhodocyclaceae; genus Nitricoxidireducens. The sequence goes on from JACRPB010000108.1 coordinate 1,505, forward strand.
AGCGTGCTGCTCAAGGCGCTGGGCGGGGACTGGCCGCGGCAATAACCGCCGCGGCTGTGCGCCGTCCGGCAGGCGCTTACAGCGCCGCCAGTGCCGCCTCGTAGTTCGGCTCGCTCTTGATTTCGGGCACCAGTTCGCTGTGGATCACTTGGTCGTTCTCGTCGAGGACGACGACGGCGCGCGCGCAGACGCCGGCCAGCGGGCCGGTCTTGATGGCGACGCCGTAAGCCTCCAGAAATTCGCGGCCGCGCATCCCCGAGAGCGTGACGACGTTGGCCAGGCCTTCGGCGCCGCAGAAGCGCGCCTGAGCGAAGGGCAGGTCGGCCGAGATGCAGAGCACGGCGGTGTTCGGCAGGTCGTTGGCGGTCTGGTTGAACTTGCGCACCGACATGGCGCAGGTCGGCGTATCGATGCTCGGGAAAATGTTCAGGATCTTGCGCTTACCGGCAAAAGCGGTGAGCGCGACGTTGGCGAGATCCTTGCCGACCAGGGTGAAGGCGGGCGCCTTCTGGCCCTTCTGGGGGAAATTGCCTGCGACTTCGACCGGGTTGCCGGCCAGGGTAACGGTACTCGACATGGGGTTCTCCTTGGGGTTGGCGACGCTTGTTGGGGACTGCGTGCGTCGGAGAAATAGATTACTACGCTCCTTCCCGCGGGCGTAGAGCCGGGTTCCAACCCGCGGCCGCCGGAAGCTGCCTCCCCGTCCCTTTTGCACTTGATAAACCACTTTCGGTTTGCGTTTCTTTGTATTGATTTTTAAGAATTAATTTTGTTGGAAATCTATCTAAAAGCCGATGTAAGTCCTTGTCGCACCTCGGAAAAGCGCAAATTTCCGCTTGACCCCCCTAAAAACTTGCCGTAAAGTGGGAAACGGTGGTGAGTTGTGGGAATAAATGGGTTTCTCGCCGCCACTAAAGGGGAGAACGGGTGTTTCAAGGCGCGACGGTACTTAGCTTGGACGCGAAAGGTCGGATGGCGATTCCATCGCGTCATCGCGACGGCTTGAACGTCGCCAGCGCCGGCCGCCTGGTCCTCACCACCCATCCCCATCGTTGCCTGCTGCTCTACCCCGAGCCGGCCTGGGCGCCGATCCGCGACAAGATCCTCGCCGCCCCCAGCTTCGACCCCCGTTCCGCCGCTGCCAAACGCGTGCTGGTCGGCAATGCGCGCGACGAGGAGATGGACGGCGCCGGCCGCCTGCTGATCGCCCCCGAATTGCGCGACTTCGCGACCCTGGAAAAGCAGGTCTGGCTGGTCGGCATGGGCAGCCATTTCGAGATTTGGTCGGATGCCGGCTGGAAGCGTCAGCACGAGGCGGCGTCGGAGGCTTTGTCGGGCAACGAACCGCCGCCGGGATTCGAGGGCATTTCGCTGTGACGGTCGCAGGCGGCCACGTCAGCGTGCTGCTGGCGGAGGCGGTCGCAGCGCTGCAAGTGAAGCCGGACGGGATTTACGTCGACGCCACCTTCGGTCGCGGCGGCCACAGTCGGGAAATCCTGGCGCGCCTCGGTGCGACGGGCAGGCTGGTGGCGCTGGATCGCGATCCGGTGGCCGTGGCGGCGGGCGCCGGGCTCGCCGATCGGCGCCTGACTTTGCTGCACGCGGCTTTCAGCCGCTTCGACGAAGTGCTCGACGGCTTGGGCATCGCAAAGGTGGACGGGGTGCTGCTGGACCTGGGCGTGTCGTCGCCGCAACTGGATACGCCCGAACGGGGCATGAGTTTTCGTTTCGATGCGCCGCTCGACATGCGCATGGATACGACGCAGGGGGAGACCGCGGCGGATTTTCTGGCGCGGGCCGAACAACGTGAAATCGAAAGGGTGGTCAGAGACTATGGCGAAGAACGGTTTGCTCATGCGATTGCAAAGGCGGTTGTTGCTGCTCGGTGCGAATGCCGTATTTCAACCACGCGACAGCTTGCCGCGATCGTGGAAAAAGCCGTGCTCACGCGGGAACCGGGCCAGCATCCGGCGACGCGCAGCTTTCAGGCTCTACGGATTCACGTCAATCGGGAGCTTGAGGAGCTGTCGCTAGTCCTGCCGCAATGTGTGGGGCGGCTGGCCAGCGGCGGCCGCCTCGTCGTCATTTCCTTCCACTCCCTGGAGGATCGCATCGTCAAACGCTACCTGCGCGAGACTTCGCAACCGGCCAAGCTGCCCAAGCGCCTGCCGGTGCGGGCCGCCGAGCTGGCGGCGCCGCCTTGCCGCCTGGTCGGCAAGCCGGTGTTCCCGAGTGAGCAGGAAATCGCCGCCAATCCGCGTGCGCGCAGCGCGGTGATGCGGGTGGCGGAGAGGATCTAGCCTTGGCGCGGCTCAACCTGATCCTGCTCGCCGTCGCCGTTGCCTGCGCCCTGGCCGTGGTTTCTTCCAACCACCGGGCGCGCAAGCTGTTTACCGAGCTGGAACGCGAACAAAACCGCATGCGCGAACTCGAAGTGGAATGGGGGCAACTCCAGCTCGAGCAAAGTACCTGGGCGGCACACGCCCGCGTCGAGAAGATTGCGCGTGAGCGCCTCGGGATGAAGGTACCGGCGCCCGGTCAAGTGGTGACAGTCGAGGCCGCAAAATGAACTCCTTCCCCCCAGCCCCCTTCCCGAGGAAGGGTGTGACTCCGGCTCGCGAAGCTCGCGGGCTTTTGGCTGCGCCGCCTTGGGGCGGCCCGGCGGGGGCGCTATGAAATTCGTCAAGTTCGCCCAGAGTCCCGTTCTCTCGCAGGCGCTGCCGGCCTGGCGCATGCGGCTGGTGATGTGGGCGATCCTGGCGGCCTTCGGCGCGCTGATCGGCCGCTCGCTCTACCTGCAAGGCTTCCAGAACGATTTCCTGCGCCAGAAGGGCGAGTCGCGCTACGAGCGCACCATCGAGATATCCGCCACGCGCGGCCGCATCCTCGATCGCCACGGCGACGCCCTGGCGGTATCGACGCCCGTCAAGTCGATCTGGGCGATTCCCGAAGACGCGAAGCTGACGCCGCATCAGGCGCGCGAACTGGCGCATCTGCTGGAAATGGACGTGCGCGACCTCAACGCCAAGCTGAACGCCAACCGCGACTTCGTCTTCGTCAAGCGCCAGTTGCCGCCCGACGTCGCCGAGCGCGTCGTCGCCCTCGGCCTGCCGGGTATCCACGAGCAGAAGGAGTACCGCCGCTTCTATCCTTCCGGCGACGTCGTCGCCCACATGCTGGGCTTTACCGGCGTCGAAGATGCCGGCCAGGAAGGCGTCGAACTCGCCTTGGAAGGGCAGCTCGCCGGCAAGCCCGGCTCGCGGCGCGTCATCAAGGACCGGCGCGGCCAGGTGGTCGAGGACGTCGAATCGATCCGTTCGCCGCAGGAAGGCAAGGACGTCTTCCTGGCGCTCGACGGCAAGGTCCAGTACATCGCCTACACCCATCTCAAGCAGGCCATCGCCGAGACCCGCGCCAAGGCCGGCGGCGTCGTCGTCCTCGACGCCAAGAGCGGCGAAATCCTGGCGCTGATGAACTGGCCCACCTACAACCCGAACAACCGCACGCGCCTGATCGGCGCCCAGTTGCGCAACCGCGCCTTCACCGACACCTTCGAGCCCGGCTCGACCCTGAAGCCCTTCACTGCGGCGCTGGCGCTGGAAAAGGGCAGCTACCGCTTCGACACGCTGGTGCAGACGGCGCCGGGCAAGCTCAGCATCGGCCCGGCGACGATATCCGATGCCCATCCCCACGGCATGCTCAGCGTCGCCCAGGTGATCCAGAAGTCGTCCAACGTCGGCATCTCGAAAATCGCCTTGTCGCTGCCGTCCGAAGACCTGTGGAAGATGTACGACGGCCTCGGCTTCGGCAGTCCGCTGCGCCTGGGCTTTCCCGGCGAAGTCGGCGGCCGCCTGCGTCCGGCCAAGAGCTGGCGGCCGATCGAGCAGGCGACGATGTCCTACGGCCACGGCATTTCGGTGACGCTGATCCAGTTGGCGCGCGCCTACCTGGCATTCGCGCGCGACGGCGATCTGATTCCGCTGTCGCTGACGCGCGTCGACACGCCGCCGCTCAACGGCAAGACCGTGTTTTCGGCCCAGACCGCCCACGAAGTGCGCACCATGCTGGAAATGGTGGTGCAGCCCGGCGGCACCGCGCCGAAGGCGCAGATTCCCGGCTACCGCGTCGCCGGCAAGACCGGCACGGCGCACAAGATCGACGGCGGCGCCTACGTCGAAAAATATGTTGCCTCCTTCGTCGGCTTTGCGCCGGTGTCCGATCCACGCCTGGTCGTTGCCGTCATGATCGACGAGCCCGCGGGCGCCAAATACTACGGCGGCGACGTCGCGGCGCTGGTGTTCGCCCAGGTCATGGCCGGCGCCCTGCGCACGCTCGGCGTGGCGCAGGACGCGCCGCTGAAGCCGATGCTGGTGGCCGACGCGCCGGCCGTGAAGGAGGAAATGTGACCACGGCGCCGGACGTCCTCGCCGCTTTCGCCGCCCAGGGCGTGAAGGTGACGCAGCTCTGCCTCGATTCGCGCGCCGTGCGTCCCGGCGACGTCTTCGTCGCCCTTCGCGGGCACCACACCGACGGCCGCGCCTACATCGGCGATGCGGTCGAGCGCGGCGCCGCCGGCGTGCTTTACGAGGCGGGAGCGGTGACGACGATCCCGGTGCCCCATGTCGCGGTCGAGCGTCTCGACGCGCTCGCCGGCGCCGTCGCCCATCTCGTCTATGGCCGGCCTTCGGAGCACCTGTGGCTGTGCGGCGTCACCGGCACCAACGGCAAGACCTCGGTGTCGCAATGGATCGCCCAGGCGATGCAGCTTATGAGCAAACGCTGCGGTGTGATCGGCACGCTCGGCAACGGCTTTCCCGGACAACTGGCGGCGAGCGCCAACACCACGCCCGACGCCGTCGCCCTGCACCGCCAGTTGGCGCAATTCGTCGCCCAGGGCGCGGTCGGCTGCGCCATGGAAGTGTCGTCGATCGGTCTCGACCAGGCACGGACCGCCGGCGCGGTGTTCGACACCGCCGTGCTGACCAATCTGACGCGCGACCACCTCGACTACCACGGCGACATGGCGACCTACGCCGCGGCCAAGGCGCAACTGTTCGAGAGCGCGGGCCTCAAGACGGCGGTGCTCAATCTCGACGATCCTTTCGGTGCCGACCTCGCGGCGCGCCTGGCCGGCCGCGTGCGCACCATCGGCTATACCCTGGCCGGACAAAAAGGTGCCGACACGGTGCTGGCCGGTACCGAACTTGCGATGACGGAGGCGGGCATGGCTTTTACGCTCAACGGCATGCGCATCGCGGCGCCGGTCGTCGGCCGCTTCAACGCCGCCAACCTGCTGGCGGTGATCGGTGCCTTGCTGGCGCGCGGCGAGACGATGGCCGCCTGCGCCACGGCGCTCGCCGGCATCGAGCCGCCGCGCGGTCGCATGCAGGCAATCGGCGGCCAGGGGCGGCCGCTGGTGGTGGTCGACTATGCGCATACGCCGGATGCGCTGGAAAAGGCCTTGACGGCGCTGCACGGAACGGCGCGCGCGCGCGGCGGCAAGCTGATCTGCATTTTCGGCTGCGGCGGCGGTCGCGATCCGGGCAAGCGCCCCTTGATGGGCGCCGTGGCCGAAGCGCTCGCCGATTGCGTCGTCCTCACCAGCGACAATCCGCGCGACGAAGATCCGCTGGCGATCCTCGCCGCCATCCGCGCCGGCATGAAGAGCGCGCTCCTGGTGGAGGCGGATCGCGCCGCCGCCATCCGCTATGCCGTCCTTGCCGCCGAGCCCAACGACACGCTGCTCCTGGCCGGCAAGGGCCACGAACCCTACCAGGAGACGGCCGGCGTGCGCCACCCGTTCTCCGATCTCGACGAGGCGCAGAAGGCACTGGAGGCGCGCCCATGATGACGCTCGCGGCGGCGGCACGCGCGGTCGGCGGCACGGCGCTGGGCGCCGATGCGCTCATCGAAGGCGTCGGCACCGACTCGCGCCACATCGCTGCGGGCGAACTGTTCGTGGCCTTGAAGGGCGAACGCTTCGACGGCCACGACTACGTCGCCGACGTCATCGCCAAGGGTGCGGCCGGCGCCGTGGTCGAGCGCGCCTGGGCCGAAAAGCATGGCGGCGCCCTGCCGCTGATCGCCGTAGACGACACGAAGCGGGCGCTCGGGCAGCTCGCCGCCGACTGGCGCGGCCGCTTCGATATTCCGGTGATCGGCGTCACCGGCAGCAACGGCAAGACCACGGTCAAGGAAATGATCGCCGCCATACTCGCCGCCGCTTATGGCGAAGACGGCCGCCTCGCCACCGCCGGCAACTTCAACAACGACATCGGCCTGCCGCTGACGCTGTTGCGGCTGCGCGCGACCCATCGCGCCGCGGTGATCGAACTGGGCATGAACCACCCCGGCGAAACTGCCGAACTGGCGGCGATCTGCCGGCCGACGGTGGCGCTCATCAACAACGCCCAGCGCGAACACCAGGAGTTCATGAAGACTGTCGCCGCGGTCGCCGCGGAGCACGGCGCCATCATCGCCGCGCTGCCCGCCGACGGCTGCGCGATCATCAACGCCGACGACGGTTTCGCCGACTACTGGCGCAGCCTTGCCGCCGGCCGCCGCGTGCGCGACTTCGGCCTGGCCAAGCCGGCGGCGGTGAATGCCCGCTACAGCACGGACGCGCGCGGCGTCGACCTCGACGTCGCGACGCCGGTCGGCGACATCCATTTCCGGCTGGAAGCGGCCGGCCTGCACAACGCGAGCAATGCCCTGGCCGCCATCGCCGCGACCACCGCCGCGGGGGTGGACCTCGCCGCGGTCGGCCGCGGCCTCGCCGCCTTCCGCCCGGTCAAGGGCCGCTTGCAGCGCAAGCCCGGTCGCGGCGGCTGCACCGTCATCGACGACAGCTACAACGCCAACCCCGACTCGGTGCGCGCCGCCATCGACGTGCTCGCCGCATTGCCCGGCAAGCGCATCCTGGTGCTCGGCGACATGGGCGAGGTCGGCGATCAGGCCGGCCAGTACCACGACGAAATCGGCGGCTACGCCAAGAGCATGGGGCTGGAGCGCCTTTTCGCCCTGGGCGATTACGCGGCGGCGGTCGCCCACAACTTCGACGGCGGCGGCGGTGCCTACGCCCGCGTCGAGGACCTGATCGCCGCGCTGCGTCCCGAACTCGGCCCCAACGTTACGGTGCTGGTGAAGGGCTCGCGCTTCATGCGCATGGAGCGCGTGGTCGAGGCCATTCTGGAGAACGACAATGTTGCTTGAACTCGCGCAATGGCTGGCCAAGGACATCCGCGCCTTCAACGTCTTCGGCTACATCACCTTGCGCGCGGTGCTGGCGACGATGACGGCGCTGACCATTTCCTTCGTCGCCGGACCGGCCTTCATCCGCTGGCTGGCGGCAAAAAAGATCGGCCAGTCGGTACGCAGCGACGGGCCGCAGACCCACCTCGCGAAATCGGGCACGCCGACCATGGGCGGCGGGCTGATCCTGATTTCGCTCGGCGTGTCGACGCTGCTGTGGGCCGATCTCGGCAACCGCTTCGTCTGGATCGTCCTCATCGTCACGTTCGGCTACGGCGCCGTCGGCTGGGTGGACGACTGGCGCAAGGTCGTCTATCGCAACCCCGACGGGCTTTCGGCGAAAGCCAAGTTCTTCTGGCAGTCGACGATAGGCGTCGTCGCCGCCATTTACATCGTGTTCTCGATTTCGGCGCCCAACAACGAGAAAGTGGTGGAGCTGTTCTTCCAGTGGGTGAGCAGCGGCTTCACGCTCGAACTGCCGTCGAAGGCGGCCCTGATCGTGCCCTTCTTCAAGACCGTCTCCTATCCGGTGGGCATGTTCGGTTTTCTCGTGCTGACCTACCTGGTGATCGTCGGCACCAGCAATGCGGTGAATCTGACCGACGGCCTCGACGGGCTGGCCATCATGCCGACGGTGCTGGTCGGCGCCGCGCTCGGCATCTTTGCCTACGTCGCCGGCAATGCGGTGTTTTCGAAATACCTGCTGCTGCCCTACATCCCCGGCGCCGGCGAACTGACGGTGTTCTGCGGCGCCCTGGCCGGGGCCGGCCTCGGCTTCCTCTGGTTCAACGCCTACCCGGCCGAAGTCTTCATGGGCGACGTCGGCGCGCTGTCGCTGGGGGCGGCGCTCGGCACGGTGGCCGTGATCGTGCGCCAGGAAATCGTGCTCTTCATCATGGGCGGCGTCTTCGTCGCCGAGACGCTGTCGGTGATGGTCCAGGTCGCCTACTTCAAGTACACCAAACGACGCTACGGCCAGGGGCGACGAATATTGCGCATGGCGCCGCTGCATCACCACTTCGAGCAGTCGGGCTGGAAGGAGACCCAGGTCGTGGTGCGCTTCTGGATCATCACCATCCTGCTGGTGCTGTTCGGCCTATCGACGCTGAAGATCCGGTGACGAACGCTTGATGGAACTGCAAGGCAAACGCGTATTGGTGCTCGGCCTCGGCGAATCGGGGCTGGCGACCGCGCAATGGTGCGTGCGCCAGGGCGCGCGCGTGCGCGTCGCCGACACCCGCCGCGAGCCGCCGTTCAAGGCGCAGTTGGAGCGCACCGCGCCCGGCGCCGAGTTCGTCGCCGGCGAGTTCGACAAGGCACTGCTGGCCGGCATCGACCTGCTGGCGCTGTCGCCGGGCCTCTCGGGCGGCCTCATGGTGGTGCTGCACGCGCGCGCCCAAGGCATCCCCGTCGTCGGCGAAATCGAACTCTTCGCCTGGGCGCTGCGCGATCTCGAGCAGCGCGGCGTCGGCACGCAACGCGCGCGCGTGCTGGCCATCACCGGCACCAACGGCAAGACGACGACGACGGCGCTGACCGGCCACCTGTGCCGCGCCGCGGGTTACCTGACCGGCGTCGCCGGCAACATTTCTCCGGCGGCGCTGACGGCCTTGATGGCCTGCCTCGACGCCGGCAAGCTGCCCCAGGTCTGGGTGCTGGAGCTTTCCAGCTTCCAGTTGGAGACCCTGGCGTCGCTCGCTGCCGACGCCGCGGCGGTGCTCAACGTCAGCGACGACCATCTCGACCGTTACATCGACCTCGACGAATACGCCTCGGCCAAGGCGCGCATTTTCCTCGCCAGCGGCGAGCACGCCGGCGTGCAGGTGCTGAACCGCCAGGACGCGCGCGTCATGCGCATGGCGGTGCCGGGCCGTCCGCTCGTCAGCTTCGGCCTCGACGCGCCGAGCGACCTCAATGACTTCGGGCTGCGCGAAAACCGCGGCGAAGCCTGGATCGTGCGCGGCGACAGCTTTCTGCTGCCGGTGAGCGAACTGCCGCTGGCCGGGCTGCACAACGCGGCGAATGCGATGGCGGCGCTGGCGCTCTGTGCCGCGATCGATCTGGCGCCGGTCGCGCTGCTGCCGGCCTTGCGCGCCTTCAAGGGCCTGCCCCACCGCGTCGAGAAGATCGCCGACATCGGCGGCGTCGCCTGGTACGACGACTCCAAGGGCACCAACGTCGGCGCCACGGTCGCGGCCATCGAAGGCCTGACTTCGCCGCAACGCAAAGTGATCGTGATTCTCGGCGGCGACGGCAAGGGGCAGGACTTCGCGCCGCTGAAGCCCGCTGTGGCGCGCGCCCGCGCCGCGGTGCTGATCGGCCGCGACGGCCCGCGCATCGGCCAGGCCATCGCCGGCTGCGGCGTGCCGGTCCTCGTCGCCGCCGATCTCGACGAGGCGGTGAGCCGCGCCGCGGCCGCCGCGCAGGCGGGCGACGCCGTGCTGCTGTCGCCGGCCTGCGCCAGCTTCGACATGTTCCGCAATTACGAGCACCGCGCGGAAGTGTTCGCCGCCGCGGTGCGGAAGTTGTCGCCATGAACGCCGGCGTGTTCACTTCGGTGCGTCGCCGTACCGCTGCCGCGGCGCCGGCCGAACTCGATCCGCTGCTGCTGTGGCCGGCGATCGGCCTGCTGATGTTCGGCCTGGTGATGGTCTATTCGGCTTCGATCGCCACCGCCGAGGGCAGCAAGTTCACCGCCTACCAGCCGACCTACTTCCTGGTGCGCCACGCCGTGTTTCTCGCCATCGGCGTCGTCGTCGGCGTCGTCGCCTTCCAGATACCGCTGCGCTTCTGGCAGCAGTTCGCACCCTGGCTGTTCGTCGCCGCCGTCGCGCTGCTGGTCGTGGTGCTGATCCCGCACGTCGGCCGCGCGGTGAACGGCGCCCAGCGCTGGCTGCCGCTGGGACCGATCAATCTTCAGCCTTCCGAGCTGATGAAGCTGTTCGCCGCGATCTACGCCGCCGACTATACGACGCGCAAGCTCGCCGACATGGACAGCTTCCGCCGCGGCTTTCTGCCCATGGCGGCGGTCATCATTTCGGTCGGCTTCCTGCTGCTGCGCGAGCCCGACTTCGGCGCCTTCGTCGTCGTCGCCGCCATCGCCTTCGGCATTCTTTTCCTGGGCGGCATCAATGCCCGCATCTTCGCGCTGCTGGCGGTGGTGGCGGTCATCGGCTTCGTGCTGCTGATCTGGCTCTCGCCTTATCGGCGCGAGCGCATCCTCGGCTTCATGGACCCGTGGCAGGACGCCTTCGGCAAGGGCTATCAGCTCTCCCATGCCCTGATCGCCTTCGGCCGCGGCGAATGGTTCGGCGTCGGCCTCGGCGCGTCCGTCGAGAAACTGTTCTACCTGCCCGAGGCGCATACCGACTTCCTGCTGGCGGTGATCGCCGAAGAGCTCGGCCTGGTCGGCGTCGTCGTCGTCGTCGGCCTCTTCGCGCTGCTGGTGCAGCGCGCCTTCGCCATCGGCCGTCAGGCGCTGAAGCTGGAGCGCGTCTATGCCGGCCTCGTCGCCCAGGGCATCGGCATCTGGATCGGCGTGCAGTCCTTCATCAACATGGGCGTCAATATGGGCCTCTTGCCGACCAAGGGCCTGACCCTGCCGCTGATGAGCTTCGGCGGCTCGGGCATCGTCGCCAACTGTTTGGCGCTAGCGGTGCTGTTGCGCGTCGATTGGGAAAACAGGCAACTCATGCGGGGGGTATCCGTATGAGTTGCCTGTTTCGGCGGAGGCTAACGTGAGCGTAGCGAACGTTAAGCCGCGCAGCGGCGGCCGTAGCCAAAATCCAAGACTCATGCGGGGGGTATCCGTATGAGCGCTATCGCCCTCAAGAAAACCCTGCTCGTCATGGCCGGCGGTACCGGCGGCCACATCATGCCGGGGCTGGCGGTGGCCGACGTGCTGCGCGGCCGCGGCTGGCGCGTGGTCTGGATGGGCAATCCCGACGGCATGGAGGCGCGGCTGGTGCCGCAGCGTGGCTACGAAATGGCCTGGGTGCGCTTCACGGCGCTGCGCGGCAAGGGCTTCCTGCGCAAGCTGCTGCTGCCGTTCAACCTGCTGCGCGGTTTCTGGCAGGCGCGGCGCGAGATCGCGCGTATCGGCCCCGACGTCGTTCTCGGCATGGGCGGCTTCATTTCCTTTCCCGGCGGCATGATGGCGGCGCTGACCGGCTGCCCGCTGGTGGTGCACGAGCAGAACTCGGTGGCCGGACTGGCCAACCGCGTGCTGGCGGGCGTTGCCGACCGCGTCGTCACCGGTTTTCCGCAAGTCGTGAAACAGGGCTTATGGGTCGGCAATCCGGTGCGCGACGAGATCGTCGGCTTGCCGACGCCGGGGCAGCGCTACGGCGAACGCAGCGGGCCGCTGCACATCCTGGTCATCGGCGGCAGCCTGGGCGCGCAGGCGCTCAACCAGACGCTGCCGCAGGCGCTGGCCCTGCTGCCGACGGACGAGCGGCCGGAGGTCGTGCATCAGGCCGGCGAAAAGCATCTGCCGGCGCTGCAAGGCTATTACGCCGCCGCTGGCGTCAAGGCGCATTGCGTGGCCTTCATCGAGGACATGGCCGGTGCCTACGGCTGGGCCGATCTCGTCATCTGCCGCGCCGGCGCCCTGACCGTCGCCGAACTGGCCGCCGCCGGCGTGGCGAGCGTTCTCGTGCCCTTCCCGCATGCAGTGGACGACCACCAGACCGGCAACGCGCGTTTCCTCGCCAGCGCCGGCGCCGCGATCCTGTTGCCGCAGAGCGAACTGACGCCCGAGCGCCTGGCGCTGATCCGCAGCATGACGCGCGACCAGTTGTTGCAAATGGCCGAGAAGGCGCGCGCGCTGGCCAAGCCCGATGCGACCGCCGCCGTCGCCAACATATGTACGGAGCTAGCCCGATGAAACATAAAGTCAAACGCATCCACTTCATCGGCGTCGGCGGTTCCGGCATGAGCGGCATCGCCGAAGTGCTGGCGAACCAGGGGTATGAGGTCAGCGGCTCCGACCTGGCCGAGAGCGCGACGACGCGCCGCCTGGCCGGCCTCGGCGTGCGCGTCGCCGTCGGCCATGCCGCGGAGCACGTCGCCGCCGCCGATGCCGTGGTCGTGTCCACGGCCGTGCGCGAGGACAATCCCGAGGTCGTCGCCGCGCGTGCGCGGCACATCCCCGTAGTGCCGCGGGCGCAGATGCTGGCCGAACTGATGCGCCTGAAGCAGGGCATCGCCATCGCCGGCACCCACGGCAAGACCACCGCCACCAGCCTCGTCGCCAGGTGCCTGGCGGAAGGGCAGCTCGACCCGACTTTCGTCATCGGCGGGCGCCTGAACTCGGCCGGCGCCAACGCGCGCCTGGGCCAGGGCGAGTTCCTCGTCGCCGAGGCCGATGAGTCCGATGCTTCCTTCCTGTTCCTCTCCCCCGTGATATCGGTCGTCACCAACATCGACGCCGACCACATGGAGACCTACGACCACGACTTCGGCAAGCTCAAGCAGGCCTTCATCGACTTCCTGCACCGCCTGCCTTTTTACGGCGTCGCCGTGCTCTGCCGCGACGACGCCAACGTGCGCGAGATTCTGCCGCGCGTGGCGAAGCAGGTCGTCACCTACGGCTTCGACGCCGAGGCAAATTTTCGCGCCGAGAATGTCGTCGCCGACGGCGGCCAGATGCGCTTCACCTGCGTGCGTCGCAACGGCAGCACGTCGCGACTGGACATCGCGCTCAACCTGCCGGGCCGCCACAATGTGCTGAACGCCCTCGCCGCGATCGCCGTGGCGACCGAAGTCGGCGTCGCCGATGCCGCCATCGTCAAGGCGCTGGCCGACTTCAAGGGCGTCGGCCGCCGCTTCCAGCGCTACGGTGAAGTGGCCGCGACCGGCGGCGGCAGCTTTACGCTGATCGACGATTACGGCCACCATCCGGTCGAGATGGCGGCCACGCTCGCCGCGGCACGCGGCGCCTTTCCCGACCGCCGCATCGTGCTCGCCTTCCAGCCGCACCGCTACACGCGCACGCGCGACTGCTTCGAGGACTTCGTCAAGGTGCTCTCGGGCGTGGATGCCCTGCTGCTCGGAGAAGTCTATGCCGCCGGCGAGCCGGCCATCGTCGCTGCCGACGGCCGCACCCTGGCGCGCGCGATCCGCGTCGCAGGCAGGGTCGAGCCGATTTTCGTCGAGGACATCGCCGCCATGCCGAATGCGATCCAGGCCGTGGCGCAGGACGGCGACGTCGTCATGACCATGGGCGCCGGCTCCATCGGCGCCGTGGCCGGAAGGATCGTCAATGGCTGAACCGAGGGGTGACCTGCGCAGCAACGAACCCATGGCGGGCCACGTGAGTTGGCGGGCCGGCGGAGTGGCGGCGCGCGCCTACTTTCCGGCCGATCTCGACGACCTGGCGGCCTTCTTCGCGCGCATGCGCCACGACGAGCCGATGCTGACCGTGGGCCTGGGCAGCAATCTGCTGGTGCGCGACGGCGGCTACGACGGCACGGTGATTTTCACCCAGCAGGCACTGGCGGTCTTGCGCGTCGAAGACGACGGCAGCTTCTATTGCGAGGCCGGCGTGCCGAGCCCGAAGCTGGCGCGCTTCGCCGCCAACGAAGGTCGCGCCGATGCCGAGTTCCTCGCCGGCATCCCCGGCACTTTCGGCGGCGCGCTGGCGATGAACGCCGGCTGCCACGGCGGGGAAACCTGGAACCACGTCGAGAAGGTATTGATGTTGAACCGTCGCGGCGAACGCATCGTCCGCACGCGCGAGGATTTCGAGATCGCCTATCGCCACGTCGGCTTGAAGGCGGCGACCGACGAGGTCTTCGCCGCCGCCTGGCTGCGCTTTCCGAGCGGCGACGCCGAGGCCGCGCGCATGCGCATGCGCGAACTGTTGGACAAGCGCAGCGCGACCCAGCCCTTGCAGTTGCCGAACGCCGGTTCGGTGTTCCGCAATCCCCCCGGCGATCATGCCGCGCGCCTGATCGAAGCGGCCGGTCTCAAGGGCAGCACGGAGGGCGGCGCGCAGGTCTCCGAAAAGCATGCGAATTTCATCGTTAATCCGAACGGCAAGGCGAGCGCCGCTGAGATAGAAACGCTTATTGGCCGGGTTCAGGCTGAGGTTTTCGAAAAATTCGCCATTCAACTCAGGTGCGAAGTGCGAATCGTTGGAGTAAGGCTTTGATGGATTTCGGAAAAGTGGCGGTCATGTACGGCGGCGACTCCGCCGAGCGCGAGGTGTCGCTGAAAAGCGGCGCCGCGGTGCTGGCGGCGCTTCAGCGCGCCGGCGTCGACGCGCAGGCCTTCGATCCGGCGACGCGGCCGTTGGCCGATCTGCGCGCGGAGAGTTTCGCGCGCGTCTTCGTCATCCTGCACGGCCGCGGCGGCGAGGACGGCAAGCTGCAAGGCGCCCTCGAGCTGATGCAACTGCCCTACACCGGCAGCGGCGTGCTGGCGTCGGCGCTGGCGATGGACAAGTGGCGCTCGAAGCTGGTGTGGCAGGCGGCCGGACTGCCGATCCCCGAGTACGCAGTGATCGATGCGAACACCGACTTCGCCGCGGCGGAAGCGCGCCTGGGCTTGCCCTTGTTCGTGAAGCCGGCCAACGAGGGGTCGAGCATCGGCATCACCAAGGTGAAACAGGCGGGCGGCCTGCGCGCCGCCTATGCCGAGGCCGCCAAGTACGACAGCATCGTGCTGGCCGAGCGCTTTCTCGGTGGCGGCGAATACACGGTGGGCATCGTCGGCGACAGAGCTTTGCCGGCCATCCGCATCGAGCCGGCGACCGAGTTCTACGACTACGACGCCAAGTACCTGCGCGACGACACGCAATACCGGATTCCCGCCGGGCTCTCCGCGGCCGACGAGGCGGCGATGCAGGCGCTGGCACTCTCCGCCTTCGACGTTCTCGGCTGCCGCGGCTGGGGCCGCATCGACGTCATGCGCGACGCGGCGGGCAAGGCCTACGTGCTGGAGGCGAACACGGCGCCGGGCATGACCGACCATTCGCTGGTGCCGATGGCGGCGCGCGCCGCCGGCATTTCCTTCGAACAACTGGTGGTCGAGGTCCTGGGGATGGCGCGCTGTGGCTAAGCCGAAGAAGAACCAGCGCATGCCGGCGGCCCAGGACGCCGCAGGCTTCTGGGACAAGCCGGTGCTGATGGATCTGGTTTCCGACCTCTTCTTCGTTTTCGGCGGCGTCGCGCTGGCCTGGGCCGCGCTGCAAGCGATGCAGAAGCTGCCGTTCTTCCCGCTGCGCCAATTGGTCGTCGCCGCCGCGCCCGCGCAAGTCAGCCAGGGTCAGATCGAGCAGGCGGCGCGCACGGCGCTCTCCGGCAACTTCTTCACCGTGAATCTGGACCACGCGCGCGCGGCCTTCGAGAAACTGCCCTGGGTCAGGCGTGCGGAACTGCGCCGGCGCTGGCCGGACGGGGTGGAGCTGTCGATCGAGGAGCACGTGGCGGTGGCGCGCTGGCAGCGCGCGGAGGGCGAGCCGACGCTTGTCAATACGCGCGGCGAACTGTTCCACGGCATGCTGGCGGCGGAGGGCAAGCTGCCCGCCTTCGCCGGGCCCGAGGGCTCGTCGGCCCGCGTACTGGAACATTACCGCGACTTCGCCAAAATGCTGGCGCCGCTGGGACGGCATCCGGTGACCCTGGCGCTGACCGCGCGCGAGGCCTGGCAGATCAAGCTCGACGACGGCTTCGTCGTCGAACTCGGCCGCGACCAGGCCAAGCATCCGCTGGCCGAACGCATGGCCCGTTTCGTCGCCTATTACCCCGCGGCGCGTCAAAAACTCGGCAGCGTCGCCGGCGTGGCGGACATGCGCTACCCGAACGGCTTCGCGCTGCGCCCGGTACGGAAGAGCTAATACGGAATGAGCAAAGAAATCAAACGCGATCTGATCGTTGGCCTCGACATCGGCACCTCGAAGATCGTCGCCATCGTCGCCGAACTCAACGACGAGAACCAGCTATCGATACTCGGCCTCGGCAGCCAGGAATCGAGCGGGCTCAAGAAGGGCGTGGTCATCAACATCGAATCCACGGTGAACGCGATTTCGCGCGCGATCCAGGAAGTCGAACTGATGGCCGGCTGCAAGGTGCGCGAGGTGTACACCGGCATCGCCGGCGCCCACATCAAGAGCAAGGATTCCAACGGCATGGCCGTGGTGCGCGAGAAGGAGGTGTCGCAGTTCGACATCGACCGCGCCATCGAGGCCGCCAACGCGACGCCGATTTCCGCCGACGACCAGATCCTGCATACCCTGGTGCAGGAATTCATCGTCGACGGCCAGGACGGCGTCAAGGAGCCGATCGGCCTGGACGCGCGGCGGCTCGAAGTCAAGGTGCATCTGGTCACCGGCGCCGTCACCGCCGTGCAGAACATCGTCAAGTGCGTGCGCCGCTGCGGTCTCGAAGTCGTCGATCTGGTCTTGCAGCCGCTGGCGTCGGGCTATGCGGTACTGACCGAGGACGAGAAGGACGTCGGCGTCTGCCTCGTCGACATCGGCGGCGGTACCACCGACATCGCGGTGTTCACCCAGGGCGCGATCCGCCACACGGCCGTGATTCCGATCGCCGGCGACCAACTGACCTCCGACATCGGCATCGCGCTGCGCACCTCGACCCAGGATGCCGAGGAAATCAAGATCCGCTACGGCGTGGCGCTGCAGCAGCTCGCCGATCCCGAGGAAATGATCGAAGTGCCGGGCGTCGGCGACCGGCCGGTGACCGAACTGTCGCGCCAGACGCTGGCCGGTTTCATCCAGCCGCGCGTCGAGGAGATCTTCCAGAAGGTGCAGGAGGAACTCGTCAGGAGCGGCTACGAGCGCCTGCTGCGCGCGGGCATCGTGCTCACCGGCGGCTCGGCGGCGATGGCGGGCATGACCCAGTTGGGCGAGGAAATCTTCCACAACACGGTCAAGCTCGGCGTGCCGCACTACAGCGGCAACTTGCGCGACTACGTGAAGAACCCGCGCTACGCGACGGCGATGGGCCTGCTCATCGAAGGCGTGGCGCAGAAGCAGCGCGGCATGAAGGTGCAGGCGCCGACGACGTTCAAGCAAATCCTGGCGCGCATGCGCGCCTGGTTCGAGAAGAATTTTTGAGTGGCAGTTCTTTGAAGGAGGCGAGCATGTTCGAAATCGTAGATAAGGATCCCAACCCGACCGTGATCAAGGTCGTCGGGGTCGGTGGCGCCGGCGGCAATGCCGTCGAGCACATGATCCGGGAAGGGGTGCAGGGGGTCGAATTCATCTGTGCCAACACCGACGCCCAGGCCCTGCGTCTGTCCAGTGCCGGCATCAAGCTCCAGTTCGGTCCGGGGCTGGGCGCCGGCGGCAAACCCGAGCGCGCGCGCGACCTGGCGACGTCCGACCGCGAGGCTATCGCGGATGCCCTGAGCGGCGCGCACATGGTGTTCATCACCGCCGGCATGGGCGGCGGCACCGGCACCGGCGCGGCGCCGATCGTCGCCGAAGTGGCGCGCGAACTGGGCATCCTGACCGTGGCCGTGGTCACCAAGCCCTTCGAGTTCGAGGGCAAGCGCATGCGCCTGGCCGAGGACGGCCTGCAGGAACTGGCCCAGAACGTCGATTCCCTGATCGTGATCCTCAACGAGAAGCTGATGGAAGTGCTCGGCGAGGTCATCACCATGACCGAGGCCTTCTGTTCCGCCGACAACGTGCTGAAGAACGCCGTCTGCGGCATCGCCGAGATCATCAACGTGCCGGGCCTGGTCAACGTCGACTTCGAGGACGTGCGCACGGTGATGGGCGAAATGGGCAAGGCCATGATGGGTTCGGCCAC
>JACRPB010000109.1:0-17165 GCA_016214175.1 Rhodocyclales bacterium
CCGCGCAGGAACACCGTACTGGTTCCCGTGCGGCTGTAATGACCGCTGCCGAGATCGGCGGCAGTGAAGCGGCCGCCCAGGGAAAGAATTCCTCCGCTTACGCTCAGCGTGCCGGGATTGCTCCAACTCGGGGTCGCCGCGGCGGAGGGGGAAATGCTCATGCGGCCGCCGGCAACCTCCAGCGCCCCGGTGTTGGTGAACGTGGCAGGCAGGATCGAGATCTGCTGATTCGCGGTATTGGCGCGGATCGTCCCGGCATTGACGAGAGTGGCCGCCGAGTCTTGCAGTAGCGCGCCGTAGCCCTGGAAGGTGACGCCGCTGTCGATTTGCAGCGTCTGGCCGGAAACGCCGTGGCCGGCGACGAGGGAACCGCCGCTGCTGGCGATCGTGGCGGCGCCGGTGGTGGCGATGTGCTGGGTGCCGCCGGTGCCGAAGAACCAGTAGCCGCTGCCCTTGTTGACCGTCAGGCCGTCGGCCAGAGTGATGCCGTTGTAGATCAGGAAAGTGCCGCTGGCGGTCAGCGCGCTGCCGCCCAGGGTCACGCCGTCGAGCTTGCCGGTGTTGCCGGTCAGCGTGGCGCTGCTGAACAGCGTACCGCCCTTGATGGTGCCGGCCAGCGTCGTTGCCGCTCCCAGGCTGAGGGTGGCGTTGTTGTTGAGCGTCGCGCCGGAACTCACGCTGAGGACGGCGCCGCCGGTGAAGGCGGCAGGGCCGTTCAGGGTCAGCGCGCTGGCGCCGATCGCCAGCGTGTCGCCGCTGCCGACGGTCAGCGCGGCGGCGGCCTCAGCCGTATCGACGGTGACGGTCGGGTTTGCCGTCGGCCGGTCGATGAGGGCCGGCGTCGTCGCATCGGGCACGCCGCGCGTCCAGTTGGCGGCCGTCGCCCAGTTGCCCGAGCTGTCGGTGTTCCAGCTCGTCACCGCGTTGGCGATGCCGAGCGTGAAGTCCGTGGCGCTATAGGCCGGCGTCAGCGTGATGTCGGTCAGCGCCAGCGGCGCGAAAGTCGTCGCCGTAGCAACCGATCCGGCGCCGACGAGCGGGAAGCCGTTGCCGCCGGCCATGCGGAAGCTGCCGCTTTCCGTCAGCGCCAGGTTGCCGAAGGAGCCGGCGTTGCCCGTGAGCGCGCCGCTCACCGCCAGCTTGTCGTATTGCCCGGCCCCGGTGCCGGCGAGTTCCATGTTCAGGTTGGAACCGGTCGACAGTTGCAGGTCGCCGACGATGCTGAGCGTGCCGGTCGCGCCGCTGCCGCCAGGCTTGATGTCGCCCTGATTGACGAGCTTCGCCGTACCCGTGCCGACGACGATCATGCCGTTGCCGGCGAGGGTGCCGGTGTTGGTGAAGCCGCCCGTGCGCGTGAAGGTGGCGCCGCTGGCAACGTCGAGCGTGCCGGCCTGCGTCACCGCACCGGCTACCGTCATCGAGCCGGCCGAGATGCCCAGCGTGCCGTTGTTGGCCAGCGTGCCGGAAATGTTGGAGCTCTGCCCCGCCGCGTTGAGCAGGAGCGTGCCGTTGTTGACGACGCTAAGCCCGCTGAAGGTGCCGTAGCCCTGGAGCGTTACGCCGCTGTCGATCTGCATGGTGGACCCGGAGTAGTAGCCGCGCCCCCAGGTGCCGCCGGCGCTGTTGAGGGTTGCGCTGCCCGTCGTCGCCAGCTCTCCCAGGCTGCCGTAGAAAGTCCAGTTGCCGCTGCCCTTGTTGACCGTGAGACCGTCGGCCAGCGTAATCGCGTTGCCGTCCACCTTGACGTCGCCGCTCGTGGTCAGGCTCGTGCCGCCGAGCGTGACGTTGTTCAGGATGGCGGCGGAAGGCATGGTGAGCGGCGTGCCGTCGGCACTCAGCACGGTGCCGTTGCGGATGGTGCCGCTGAAGGAATTCAGGCCGCCCGGTCCGAACAGCCCCGCGCTGCCGATGTCGAGGACGTTGCCGGTGTTGTCCAGGGTATTCGTCAGATTGACGCGCGTTCCCGCCTGACGGGAATAGTGCCCGGCAGACAGATCGCCTGGCGTAAAGATGCCGCTCAGATTCAGCGTGCCGCTGTTGAGGTTGATGGCACCGGTATTGCTCCAGCGGTAGGGTCCATAGAACCCGACCACGTAATTCCACGAAGTGTCCTCGCCTCCCAGCTTGACGGTCGCACCATCGACATTGATCGTGCCGTTGTTCGTGAAGGCGCGGCTGAGGTTCAGCGTGCCCTGGCTGGCGTTGATGGTTCCATTGTTGGTGAACGCGCTCGGCGCGATGGTCAAGGTCTGACTTGCCGTATTGGCATTGATGGTGCCCGCATTGACGATATTGCCGCCGCCGCCGGTGTAATAGCCGCCGCCGGCGGAAAAGCTGCCATATCCTTGCAGCGTGATGCCGCTGTCGATGAACAAGGTCTGGCCCGGTGCCGCATAAGAACTGCGGTACACGCCTATCGTTCCCCCCGCGTTATTGATCGTGGCGCTGCCGGCGGTGGCCAGGTGCATGCTGCCGTCGGTATTGAAAGACCAGCCGCCGTTGCCTTTGTTCACCGTCAAGCCGTCGGCGAGCGTGAGCGCGTTGATGAAGGCAAAGCCGCCGCTGGTATTCAACGTGGCGCCGGCAAGCGTCACGCCGTCCAGCGTGGGCGTGTAGCCGTTGCCTTTGCTGGTTAGCGCGGTGCCGTCGGTACTTACCAACGTCCCGTTCTTGATGCCGCCACAGCTACTGTAGCTGCTGTAGGGACACATGGACGTCAATCCACCCGCGCCAAAGGGACCGGCGCTGCCGATATCGAGCGTGTAGCCGGTGTTGTCCAGGGTGCCGGTCAGGTTCACCGCACCACCGCTGCGGTTGAAGGAAAACATCTGCGCGCGCGTAAATGCCGATGGCGCATACCAATAGGCGCCGATATTCAGTTCGCCAGCCTGCTGATTCAGCGTACCGAGCTTGGTCCATGATTCGGGTCGAACCGAAGCCTTGCCGCTGTTGTTCCAGGTGCGATTGGCGCCCAGCGTGCCGCCCGCAACCAAGGCTTCCGAGCCGGCAGCCGTGGTCAGCGTCGTCGCGGCCGTGCCGTCTATCGTGCCGCCGGTCCATTGCAGGTAGGCGCCCGACGCCAGGGTGATGGCGCCGCTGCCGGTCAGCGTGCCGCCGCTGATCGCGGTCAGCTTTCCGGAGGTGGTGTAGTTGCCCCGGAATACCGACGCACCGCCCAGGCTCAGGCTGCCGGCCGAGAGCGTGAAACCGCTGTCGACGGTCAAGGCATTGGCCGCCTGTCCGGCCGTCGATACCTGGACCGTGCCGCCGCCCGAGCCGATATAGACGTTGTCGGCCGCGCCGGGCACCTGGTTGGTGCTCCAGTTGTTGGCGTCGTGCCAGTTGTTGGTATTGGCGCCGCGATCCCAATAGAGGCCGAGGCCGCTGTTCGCCGTGACCCCCAGCGTGAGGCCGGTGCCGGCATAAGTCGGCGTCTGCGTGAAGCCGCCGGCACTGATCGTGGCCGTGCCCGTCAGGCTGGCGGCAGCAATCACCGGGTAGGAACCGGCACCGCCGATGCCGGCGAGATTGATGGTGCCGCCGGCCAGGCTGACCGTGCCCGACACTGCGAGCTTGTCGTAGTCGGTGACGAGCGGCGTGCTGAGATTCAGATTCAGTTGGCCGCCGCTGGCCATCGCCAGGTTGCCGGTGATGCTCAGCGTTGCGGTCGTGTCGCCCGTCGCCGTGCCGGGAGCGATGACGCCGGCATTGGTGAGCGTGCCGCTGCCGACGTCGATGGTGCCCGCGCCCGAAAGCGTGCCGCTGTTGGTGAAGCCGGTGCCCGTGGCGGTGCCGCTGATGTATCGCCTGAGAGTCGCGTTCGCGCCGAGGTCGATGCTACCGGCCTGAGTGAAGGCGGTTGCGTTGACCGTCAGCGCGTCATAGCCGTCAACGCTGATCGTGCCGTTGTTGACGAATGACGCCGCGTCGATATATCTGCCATAGCCCGTTCCGACGATCGTGCCGTTATTGATGAGCGTGTTGTTCATCGCGTACAGCGACAGATTCTTGACCGTGACGCCGGCGTCGATTTGCAGCGTGCGGCCGGTGGACGTGCTGTCCAGCCACAAGTTGCTCGATCCCTGGTCCGACAGCGTGGCGGTCCCCGTCGTGGCGACGTGCTGGACGCCGGAGGAAGCGAAATTCACGAAATAGCTGTAGTCCAGCGTTGCGCTCAGGCCGTCCGCCAGCGTCAGGTTGTTCAAGATGGTCACGCTCTTGGAGCCGCCGTTGTCGGGCGTGCACACGCTGTTCGTGCAGGTGAAGCTGCTGGCGCGCAGGCCGCTGATCTTCAAGGTGCTGCCGCCGAGCGTGACGCCGTCGAGGACGGCCGAGGTCGCTGTGCTGTTCCCCGATAAGATGAACAACGGCGTGCCGTCGCCGCTGAGTATGGTGCCGTTCTTGATCGAACCGAGGCCGATCTGGTGCGCGTCGTTGTCCCAGCCGATGCCGAACGAGGTGAGGCCGCCGACGCCGAACATGCCGGCGCCGCCGATGTCGAGCGTGCTGCCCGTGTTGTCGAGCGCGGCGATCAGATTCACGGCGCCGCCGCTGCGGCTGTAATGCGCGGGCGCGAGCCTCGTCGCCAGTTCGGCGGTGGTGAAGGCGCCGCCGAGATTCAGTGCGCCGGCGCTCAGGTTGATCGAGCCGGGCAGGCTCCAGGCGCCGAGCAGATTCAGGATGCCGCCGCCGATATTGACGGCGGCATCGACGGCGACGCCGTCGAGGGTCGTCGTGCCGCTGGCAAGACGCAGCGGCGCGGCGTCGCTGTCGATCAGCGTGCCGTTCCGGATGAGCGCGCCGCCGAACGAGGTTACGCCGCCGACGCCGAACAGGCCGGCGCTGCCGAGATCGAGCGTGGCGCCGGTGTTGTCGATGATGCCGGACAGATTGAGGCTCGTGCCCGCCGCGCGGCTGAAACGGGTGCCGCCGAGATTGGCGGTGCTGACGAGGCCGTCGAGGGTGAGGGTGCCGCTATTGAGGTTGATGCGGCCGGAATTGGTCCACGCCTCGGCTTGTCGCGTATTGGTTTCGTAATCGAAATAACTGCTGCCGAGCTTCAGCGTGCCGCCGCTGACGTTGAGCGTGCCGCTGTTGGCGAAGGCGCCGGTGAGCGAGAGCGTTTGGCCGGCGGTATTGGCGACAATGGTGCCGGCGTTGGCGACGGTGCCGAGGCTGCCGTAGCCTTGCACGGTGACGCCGCTGTCGATGGCGGCGGCAGCGAGCGATCCGCCCGCCATGTCGAGCGTGGCCGCGCCGGTGGTCGCCAGGTGCCCGCCATTGGCGAAATTCCAGGCGGTGTTGCCCTTGTAGACCGTGACGCCGTCGGCCAGGGTGAGATTGTTGAGAATGGTGATGTCGCCGTACCAGTTGTACTCGCTCGCATTCCTGACGACCAGACGCGTTCCGCCGAGGGTTACGCCGTCGAGTACGGGGCCGGCGGCGTAGTAGTCGGTCTTGTTGAGGGTCAGCGGCGTCGCATCCGAACTCCAGATCACGCCGTTCTTGATGGCTCCCTTGGCCTGAGGCGAGTAGTAGTTGGAGACGACGGCGGTCAGTCCGCCCGGCCCGAAGAGCCCGGCGCTGCCGATGTCGAGCACGTTGCCGGTATTGTCGAGCGTGCCGGCGATGTTGACCGCGCCGCCGCTGCGCTTGAAGTTGCCGAGGTCCGCCGCCGCGAAGATGCCGCCCAGATTCAGGGTGGCGTTGGCGATATTGATCTGGCCGCTGTTGCTCCAGTGGTAGGGCACGTAGACCGAGCCCGTGCTTGGATCGTACTCGGACGCGCCACCGCCGAGGGCCAGCGTGCCGGCGCTTGCGTTCAGGGTGCCGGTGTTGGTGAAGCGGTAGGGGGCGATGGTGAAGGATTGACCCGCCGTGTTCGCATTGACGGTACCGGCGTTGATGACGGCCGCCCTGTTGGAACTGCCCAGCCCGCCGTAGCCTTGCAGCGTCACGCCGTGGTCGATCTGCAGGGTCTCGATGTCGGTCGCGCTGCTGCCGCTGGCATACAGGTAGCTGCCGGCGCTGTTGATGACGGCGGTGCCGGCGGTGGCGACATGCTGGGTGCCGGTGCCGCGGAAGTACCACGAGTAGGCATTGCTGCCGATGTTGACCGTCAGGCCGTCGGCCAGGGTGACGCCGTTGTCGAAATAGAGCGTGCCGCTGGTGGTGAGCGCGCTGCCGCCGAGCGTCACGCCGTCGAGGGCGCCGCCGTTGCTGGTCAGCGTCGGCGTGGCATTGGTGCTCAGCACGGTGCCGCCCTTGATGGTGCCGCCCGCATCGAGGCGATTCAGCCCGCCGTTGCCGAACAGGCCGGCGTTGCCGATGTCGAGCGTGTTGCCGCTGTTGTCGAGCAGGCCGAACAGGTACACGCTGCCGCCGCTGCGCGTGTAATGGCCGCTCGCGAGTGCGGCCGCGCTGAAGCGGCCGCCGAGGCTGAGCGTGCCGCTGGCGAGGTTGAGCGTGCCGGCGTTGCTCCAGTTCTCCGCCGCCGCGGTCTTGGGCGCGATGGTGAGCGAGCCGCCGTTGACGTTGATCGTGCCGTCATTGACGAAGGTCGCGCCATAGACGTGAAAGTACTGTCCCGCGCTGTTGGCGTTGATGATGCCGGCATTGACGACGGCGTTGGTGGTGTTGGACTCGTAGTTGCCGAAAGCGGCGGAGCCCTGCACCGTCACGCCGTTGTCGATCTGCAGCGTCTGCCCGGTGACGCCGGCAGCGGCGGCGATCCAGTTGCCGGCACTGCTGAGCGTGGCAGCGCCGGGGGTGGCGATATGCTGGGTGCCGCTGCCGCGGAAGTACCAGTTGGAACTGCCCTTGTTGACCGCCAGGCCATCGGCCAGGGTGATGCCGTTGTCGATGTAGAGCGTGCCGCTGGTGGTCAGCGCGGTGCCGCCCAGCGTCACGCCGTCGAGCGTGCCGTTGTTGCCGGACAGCGTCGGCGTGGTGGCGTTGCTGTTCCTGACGCCGCCGCCCTGTATCGTGCCGCTGAGGGAAGTCAGGCCGCCGCTGCCGAAGCGGCCGGCATCGCCGACGTCCAGCGTGTTGTTGCGGTTGTCCAGGAGGCCCGTCAGATTGACGGTGCTGCCCGCCGTGCGCGTGAAGGTGGGCAGGCCGGCGACGCTGAGGTTGCCGGCGAGATTCAAGGTGCCGCTGCTGGTCCAGGCGAGGTTGGCGCCCAGCGTACCGGCGCTGAAATTGGTGGTGGATCCCGACAGCGTGGCCAGGGCTGCGGCCGTGGTGGCGCCGAGCGTGCCGCCGCTCCAGTTGAGCGTGGCGCCGCTGGCGACGGTGATGGTGCCGCCGCTGGTCAGCGTGCCGCTGCCGATGGCGGCGGTCCTGGCGAACAAGGCGGTGCCCGACAGATCGAGGCTGCCGCCCGCGAGCGAGAAATCGCTCAGGCTCACCAGATTCTTGCCGCTCTGTGTGCCGGCATCGATGGCGACGGTACCGGACGCGTTGATGAGGACGTTGTCCGCGCCGGTGGGCAGCGCATTGGCGCTCCAGTTGGCGGCATCGGCCCAGTTCCAGGTGCCGGCGCCGCCGTCCCAGTAGATGGCGTTTTCCGCCGTGTTCGCCGTCGCCGTCACCGTCACGGCGTTGCCGGCGACGGCCGTGGTCTGGGTGAAGGTCAGGCTCGACGCAGTGGGGGTGCCGGTGATCGCGCCGCCGGTGCTGACGATCGAATAGGCGCCGGCGCCGCCGATGCCGGACAGCTCGATCTTGTTGCCGGTAGCGAAATTCGCGGTGCTGCCGACGACCAGCCGATCGAAGCTGTCGGCGGCGTTCAAGTCCATGACCAGCACGGCATTGGCCCCGCTGGTCGCCAGTTTGCCGTTCAGGGTGAGCGTGCCGGCTGCGCCGGGTCCGTCGCCGGGCGCGATGATCCTGGCATTGGTCAGCGTGCCGGTGCCGCCGCCGACGGTGAGGGTGCCGCTGCCCGTCAGCGTGCCGTTGTTGGTGAAAGACGGCGCGCTGAGCGTGGTGCCAGCGGCAAGGTTGACGTTGCCGTTTTGGGTGAAGCTGGTGGGGGTGAGGCTCATCGTCCCTGCCGTGACGTTGAGCGTGCCGCTGTTGGTGAAGGTGGTGGAACTGACGGCGAAGTCTTGTCCGGCCGTGTTGGCGTTGATGGTGCCGGCGTTGATGAAGGTAGCGGGGTAGTTCTTCGTCAGGCCGCCCCAGCCCTGGAGCGTGACGCCGGCATCGATTTGCAGCGTCTGCCCATATGCGTAGTAGTCGTAGCCGGCCTGCAAGCCGCCGCCGCTGCCGACGAGCGTCGCCGTGCCGGGGGTGGCGATGTGCTGCGTGCCGCTGCCGCCGAACTTCCAGGTGGCGCTGCCCTTGTCGACCGTCACGCCGTCGGCCAGGGTGATGCCGTTGTTGACGATGAGGTCGCCGCTGGCGGTGAGCGCGCTGCCGCCGAGCGTCACGCCGTCGAGCCTGGCGCTCGTGCCGCTGGCGGCGAGCGGCGTCGCATCCGTACTCAGCACCGTGCCGTTCCTGAGGGTACCGCTGAAGGAGGTCAGCCCGCCTGCGCCAAAGCGCCCGGCGCTGCCGATGTCGAGCGTGCTGCCGCCGAGGTCGAAGACGGCGGCGAGATTCACGCTGCCGCCGCTGCGGACGAAGGCCGGCAGGCTGGCCGTGGTGTGGTTACCGGATAGACGCAAGTCGCCGCTGCTGGTCCAGGCGCGGTTGGCGCCCAGCGTGCCGCCGCTGTAGTAGGTCGTCGAACCGGCCAGGGTGGCGAGCGGCGCGGGCGCGCTGGCGTCGATGCTGCCGCCGCTCCAGTAAAGCGTACCGCCGCTGGCGACGGTGATCGCGCCGGCGCTGGTCAGTGTGCCGCCGCTGATGGTGAGAACGTCGGAGAACAGGGCGCTGCCCGCCAGCGTCAGGCTGCCGCCGGACAGCGCGAGCGGCGAGCGGCTTACCAGGTTCTTGCCCAGCGAAGCGCCGCTGGCATTGGCGACGGTCCACCAGCGCTCGATGAAAATGTTGCTGTCGCTGCCGGGCAGCGTGTCGCTGCTCCAGTTGGCGGCGTCCTCCCAGTTCGCGGTATTGGCGCCGCCGTCCCAGGTGACGGCGTTTTCGAGCAGGTTGGCGGTCGCCGTCACGGTGAGGTTGCTGGCGTTGATCGCGATGGTCTGGCTGAAGTAGCCGCCGGTGGCCGTCGCGCTGCCGCTGACGCCGCCGGCGGCGGTGACGACCGGGTAGGCCCCGGCGCCGCCGAAGCCGAACAGGTCGAGGCTGCTGCCGGCGGCGAAACTGGCGGCGCCGGTGACGGCGAGCCGGTCGTGGCTGCCGGCCGCCGTGCCGTTGAGATCCAGTTTCAGTACGCCGCTGGCCGTGTTGGCGAGGTGGCCGTCGATGGTCAGCGTGCCGATCGTGCCCGGGTCGCCGCCCGGGGCGAGAATGCCGGCGTTGGTCAGCGTGCCGCTGCCGCTGCCGACCCGGAATGTGCCCGTTCCCGACAGGGTGCCGTTATTGGTGAACGAGGGCGCGTTCAGCGTGCCGTCAAGATTGAGCGTGGCACCGCCGTCGAGCGTCAGGCCGCCCAGCGTCGACGTGGCCCCGAGAACGAGCCAGCCGCCGGCAATGTTCAGGGCGCCGGCGCCGCCGACGCCGCCGCTCCGCGCATCGAAGCCGGCCACGAGGTCGTTGAAGCCCGTCAGGCGCGTGAAAGTGGGCGCGTCGCTGACCACCGCGCCGGTGGCGCTGAGGTTGTTGAGCAGGATGTCGCCGCCGGTATTGCTGAAGCTCAGCGTCGACGCCCGCAGCGTGGCGGTCGAGGCGTCGAGCAGCGCCGTGCCGGCGTCGCGGTGGGCGGCGTCGGCGCCGGCGTGGTTGGCGACCAGGGTCAGGGCGCCGCCGTCGGTGTCGATGGTGGCATTGACCAGGAGCGAGCGCCCGGCCTGCAGGGTCAGCGCGCCACCGGCGCCGATGGGATTCTGGACGAGGATGTTGCTGGCGACGGTGACGTCGTTGTTGGCCTGCAGGGTCAGCGCTGCGCCGGTGTTCAGGATCTCGACGATGCTGGTCGGGGTGATGGTGGCGTCGGTGCCGGGGGTGGCGGAAAAAAGCTGGCCGTCGGCGGGGTCGCTGCTGGTCAGCCCCAGGGAGAACAGGTACACCGCGCCGCTGGCGCCGGCGGCGTTATTGAATCCGGCGTCATACGGTGCGCCGACTGCCAGTTGGGTGCCGGACAGCGATACGCCGATGCCGAAGGTGTCGCTGTCCTCCAGTGCGCTCAAATCGAGGTTGCCGGCACCCGTGTAGCCCTTGCCGATGGTGCCGGCCAGGGTCGGCGTGGTATCGAGGTTGTTGAACAAATAGACCGCGCCGCTGTAGGGGGCGGCGTTGCCGAAGCCGGCGTCACCGGTAGCCCCGACGGCCAGTTGCGTGCCGGACAACGATACGGAGACGCCGAAGTTGTCGTACAACTCCAGCGCGGCTAGGTCGTAGCTACCGCTACCCGTGTAGCCCTTGCCGATGCGGCCCGAGAGCGCGGGCGTGGTGAAGGGGTTGTTGAACAGATAGACCGCGCCGGCGCCCGGCGTGGCGTTATCGGCGCCGGCGTCATACATGGCCCCCACCGCCAGTTGCGCGCCGGAGAGCGACACGGCGGAACCGAAGTAGTCCCCGGACTCCAGCGCGGCCAGGTCGATGTTGCCGCCACCGGTGTAGCCCTTGCCGATGGTGCCGGCCAGCGCGGGGGCGGTGTAGGGATTGTTGAACAGATACACCGCACCGCTGTAGGGGGCGAGGTTGTCGAGGCCGGCATCGCCAAAGGCGCCTACCGCCAGTTGAGTACCCGACAGGGAGACGGCGGAACCAAAGCTGTCGTATTCCTCCAGTGTGCTCAGGTTGACGCTGCCTGTCCCCGTATAACCCTTGCCGATGACGCCCGCGAGTGTGGGGCTGGCGCTGTAGGGGTTGTTGAACAGATAGACCGCGCCGCTGCCGGGAGCGACATTGCCGTTGCCGCCATCGTTGTAGGCACAGACGGCCAGTTGCGTGCCGGACAGCGATACGGCGTTGCCGAACAAGTCCCATGTCTCCAGCGTGCTGACATTGAAATTGCCGGCCCCGGCGTAGCCCTTGCCGATGACGCCGGAGAGCGTCGGCGTGGTGTAGGGATTGCTGAACAAATACACCGCGCCGGCGTAGCCCTGGTCGCCGTAAGCGCCGACCGCGAGTTGCGTGCCCGAGAGCGAGACGGCGCTGCCGAAGGAATCGTTACCGACCAGCAGCCGCAGGTCGACGTTGCCTGCACCCGTGTAGCCGCTGCCGAGGGTAGCGGCGAGCGTCGGCGTGCCGTCGGCGTTGGCGAACAGATGGACCGCGCCGAAATTGCGCGTCGTGACGGTGCTGCCGTAGCCGTCGTCGCCGCTGGTGCCCACCGCCAGTTGGCTGCCCGACAAGGCGACGCTGCGGCCGAAAGCATCGCTGGTCTTCAGTCCGGCCATGTTGAAACTGCCGGTTCCCGTGTAGCCCTTGCCGAGGGTGCCGGCGAAGGTCGGCGTGCCGTCGACGTTGCTGAACAAATGCACGGCGCCGTAATTCAGGGTGGTGGAGACGGCGCCATAGCCGTCGTCCCCGAAGGCGCCGGCCGCCAGCCGGGTGCCCGACAGCGCGACCGAAGTGCCGAAGCCATCGGTCGACTTCAGCGCCGAAAAGTCGTAGCTGCCGGCACCCGTATAGCCCTTGCCGAGGGTGCCGGTGAGGGTGGGCGTGCTGAAGGGCGTGCTGAAGAGATAGACGGCGCCGCTATCCGCGGTCAGGTTGTCGGCGCCGTCGTCGCCGGAAGCGCCTACCGCCAGTTGGGTGCCGGAGAGCGACACTGCTCTGCCGAATGTATCCATATCCTCCAGCGTGACGAGGTCGAAGTTGCCGCTCCCCGTGTAGCCCTTGCCGATGATGCCGGACAGCGTCGGGGTGGTGGCGACGTCCTTGAACAGATGGACCGCGCCATAGATCAGCCCGTCACCGCCGGCATCGCCGTGGCCGATTGCCCCTACCGCCAGTTGCGTACCGGAGAGGGCGACGCTGGCGCCGAAGTTGGAAAATGTCGCCAGGGCGCCGGCATCGTAGTCGCCGGTACCCGTATAGCCCTTGCCGAAGGTGCCGCTGAGCGTCGGCGTGGCGCTGAAGGGATTGTCGAACAGGTAGACGGCGCCGTAGCTGTTGGACGTCGTCGAGGCGATGCCGTAACCGTCGTCGCCAATAGCGCCCACCGCCAGCCGCGTACCCGACAGTGCCACCGAATAACCGAACGAGTCGCCGGACTCCAGCGCCGCCAGGTTGTAGTTGCCCGTGCCCGTGTAGCCCTTGCCGATGATGCCGGCGAGCGTCGGTGTGGAGTAGGGATTGTTGAACAGATAGACCGCGCCGCTGTTCAAGGCCGGGTTGGCGAAACCGTCGTCGCCGATGGCCCCCACCGCGAGCTGCGTGCCCGACAGCGCGACGGCGAAGCCGAAGCTGTCGGCCGTCTGCAGGCCGATGCCCAGCCGCGGCAGGCCATTGTAGTTGTAGCCCAGCACCAGGTTGTATTGCAGGTCGGCGCTGGCGTCCTGGATGACGATGTTCTTGGGGTCCATCAGCACGCGCCCGCCGCTGCCGGCGTCGACGCTGCCGCCCCACAGGAGTCTTTCGGCGGAAGACAGTTCGACGAAGCCGCCGCCGTTCTTGCCCTTGGCGCTGATCGTGGGATAGAGCGCCGATTCGAGCTCCGACCACAGGATCGTGGTGCCGCCGTCGCCCTGCTGCGTGGCGTCCGCCTTGATGCTGCTGCCGGCGGAGATGGCCAGGGTCTGGGCGTTCGGCAATTCGTCCGTCTTCAGGTTCCTGCCGCCCTGGTATTCGCCGCCGAGGCGGATGCGCCCGCCGCCCGTGGCGCCGCTGGCGTCGAGCTGTGCCGAGAGCAGCTTGGTCGCCGGCGCGCTCATGTCGATGCGACCGCCAAGCCCGCCGCTGCCGAGCGCGAGATACGTCGCGGACGAGGTGATCTGTTGCCCCGCCGTTTCGCGGATGCTGCCGCCCGTGACGCCGCTGACGTCGAGCGCGGACCAGACGTTGTGCAGCGCCAGCGTCTGCGCGCGGATGTCGATGCTGCCGCCCGCGCCGCTGCCGCCGGTGGCGCTCAGGCGGCCGGCGAACGAGGCGGCGTCGGCGTCGATGGCGATGCCGCCGCCGCGCGTGGCGCCGTCGGCCGCCACCGTGCCGCCGAGCATGACCGCCGCCCCGGACAAGGTGATGTTGCCGCCGCTGCCGTTCGCATTGGCCGCCGCCAGGGCGCCGGTATTGGCGACGCGGCCGCTTTCGAGCACGAGTTCGCCATCGACGCTGGCGAGGCCCGTGGCTCTGACGAAGCCGCTGTTGTTGACGACGCGGTCGAGCGTGTCGCGCGTCTGCCCGGTCGTCAGCGCGACCTGGGCGGCCTCGATGCCGCCGCTGTTTTCGATGTTGGCGCGGAGCGCCGCATCGACGACGCGGGCGCGGATCAGGCCGTCGCCGCTGAGGTCGATGGCGACGGCGTCGCCGGCGGCGAGGACGACCGTGGTGGCGACGATGCGGCCGGCGTTCTGGACGTCGTTGCCGATCAGCGCGGCGCTGCCCAGGGCGGCGATGGCGCCTTCGTTGCGGATGTCGCCGCTGCCGGGAGCGGTGAGCCGGTAGCGGCCGGCCATGAAGTCGTCGTTGCCGAGGTGCAGCGTCGTCGCCAGTATGCCGCCGACATTGACCTGGGCGCCGCGCGCGAACAGCATGCCGTGCGGATTGCTGAGAAAGACTTGCCCGTTGGCGTTCAACTTGCCGTAGATGCGGCTGGCGTCGTTGCCGAGGATGCGGTTGAGCGTGATCGAACTGCTGCTGGGCTGGACGAAATCGACGCCGGCGGCGGCACCGATGTCGAAGCTTTGCCAGTCGAGCGCGGCACGCTGGCTGGTCTGCCTGACCGTGAGGACGTTGGCCGTCTGGCTGAGGGTGGCGCTGCCGGCGACGAGCTTGCCGCCCGTGGGCAGCGCTGCGGCGTCGAGCGCCCAGGCCGGTGCGCCGAAGAGTGCGAGCGCTGCGGCCAGAATCTGCCGCCGGCGTGGCGCGCGTCTGGCCGCGGTGCGTCTCATGTCTGCGGTTGCGGCCTGATGCGCAGTTGCGGCAGAGCGTCGCAAGACATTTCGTCCGCGGCGGCGGCGTCGCTGGCCGCGAGGCCGTCGCGATCGACGTCGCAGAGTCGTTCGGAAATTTCATCCCAGGCGGCGCCGAAGACTTCGGCCCAATCGCCGCCGGCCTGCCAGCGCGCGACGGCGCCGGACCATTCGTCGTTGGAGAGTTTCATCAACTCGGCCGCCAGTCTTTCGATTGCCTTGCTCATCGATTCGTCTCCTTTACCAGGCCCAGCCCAGGCCGAACCAGAACCTGGGCGTGTCGTTGTCCATCGGGTTGGGGGCTTCCCGGCCCGCCCAGGCGAGCAGGGCGCTGGCGGTGAAGCCCTTGCCCAGCGTCCAGTCGGCGCCGATGCCGACGTCGGTCATGCGCTTGTGGTTGGCGGTCGCGGCCGGCAAGGGGTCGTGGGCAAGCCGCAACTTTGCGTAGTCGCCGAAGACGGTGAGGGCGAGCTCGGACAGCGCCTGCCAGCGCAGGGAGAGCTTGAGCAGGATGCCGTCGTCGCCGCTGGCCTCGCCGTTGGCATAACCGGGCAGCGTGCCCGGACCGCCGAGGCTGAGTTTTTCCGAGGAGTCGAGGTTCTTGCCGGAGAGCTGGTAGGTGAGTTGCAGTTGCAGGCTGGTGTCGCGCGTGACGGTCTGCTGGCGCAGGACGGTGAGCGTGGCCTTGGCGAAGCGGCCGGCGGCGCCGGGGCCGGCCGGCGGCGCATCCTGCGCGGCGGCGGTGGCGCCGAGGAGCAGCGTCGCGCTGCGCAGCGCCAGATCGGCGCGGGTCGAGCCGCCGCCCATGAATTCGTCGAGCCAGTCGCCGCTGGCGGTGGCGCTGACGCCGCGACTGCGCTTGTCGGTTTCGATGTTGGCGCTGCCGAAGCGGTCGATGAGCTTGCTCAGGTCGGCCTCAAGCTGGAGCTTGAGATTGGTCGCGCGGCTGCGCACCAGCGGATAGGCGGCGCCGAGGCGCCAGGAGTCGGCCTGGCCGGTGGCCTGGAGATTGGCGAAGGCGCCGCCGAGGCTGTATTCGGCGCGGGAGGCGGCGGCGCTGAGTCGCCAGCCGTCGCTGCCGACGGGCAGTTCGCCGCACGACGTCGGTGCTGCCGGGGGTCTCGCCGGCCTGGAGGTCGAGACTGGCGCGGCTGCCGGCGAGCTCGTTGATGAGCAGGACCTGGCGTTCGAGCAGAGGCAGCGTGAGCGCCTCGCCCTTGGGCAGGCGGTCGAGATAGCCGAAGACGACGTCCGGATCGATGCGGCTTTCGCCTTCGAGCCGGGCTTCGCCCATGCGGCCTTCGGTGATGGCGATCTCGATGGCGCCGTCGCGGATTTTCTGCGGCGGCAGATAGCCCTGGGCGAGGAAGTAGCCGGCCTCCTTGTAGCGCGCTTCGACGGCTTCGACGACCTGAATGAGTTCGCCGAAATTGAGGGCGCGGCCGGTCCACTGGGCGACGGCGGCGCGCAGGGTTTCCGTCGTCAGGGCGCTGTTGCCGGTAAAGTCGAACTGGCTGACCTGGACGCGGACCTCGCCGGCGGCGGCCGGGGCGGTCGCCGGCCGCGGCGGCGTCTGGATTGGCGGCACCGCGAGCGCAGGGCCGCGCTCGGGTTGCGGTCGGGTTTCCTGGAGGATGCGTCCGGCGTCGGGCGGGGTCTGGGCCAGGACGGCGCAAGGCAAGAGCGCCAGGAGCATCGAGGTCGGCAGTCGACAAGGCGCGCGCCTGCGTCGACAAGATGATCCACGGATGGTCAAGCGGTCTCCCCCTGTTGCTGGCGCTCATGGCCGGGCGCGCCGTTTGTCTGTTGCTATTTTGAAAAAGCGGAACCTCACGAATCTGGCGCTCGGTAGGCACGCATACCGAAAAATACGGTAAAGCCCAGGGAGGGGCATCCCCCATTTTGGGGAGGTCGGCGTACTGCTGCGGCCGATGTTCACCGCGCAGCAATTTCTGCACGGCAGGATTCCGGAAATCGGGAATTTCTACGTGGAAATGCTCGCGGAAATCGGCCGCGGCAGTTCGATGCTGAACTCGATGCCGCGGCCGCGATTGCTGCGCAGACCGACCGCCAGTTTCAGGGCGTTGGCCAGGCTCTTGGTGCTGAAGAGGCCGAGGCCGAAGCCGTCGGGAATCGACATCTCGGGATCGAAGCGCTGGAACGCCTCGAACGCTCGCCGCGTCTGCTCTTCGGTCATGCCGCGACCGGAATCCCTGATCACCAGGCGCAGTCCGCCGCTGCGGCGGCATCCGACCAGCACGCGGTCGCCGCGGTCGCTGTAGCGAATGGCGTTGGCGAGCACGTTGCGGACGATGCGCTGGAAGTAAGGGACATGCGTCGTCACCGTCAGGCGCGACGGCACGTAGCGGATGGTGATGCGCTTGAATTCCGCCCGGCCGCGGTACTCCTCGATCAGCGGCGCCAGGAGGTCGTCGAGTCCGATCGTCGTGGCGGGCGGCGGCCGGTCCACCTCATGGACGGCGGCGAGTTGCTGGATGCCGACGAGCAGGTCGTCGACTTCGCTCAGCGCCATCTCCAGCTTGTGCGCGCGCTCTTCTCTTTCCGCCGGCGCCGTTGCCGATCGCAGCAGGTTCGCAAACAGGCTGACGCCGAGCAACGGCTGGCGCAAGTCGTGATTGGTGGCGGCAAACAGCAGGCTGCGCTCGCGCATGAGCGCCGCCACTTTTTCGTGCTGCATGACGGCTTCCTGGCGCGTCGCGACGAGGACGTCGCGCTGCCGCAGCATGCGCTGGCTCATGGCGAACCCGAACAGTAGGGCGACGACGGTCGCCTGCGTCAGCACCAGCGCGTTCGACGTCCAAGCCAGCAGATTCCCGGCAAGCCGCGCAAACAGGAAGGACGCACCGACGAACAGATAGCAGAACCAGGCCGCGGCGATGAAGCCCGAAAACGGAATGCCGCGGCGCGTGGCACGGCTGGAGACGACGACGAGGATGAGTGCGATCAGCGCTCCGCCGGTGACCAGAAGCACGCGCGCCGCGACGGGAAAAATCAGCGGAAACC
>JACRPB010000109.1:17173-22774 GCA_016214175.1 Rhodocyclales bacterium
CTGAGCACGCGCTCCGGCACGCCGGGAAACTGGCTGGCGAGGAAGCCGCTGAGCCATAGCGCTCCCACCAGGTCGGCGATCAGTATGCAGAGGAACAGGGACGTCGAGCGGTCGTCGAGATAGCGGCGCAGGGTGGCGACATAGATGCCCATGACGAGGCAACTCCCGAGCGCGATGCCGATGGCGACGTGTATGCGCCTTTCCCTTTCGGCAAAGCGCAGCGGTTGATAGACGAACAGCGGCACGCGCACGATCGCCGGACCTTCGATGCGCAGCAGCCACTCGCTGCTCCGCTGCGGCTCCAGGCGCAGGGTCCACACCGGAAACGCGGTGCCGCCGCCGAAGCGTCCGTCGGCAAGCTCGGCCTGGGATTTCAGTTGGCGCCAGCCGCCCGTCTCCAGGCGCTCGTAGAGCCGGACGTCGTCCTGGGTGGTCGACTCCAGGGCGAGCAGGCGCAACAGATCGGTCGCTTCCGGGTTGCGCAGCGAAAACAGGACCCAGTAGGGGTCGCTGGCGCGTCCGA
The DNA here is from genome assembly GCA_016214175.1 of Rhodocyclales bacterium. Lineage (GTDB taxonomy): Bacteria > Pseudomonadota > Gammaproteobacteria > Burkholderiales > Rhodocyclaceae > Nitricoxidireducens. The sequence continues at coordinate 17,697 of JACRPB010000109.1, forward strand.
GCACTTCGTTGGGGCCGACGACGCTCTTGGCGCCGCTGCCGGCCGCCAACTGTGCCGCCTGCTGCGGCGTCAGCGCCCGATCCGGGCTGGTGACGATGCGCGCGCCCTGCCAGACCGGCACCTGCTCGGCGTCGCGCGCGATTTCGATCGGCGGCGCTGCGGCCGGCGTCGCCGCTGCTGCGCATCCCAGGCAGCCGGCGGCCAGGAGAACTAGCCATGCGCGTTTCATCTAAGAGCCTATTTCAGTAGGAATCATGCCCCGCGCCGGTGGGCGGCGGGATGCAGTGCAAGGCGCGCCTCGCGCCGTGTAGTAAATCTCCACAAGCGCGGCGCAACGCGGCAATGCGCCCGCCGCCCACCGGCCCTGCGGGTTGAGACCAGGATCCGCGTCTGCGGCGTTGCAACGCTTGCCAATGGAACAACCATTGGCTGCGCGCTGCGCCTTGCATCCATCCGATCCTGGTCTCAACGCGGGGCATGATTCCTACTGAAATAGGCTCTAAGGCGAGCGGGGCGGTGTGCGCTCGGACGACGGGTTGACGCACTGCAAGTAACGGACGACGGCCTCGGTGCGATTCCGCACCGCCAGCCGCCCCAGAATTTCCTTCATGTGGGAAGCCACCGTGACGTCGCTGATGCCCAGGCGCGCGGCGATTTCCTTGTTGCTGCGGCCCGCCGCCAGCTCTTCGAGCACCGTGATCTGCTTCGGCGTCAGCAGTCCGTTCAGCGGCTCGGCCGTTGCCGGCGCAGCGCCGCCCTTGATCTCGCAACGGCCGATGACGGCGCGGATTTCTTCCCGCAGCGCCTGTATCGATGCCGTCTTCACCAGGTAGCCGATCGCCCCCAGTTCCGTCGCCTGACTGCGCAGCGCCGCATCGTCCTGCGCGGTGACCACCAGCAAGGCGCTTTGCGGCGCCGCCGCCCGCAGCCGGCGTACCGTTTCGATGCCGTTCGTATCCGTCAGCGCCAGATCGGTGAGTATCAGCGCCGGCGCCGGCCGCGACGCCAGGATGTGCAAGGCGGCGCCGAGGGTCTCGGCGCCCACCGCCGCCAGGGCCGCATCGCAGTCGCGGATGCAGGCGGCAAGCGAACTCGCGACCAGAGGGTGGTCCTCGACGATGAGGGCGAAAGGGGTTGGGGTGTCTCCCTGCATGCAGCGCAGCTCCGGTCTTTCTTATTGTTTTCGGAGCATACGCGAAGCCAAATATTTCATGGGAATAGATCGGCACGGCGATGGATCGGGTAAGAAAATTTGATGGCGGCAGAAGCGCTCATCCACGATCCGGCGCGTCCGGCGATGCCGATGCCTCCCGGCGTCGCCGCGCGGGTGGGGGGCGATGCGCGGCAGCGGCTTTCCGTCGCCGGGCGCGCCAAGGCATAATGGCGGGCCATTCCAGCCTGCAAAGGATAGTCACATGAGCACCCCCATCACCAGCGCCAGCGGCCTCGTCATCGAAGACACGACGGAAGGCGATGGCCCCGTCGCCGTCGCCGGCCAGCACGTCACCGTCCATTACACCGGCTGGCTGACGAGCGGCGACAAGTTCGATTCGAGCAAGGACCGCGACGAGCCCTTCGAATTCGCGCTCGGCGCGCGCCACGTCATTGCCGGCTGGGACGAGGGCGTGCAGGGCATGAAGGTGGGCGGCGTGCGCAAGCTGACGATTCCGCCCAATCTCGGTTACGGTGCGCGCGGCGCCGGCGGCGTGATTCCGCCGAACGCGACGCTGGTGTTCGAAGTGGAGCTGCTGGCGATCGACTGAATGGGCTTCCCCGGAATTCCCTCGCGGCTGCCGCAGGTCGGCACGACGATATTCACGGTGATGTCGCGCCTTGCCGCCGAGCACGGCGCGATCAACCTGTCGCAGGGTTTTCCGGACTTCGCGCCGCCGCCGCGCCTGCTCGAGCGCGTCGCCCACCACATGGCCGCCGGTCGCAACCAGTACGCGCCGATGGCGGGCGCGCTGCCCTTGCGCGAGGCCATCGCCGAAAAGGTCGCGGCGCTTTACGGCGCGCGCTACGACGTCGAGGACGAGATCACGGTCACCGCCGGCGCGACGCATGGCATCTACACGGCGATCGCCGCCTGCGTGCGGCCCGGCGACGAGGTGATCGTATTCGCTCCGGTGTACGACTCCTACGTGCCGGCGATCGAATTGAACGGCGGCCGCGCCGTGTTCGCGACGCTACGGTTTCCGGACTACCTGCCCGACTGGGACGAAGTGCGCGCGCTGGTCGGGCCGAAGACGCGCATGATCGTCATCAACACGCCGCACAATCCGAGCGGCGCGGTCTGGTCGGTTGCCGACATGGCGGCGCTGGAAGCCCTGGTGCGCGATACCGGCATCGTCGTGCTCGCCGACGAGGTCTATGAACACATGGTCTTCGACGGCGGACGCCACGAGAGCGTGGCGCGTTATCCGGCCCTGGCCGAGCGCAGCTTCGTCGTCTCCAGCTTCGGCAAGACCTACCACATCACGGGCTGGAAGATCGCCTACTGCCTGGCGCCGCGCGCTTTGACGGCCGAGTTCCGCAAGGCGCACCAATTCGTCGTCTTCGCCGTCAACCATCCGGCGCAACTGGCGCTGGCCGACTTCATGCGCGACGATCCCGGCTTCGCCGCCGACCTGGCGGAGTTCTACCGCAACAAGCGCGATTTCCTGCGCAACGAACTGGCCGGCTCGCGCTTCGAGCCGCTGCCCTGTGCCGGCACCTATTTCCAGTTGGCGCGCTACGACGCCGTCGGCGACGAGCCCGACACCGCGTTTGCGCGGCGGCTGACGGTCGAGCACGGCGTGGCGACGATACCGGTGTCGGTGTTCTATCCCGCCGGCGACGACCATCGCGTCGTGCGCTTTTGCTTTGCCAAGAACGAAGAAACGCTGGCCGCGGCCGGAAAGCGACTGAGAAGCCTATGAACGAAAAATCCGTCATCGGCACGGTTGCCGATCTCACTGCGGGACAGATCCTGCTGCCGCCCTTTGTACTGCGCCAGGACGACGGCCTCGTCGTCGACTTGACGGCGCTGAACGCGCGCGGCCTGATGGCGCAGTTCGTCGAGCGCGTGTTTGCCGCCGGCGCCCGCTTCGTCGATCTCGACTACGAGGTCTTCCTCAATCTGGTGTTCCTCTGGAGTCTCGAAGACATCGCCGGCAACGTCGCCGAGCTGCGCAAGCGCGGCAGGCATCCGCGCCTGCGCCTGGCGCGCGACGTCGTCGCCTTTCCCGAGGAGCGGCGCGGCATTTACCGCAGCGTCAAACTCGACGCCGGCGGCAAGTCGGCCGAGTTCATGTTCGAGCAGATCAGCGTCGAGCGCGAGGAGGCCGACGGCGCCACTACCGACGGCTCCGGCACGCGCAAGGTCAAGGAGCGTCTGTACGCCGATTTCGACGAATTCGTCGCCGCGCTGTGGACCAAGGGCGTGCGCTTCGGCATCGACGCCAAGGCGGTGCGCGACGCCATCGCCCGCGATCAGGTCGAGCGCCTCGTTTTCGCGAAGGCGACGGTGCCGAGCCAGGGCAAGGATGCCGGCATCGACGAGCAGACCGACCTGCTCCACCGCGACGACGCGCCGCGCCTGCTGTCCAACGGCCGCATGGATTTGCGGCAGTACCGCAACCGCTTTCCGCAAGTGACCGCGGGCACCCGCCTGTTCAAGAAACTGCCGCGGCTGGGCGGCCGTTCCGGCTGGGACGTGCAGGGCCGCGAGCTGGAGCCGGTGGCGGTCAAGGACTTCGACATCGAGACCCTGGCCGGGCCCGGTACGCGCGTGTTGCGCGACGGCGGGGTGGAATTCGTCGTCGCCGCCAAGGACGGCTTCCTCGACATCGACGCGAATTCGGGCCAGATCTCGGTGGTCGACAAGATCGTCAGCCGCGCCGGCGTCAGCATGCGCACCACCGGCGACTTGTCGCTGGCCGGCGACGACTACGAAGAGCATGGCGAAGTCCAGGAGAAGCGCGCCGTCGAAGGCCACAACATGACTTTCTTCGCCGACGTCTATGGCAATCTGCTGTCCGACGGCGGCTGCATCACCGTCAAGCGCAGCATCGCCAGCGGCAGCGCGCGCAGCCCCGGCGGCCGCATCGTCGTCGCCGATTCGGCTTCGCGCGCGACGCTCGAAGCGCTCGGCGGCGAAGTCACTGCGGCGCGTGCCGAAAGCTGCCTCATCGTCGCAGCCCGCGTCGTCGTCGGCCGCGCCGTCAGTTGCGACATCGTCGCCGACGAAGTGGAAATCGAGCAGTGCGAAGGCTGCGCCATCGCGGCGAAGAAGGTGGTGCTGAAGAGCGCCGGCGCGCGCAAGGACGAGGCTACCGCCGTCACCCTCCTGCTGCCGGACCTGAGCCGTCTCGACAAGGAACTGGCGGAGCTGGAAAAGACGCGCGCCAAGCTGGGGCCGGCGATCGACCAGCGCAAGGCCGACTTGCAGGCCCTGACCGCCCACGCCGACATGAAGCGCTACATGTCGATCCAGCCGCTGCTGAAGGCGAAGACCCTGGTCATGAATCCGACCCAGCAGGGGCAATGGGAAACCCTGCTCGACCGCGTCGCGCCGCTGCTGCGGCGCGTGGCCCAACTGACCGAGGAACTGAAGCCGCTGCGCGCGGACTTCGAGACGACGGAGCAGGAAATCGCGGCCCTGGAGCAGGCCCGCGACGCGGCGGCACGCGGCATCTCGTGCGAGTTCGGCGAGGTCACCGGGGACGCCCGCGCCCATACCTACCGCCCCGACCTCGATGCGCCGCCGCTATCGAGCCTGCCGGCGAAGGACCTGCATCGGCGCCTGCGCGAAATCGGCAATGCCGGCTCGCGCCTGTTTTCGGCGAGCGGCGGCAGCTTCAGTTGGCAGCCGCCGGCTGGGGCGTTTAAGAGCCGATCTCAGTAGGAATCGTACCCCGCGCCGACGATCCCTATTCGGCTCTAAGTCAAGGCAGGATTAGGGAGAAGCGCGCGCCCTCGCCGTTGGCGAGTTCGACGCGGCCGTGCCGGCCCGCCGGCGTGGCGTGGCGGGCGGCGATGAGGCGGGCGAAACTCAGGCCGAGGCCGCTCGAGGTTTCCGACATCGCGGCGACCTGGCC
>JACRPB010000120.1 GCA_016214175.1 Rhodocyclales bacterium
GAAGCGCCCAGCGGCTTTCCGGCTCCAAGGCACGGGCGCTTGCCGCCGCGGGTGGTGGGTGGCCGACGTAGCGAAGTAAAGGAGGAATGGCCGGGCGCAGCCCGGCCAGGGGGACATGAGCGGAGTCGGCCACCCGCTACCCACGGCGCGCGCTGGCCTCAACCCCGCATTTCCACAACGACCCGTTTCGTCCGTCGCGGGACGCGCGAAGCGCGGTGGAGCAACTATGATGAAAGAGAAGAGCGTTGCCACGACAATACGGAAGAGGCCATGTTCGACTCGCCTATCGCGCCGTGCACGGCGATCCGGGAATACGTGCTCACCGACCAGACTCAGGCACAATGCGCGCGCGAGCATGACTGCCCGCCCGAGCGCGTTTGCCCGCTGCATGGCTACTTCGTCGCGGCCCGGGCTTGTCGAGCGCCGCAAGCATTGTCTTGGCGTCGATAAGGATGTCGCCGGCTTCCGGCACGATCGGGAACGATGCCTTCACCGGGCTCGGCACTTCCTTGGTCGTCGGCAAACCTACTTCGCGGATGCCGGCGCCGGCCGGCCCGCCGTGATCGTGATCCAGGAATGGTGGGGGCTGAATGCGCACATCCGCAACCTCGCCGACCGCTACGCCGCTGCCGGTTTTAGCGCCCTGGCGCCGGACCTGTTCCGGGGGCGCGTGACGCAGGATCCGGACGAGGCCAGCCATATGATGGACGGCCTCGATTTCGCCGGGGCGACGCACCAGGACATCCGCGGCGCCGCGCTCCACTTGCAGCGGACGGCCGGCCGCGTCGGCGTCGTCGGCTACTGCATGGGCGGCGCGCTGACCATCGCCGCCGCCGTGCATGTGCCGGAGATTGCCGCCGCGAGCTGCTTCTACGGCATCCCGCCCGCCGACTTCGCCGCGCCGGAGCAAATCCGCATTCCGTTCCAGGCCCACTTCGCGCAGCGCGACGACTGGTGCACGCCGCAAGCGGTCGATCAACTCGAGGCCGCCATGCGCGCCGCCGGCCGCAGTCCGGAGATTTTCCGCTACGACGCCGCCCACGCCTTCTGCAACGAAACCCGCGCGGAGGTTTACGACGCCGCCTGCGCAAAGCTGGCATTCGCGCGCACAGTCGAATTCTTCGCGCGCACCCTGGCGTAAAGAAAGCGCTTCCCTCCCGTGTTACCGGTAGCGCAAATAGCGTGCGGCAGGTATTTCGGCGCTACGGCGACGCGCTTACGCTGACGCCCATGGCAATCCCGATCGTCGCCGCAATGCTCGCCGATGCACCCGTCACCACCATCCTGCCGGTCATGGACCTGGCGCGGGCGCGCGCCTTCTACGAAGAGAAGCTCGGCCTCACGCCCGTCGGCTTCAAGGCCGACGGGAAATTCGCCTACCGTTGCGGCGGCGGCGCCATCGTCGCCCTCTTCCCGAAAGCGGGCGGCACGAAGGCCGACCACACGGCGATCAGTTTCCAGGTCGCCGACATCGACGCCGCCATCAAGGCCCTGCAGGGCGCCGGCGTGGTCTTCGAGGACTACGACTTGCCGGGTCTGCGAACGGTCGGCCACGTCTGCGTCCTCGGAGCGGAGAAAGCCGCCTGGTTCAAGGATACCGAGGGCAACTGCCTTTGCCTTCACGAAGACATCGGCGAGTAGCTTCAGGCCTGCGGCCTACCGTACAGTGGAAGTGGTAACGTGGCGACTTCCGCACTCACGCGCTTCTCCCATGCTCAGTTACCGCCACGCCTTCCATGCCGGCAACCATGCCGACGTCCTCAAGCATTTCGTGCTCGTCCAGTTGCTGCGTTACCTCGGTCAGAAAGAGAAGCCCTACTGGCTCGTGGACACCCATGCCGGCGCCGGCTGCTACGCACTCGAAAAAGGCTACGCGACGCAGAACGCCGAGTTCGCCGACGGCATCGCCCGCCTCTGGTCGCGCAGCGACCTGCCGCCGGCGCTGGCCGACTACGTCGCCGCCGTACGCGCCTTCAACCCCGACGGCCGGCTGCGGCGCTACCCCGGTTCGCCCTACATCGCGATGACCCTGCTGCGCGCGCAGGACCGCCTGCGCCTGTTCGAACTGCACGGCACCGACAACAAGCTCTTGCGCGAGAACTTCACGCGCGATTTCCCCGACGATGCGCGGCGCGTCGCCATCGGCCAGGCCGACGGCTTCATGGAACTGAAAGCCGTGCTGCCGCCGCCGCCGCGGCGCGGCCTGGTGCTGATCGACCCGGCCTTCGAAGACAAGCGCGACTACCTGCGTACGGTGATGGCGACAAAAGAGGGATTGGCGCGTTTCAGTAGCGGCAGCTTCGCCGTCTGGTATCCGCAGCTCAATCGCGGCGACGCGCGCGAACTGCCGCAGAAGCTGAAGAAACTCGCCCCCGACTGGCTCAACGTCGCGCTGACGGTGCGCACGCCGGCCGACACAGGCTACGGCCTGCACGGCAGCGGCATGTTCGTCGCGAACCCGCCCTATACGCTGGCGCAGACGCTGCACGATACGCTGCCCTTCCTGCGCGACGCCCTGGCGCTCGACGCCGGCGCCGGCTTTGCGCTCGAAACGTCGGAGGCTGCCGCCGCGCCGGCAAGAAAGGCGCAGGCGCCTCGCGCCACGGGTAGTGCGCTGCGCCGATAAAGGCCGCGGGAACCCGTCAGGCGCGAGCGTACGAGGCCCTGCCCCAGCCAGCGCCGTCCGGGGCTGCGACAGGATCGGAACGCACGGTTTCGGCCCGGCCTCGGAATCAGCGAATCTGCCCGCGAATCTCCCCGCGCGGAAAGGCGTGAGTATGGACGTTGACATAGGCCGCGCGATTCGCGATGGCGTCGGCCAGTTCGGCGAACTCTCCCGGCGCGATGCCTTGGCTGATCGGGCCGATGACGTCGTCGGCGCCGACGACACCCGATACGGTGCCGGCGTTGACCGGGCAGTCGGGCACTGTCGGCTTGGGCTTCAGCACGCCGTTGGCGCACAGAAAAACCGCAACGCCGCCGCTTTGCCAATGGCGCCCGAAGTGGATATGGGCTTGCAGCACGCCGCTTTCCACACCCGCATAGCTGAGTTCGTAGGCGATGGTCTGTGCGACGCGGTCGACCATGGCGCGGAAGCTGCCGTTGGCTGGCGTAGACAGCGCCAGGGGGTCTTCCTGGTAACTGTCGAGCCGGGCCTTGATGTCCTCGGCGCCGACATCGGCGCTTGCGGTCGAGATGCCGAGGCCGGCGACGGCGACAACCGTGGCGGCGAACAGGCGGATGGGGTGGGATGGCTTCATGAGTGCACTCCTTGACGTTGCGCGCTTGGCGGTATTTAAACGATGCGCGGAAAACTCCCTGATTAAGGCAACGACCTCAGAATAGCCCGCCGCCAAAACTTGCCAATTGGGAGAAACGGGTAAAGCGACTACCCGGAATGCCACAGCGCGGTCGTCGCCGCGCGGGTAGTCGACGCTCCGCCGGCGTGCGCCGCGGCCGCCGCAACGCCGGCTAGCTCTTCAGCTCGCTGCGGTCGCGGAAATAGTCGAGCGCTTCGGGATTCGCCAGCGCTTCGACGTTCTTCACCGGCTCGCCATGCACGACGTTGCGCACGGCGAGTTCGACGATCTTGCCGCTCTTGGTGCGCGGAATGTCGGGCACCTGCACGATGCAGGCCGGGACGTGGCGCGGCGTGGTGTCGGCGCGAATGACGTGGCGGATGCGCGTCGCCAGCGAATCGTCGAGGACGAGGCCTTCGCGCAACTTGACGAAGAGCACGACGCGGACGTCCTTTTCCCAGTTCTGGCCGATGACGATGGATTCGACGACCTCGGGCAGCTTCTCGACCTGGCGGTAGATTTCGGCGGTGCCGATGCGCACGCCGCCGGGATTGAGCGTGGCGTCGGAGCGGCCGTAGATGATGAAACCGTCATGCGCCGTGCGCTCGGCGAAGTCGCCGTGGCACCAGATGCCGGGAAAGCGTTCGAAATAGGCGGCGCGATATTTCGCGCCGTCGGGATCGTTCCAGAAGCCGATCGGCATCACCGGGAAGGGGCGCGTACACACCAGCTCGCCCTTTTCGCCGCGCACCGGCTGGCCGGTTTCATCGACGACGTCGGTCGCCATGCCCAGGCCTGCGCACTGGATTTCGCCGCGCCAGACCGCGCCGAGCGGATTGCCGCCGACGAAGCAGGAGATGATGTCGGTGCCGCCGGAAATCGAGGCGATCTGCATGTCGCGCTTGATGTTGGCGTGGATATAGTCGAAAGCCTCGGGCACCAGCGGACTGCCGGTCGAGAACAGGGTGCGCAGCGAAGACAGATCGTGGCTGGCCGCCGGCTTGAGTTCGATCTTGGCGCAGGCGTCGACGAACTTGGCCGAGGTGCCGAAGTGGGTCATGCCTTCGGCCGCCGCGTAGTCGAACAGGATGTTGCCGCGGCCGACGAAAGGGCTGCCGTCGTAGAGCAGCAGCGTGGCGCCGCTCGCCAGTCCCGAAACCAGCCAGTTCCACATCATCCAGCCGCAGGTGGTGAAGTAGAAGAGCTTATCGCCGGGCTTGACGTCGCCTTGCAGCATCTGCTCCTTGAGATGCTGCAAAAGCGCGCCGCCGGCGCAATGGACGATGCACTTGGGCACGCCGGTGGTGCCCGAGGAATACATGATGTAGAGCGGATGCGCGAACGGCAGCAGCGCGAATTCGATTTCCGTCGCCGCGCGATGCGCAGCGACGTAGTCGTCCAGCATGATGCCGTTGCGGATCGGCGCCAGGTCGCGGTCCGCCGCGCTCACGTAGCCGGCGACGACGACGCGTTGCACCGTGGGCAGCTTTGCCGCGATCGCGGCGACCTTTTCCAGGCAGTCGAGAGTCTTGCCGTTGTAGTAGTAGCCGTCGGCGACGAACAGCAGCTTGGGTTCGACCTGACCGAAGCGGTCGAGCACGCCCTGAACGCCGAAGTCGGGCGAGGCCGAAGTGAAAATCGCGCCGATGGACGCCGCGGCCAGCATGGCGATCAGCGTTTCCGGCTGGTTCGGCATATAGGCCGCGATGCGGTCGCCCGCGACCACGCCGTCGGCGCGCATCGCCGCGGCCAGGCGCGCCACCTGCGCGTAGAGATCGGCGCGGCTCATGCGGCGCTGCGCCTTGTCCTCGCCCCAGAACACCAGCGCGTCCGCAGCGTCGCGGTGCCGCAGCAGGTTCGCGGCGAAATTCAGGCGCGCCTCGGGAAACCACTGCGCGCCGGGCATGCGCTCGCCGTCGACGAGGACGCGGTCGCCCATGCTGCCGCGCACGGCGCCGAATTCCCAGACCGAGGTCCAGAACTCCGCCGGCTGCTCGATCGACCAGCGGTGCAGGCCGGCATAGTCGTCGCAGCGGCGCCCCCAGCGCTCGCCGACGCTGCGCATGAAGGCCGTCAGATTGGCGGCGGCGACGCGCTCGGGCGACGGCTGCCACAGGGGTGTCGCGGCGATCGGATAGCTCATGGCAGGCTCCGGTGACGGCTCAGGCGGCGATGCTTTGCAGGATGCGCGGCGGCAGGGGCATCGACTTGCCCGTCGCCGGCGCCATCCAGACGATCTTGGCGGCGCCTTCGGCGTAGAGGACGTCCTCACCGACCTTGCGCAGTTCGTAGAAGCTCGGAATGCTGCTGCGGCCGGGCTGACCGACGTACATGCGGCACTCGACCTCGCCCGGATAGGTGAGCGGCAGCAGGAAGGTGCAACTGGCATTGACGATGACCACCGCTTCGTCCTGCTGCACGCCGACCGGATAGCCGAGCTGTTCGATCCATTCGACGCGCGTCTGTTCCATGTAGCGGAAATAGATCGTGTTGTTGACGTGGCCGAGCGCATCCATGTCGCCCCAGCGGATCGGCATGACGTTGCGGTGTACGAGCTTGCGAAAGTGTTCCACGGGCAGCCTTCCGGATGAATCGGCGAATTATAATGCCGCGATACAAAGCGCTGATATAAGGAGTGGTATGGAACGCGAAGCGATGGAATTCGATGTCGTCGTGGTCGGCGGCGGGCCGGCGGGACTCGCCGCCGCGATCCGGCTCAAGCAGGTCAATGCCGACCTCGCGGTATGCCTGATCGACAAGGGGTCGGAAATCGGCGCCCACATTCTTTCCGGCGCCGTGATGGACCCGCGCGCACTGAACGAGCTGATCCCGGACTGGAAGGAAAAAGACGCGCCGCTCGACACGCCCGTCAGCGAAGACCGCTTCATCATGCTCAGCCGCAGCGGCGGCATCCGCTTTCCCGAGTTCATGCTGCCGGCCTGCTTCCTCAACCACGGCAATTACATCGTCAGCCTCGGCAGCGTCTGCCGCTGGCTCGGCCAGCAAGCCGAGGCGCTCGGCGTCGAAATCTATCCGGGCTTCGCCGGCGCTTCCGTGCTCTATGACGAGCACGGCCGCGTCAAGGGCGTCGTCACCGGCGACATGGGCGTCGGCCGCGACGGCCAGCCCACCGCCGCCTACCAGCCCGGCATGGAGCTGCAAGCCAAGTACACGCTGTTCGCCGAAGGCTGCCGCGGCCATCTCGGCAAGGAGATCGAAGCGCGCTTCGATCTGCGCCGCGGCGCCGATCCCCCGGTCTCCGGCATCGGCATCAAGGAACTGTGGGAAGTGAAGCCCGAGCACCACGTCAAAGGCATGGTCATGCACACCGCCGGCTGGCCGCTGGATACGGCGACCTACGGCGGCTCCTTCTGCTATCACTTCGGCGACAACCTCGTCTCCATCGGCATGGTCGTCGGCGCCGGCTACAGCAACCCCTACCTGTCGCCGTTCGAGGAAATGCAACGCCTGAAGACGCATCCGAAATACAGCGCCATGCTCGGCGGCGGCAAGCGCATCGCCTACGGCGCGCGGGCGCTGACGGCCGGCGGCCTGCAAGCGCTGCCGAAGCTGATCTTCCCCGGCGGCGCCCTGATCGGAGACGACGCCGGCTTTCTCGTCGCTTCCCGCATCAAGGGCAGCCACGCCGCGATCAAGACCGGCATGCTGGCGGCGGACGCCGCCGCGGCCGCCATCGCCGCCGGCCGCGCCCAGGACGAGCTCACCGCCTATCCCGAAAAGTTTTGCAGTTCCTGGCTCTACGACGAGCTCTACCAGGCGCGCAACTTCAAGCCCTGGATGGCGAAGGGGCTCTACCTCGGCTCGCTGATGTTCGGCATCGACCAGCAGTTGTTCCGCGGCCGCGCCCCCTGGACCATGCGCCTGACGCCCGACCACGAAAAATTGAAGCCGGCCGAGCAGTGCCAGCCCATCGACTACCCGAAGCCCGACGGCGTGCTCACCTTCGACCGCCTTTCCTCGGTGTTCCTTTCCAACACCAACCACGAAGAAAACCAGCCCTGCCACTTGCAGTTGAAGAACGCCGAGGTGCCGATCAAGACCAACCTCGCGCTCTACGACGCCCCCGAACAGCGCTACTGCCCGGCCGGCGTGTACGAGATCGTGCGCGACGAGAAAAATGAAAACCCGCGCTTGCAGATCAACGCCCAGAACTGCGTACACTGCAAGACCTGCGACATCAAGGACCCGACGCAGAACATCACCTGGGTCACGCCGCAAGGCGGCGAAGGACCGATCTACCAGCAGATGTAGCCCGTAGCGTTACGGCAGGCTCTTTCACCGTTACTTTTCGTAAGGACATTCCATGTTGCATATCGGCAGAATCGATGAGTTCGTCGTCATTCAGATCACGGATGATTCAGGCTTGGTGACTGGACAGGTGCGCCTCACCGTCGAAACCGCAAACGTGGTCAACAAGCGCATCATGGACACGGTGAAGGAAATTCGCGCCGTGCAGGGGGCGGACGCGAAAGCGGTCAAGCCGAAGCGGAAGTAACGCAGCGCTTCACGCCACCGCTTGCAGAAAGCGGCGCGCGCCGCCGGCAAGCACCAGGCAGGTCAGCACGCCGCTCCGGTAGGCGCCGGTATCGATGCCGATGCGGTTGCAGCGCACCTGCGGCTCGGCCGCCATGCTGTGGCCGTGCACCACCACGGCGCCGTGGTCGTCGTCCGAATCGAGAAAGGGCTGGCGCAGCCACACCTGATCGTGCTCGGTCTGGCGCGCCAGTGCGACGCCGGGGCGCACGCCGCCATGGACGAAGCGATAGCCGCCGGCGTCGTGGCTGACGACGAGACTTCTGAAGAAATCGAGGTGTGCCGGCGGCAGCGCCGCGGCGAAGGCCTGCCGCAATTCCTCCAGGCTGCGGTCGTCGCGCACCCGGCGATCGGGTACCGCCACGCCGTAGTTTTCCAGCGCATCCATGCCGTCGTAGTCGAACCAGAAACGGCCGGCTTTGAGGTCGCCGCCGAGATAGCGCAGCAGCAGGTCTTCGTGATTGCCGCGCAGGCAGACCTTGGCGATGCCGGGCGCCGCAGCGGCCAGCACCAGGTCGACGACGCGGCGCGAGTCGCGGCCGCGGCTGACGTAGTCGCCGAGGTAGACCATCACCGGCCGCGGTTCGGCGCGCCGCGCCGCGTCGGCGGCGATGCCGGCGTGCAGCTCGGCCAGCAGATCGCAGCGGCCGTGGATGTCGCCGATGGCGTAGATCACCGTATCCGGCGGCGCCACGGCGCGCAGCGGACGGCCCGCGGGTTGCGCCAAATCGCTCCAGCGCAGGCTCACCGGCAGGATCCCGCCTAGTGCCCGGCCCAGCGCTTGAACAACTGGTGCTCGATGCCCACCTGGTCGAGCGCCTTGCCGATGCTCTGGTGCACGAGGTCCATGATGCTCTCGGGCTGGTGGTAGAAGGCCGGCATCGGCGGCAGGATCACGGCGCCGTAATCGGCGGCGCGGCTCATGAGTTCGAGATGGCCCTTGTGCAGCGGCGTCTCGCGCACCATCAGCACCAGGGTGCGGCGTTCCTTGAGGCAGACGTCGGCGGCGCGCACCACGAGGTTGTAGGTGAAGGAATTGGCGACCGCCGACAGCGTCTTGATGGTGCAGGGCGCGACGATCATGCCGCGCGTGCGGAACGAGCCGCTGGCGACCGCGGCGCCGACGTCCTTGTTGCTATAGACGACGTCGGCCAGCGCCTTCACTTCGTCGAGCGAATACTGGGTTTCGATAGACAGGTTGAGCCCCGCCGCCTCGCTCAGGATCAGATGCGTCTCCTGGCCGAGGTCTTTCAGCACGCGCAGCATCTCGACGCCGTAGATGACGCCGGTGGCGCCGGTGATGGCGACGATGAGCGGCAGGTTCTTCGTTTCTTGCGGCATGTGCGGTTCCTCAAGCGGCCAAGGCCGGAGCCTCCATCTTACTGGACTCGGCGACGGCGAATCCCGCCGCTTCCAGCGCCGCGACGACGGCCGTCCGGTCGGCGGCATGGAAGCGCAGGATCACCGTCTTTTCTTCGGCGGCATCGTCCTTGTGCGGCCGTCCGACCGGGTAGATCGCCTGCAGCACCGCGCCCGCGGCTTCCGCGACGTCGGCGATGCGGCCGAGCACGCCCGGCCCGAGCCGCAGCGGTGCCAGCGTGATGCCGTTGCGTCGTTCCCAGGCGCCGACGCAATGGGCGGCGAGCTGGAAGATTTCGTTGGCCGAGATCATGCCGACCACCTGGCCGCCGTCCATCACCGGGAACTGCGCCACGCCCAGTTCGCGCCCCATGCGCAGCGCTTCCTCCACCGTGTCGCCGACCGCCACCGTCGCCGGGTTGCGCACCATCACGTCGCGCACGCGCAGCCGGTTCACGAAATAGCTGAATTCGTCGGAGCTTTGCGTGCGCAGCACGAAGTGCCCCATGCGCAGCAGGTTGGCGCGCGTCACCAGTCCGCGCAGGCGACCGGCGGCATCCACCACCGGCAGCGCATGCAGCTTGTTCTCGCTCAGCAGCCGCTTCGCCTCCGACACCAGCATGTCGCCGCCGATGGTCATCGGTTGTTTCTGCATCCAGTTGCCGACGATCATGACAAGGCCTCCTCAAGTTGCTCAGCCACTCCCGCCCCCCGATACAGCCGCAAGAACTCATCCACCGCCACGCGCGCGAACTCCGCCGAATACAAATGCAGATCGACCTCCTTGACGCGCTCGGGATGGTCGAGCTTTTCCTTCAGTCGCGCGACGAAGGCGGCATCGGCCGCCGGGTCGTAGATCGGCCGCCCCGGCTTGTCGAGCGAGGACCAGCCTTGCAGAGGCACGAGGAAAGTCCAGGGACCCGTGGCGCGGTTCAAGCGTTCGGCGATGACGTCGGCGGCCTGGCGCAATTCGTCGGCCGTGGTGCGCACCTGCACGCGCAGCGCATCCTGCACGTATTGCACGCGGTCGCGCGTCTTCTCCAGCATGTCGGCGCGGCCGCCGTAGGAGAGGATGTCGAGGCCGCAGGGCGCCAGCACCGTCGGCACGCCCCGCTCCACGGCCGCCAGCAGGCGCTCGGGGCCTGGATCGCGGTTGCCCTTGAACAAGTTCTCC
>JACRPB010000121.1 GCA_016214175.1 Rhodocyclales bacterium
TTATCGCATCAAGGGCTACATCGACCTGCTGCCGGGGGCGCGGGTGACGGACTTCATGCACGAATCCAAGGAATTCGTCGCCGTGATGGACGCCGAGGTCTTTGAGGCGGAACTGGCCGGACGGCAGGTTTTCGCCGCGCCCTTCATCGACGTGAATCGGAACCACATCCAGATCGTCACGCTCAGTTAGTGCAATTGGCGTCGCGATGGCGGAGAGGGCGGGATTCGAACCTGCCTTCTACCGCGCCAGACAAGGATTTACAGAGGGGGCTGCCTAAAAGCTGCCCAACGGTGCCGGGTCAGGTCGCGATGCGTTCCCGGACGCGAGGCACATCAAGGCTTCGCGCCTTGTGCGTCTGAATAGAGCCATCGCAAGGGTACTCCAAACAGACTTGCGTGGCTGTATCGATATTGGTACAGTGTGATCCATGAAACCCGTCCTCGATGTGCGTTTCTTCCGCACTGATGCCGGCGCCGAGCCTGTCAGGGAATGGCTGAAAGGATTGCCGGCGATTGATCGCAAGACCATCGGCGAGGACGTCAAGACGGTGCAGTTCGGCTGGCCGCTGGGCATGCCCTTGGTGGATCACCTGGGCGGCGACATATGGGAAGTGCGCGTTAAGCTCGAAAACCGCATTGCGCGCATCCTGTTTGCGCTCGATGGTCAGATCATGGTTCTGCTGCACGGCCTCATCAAGAAGCAGCAGGCTACGCCGAAACCCGACCTAGACCTGGCGCGGGATCGGCTCAAGCAGTTGCGAAGGAGATAGACATGGGCAAGAAGAACATCGGCAGCAGTTTCGACGACTTCCTCAAGGAAGAAGCGATGCACGAAGACGCGACCGCCGTCGCGTTAAAGCGTGTCATTGCATGGCAGATCGCCGAGGCAATGAAGGCGCAGCAGATCACGAAGACTGAACTCGCCAAGCGCATGCATACCAGCCGTGCAGCGCTGAATCGTTTGCTCGACGAGGAAGACCCGAGTCTGACGCTTACTACTTTGGCGAGCGCTGCCGCTGCGCTTGGCAAGAAAGTAAATATCGCGTTCGCGGCTTGAGGCGTCACAGGGGGAATGTCACCCGGGTGGTCGACGAATTCACGCACGAAAGCCTGATATTCGCCCCCGGCCCTATTAACTCGGGCCTGAGCGGCAACGCCATTGGCGATTCCCCATTTAGCTAGTGGCGCTTACCCGCAATTTGTTTGCTTGTGTTCTTTCACGCTAACGTGAAATCAGCTAGTTATTGCATGCGTGGTGGCGGAGAGGGCGGGATTCGAACCCGCGTTAGGAATTAACCTAAACACGCTTTCCAGGCGTGCGACTTAAACCGCTCATCCACCTCTCCGCGATGGCTGGCTTGCCGGAGCAAGGCGCGGATTCTACCAAAAAGCGCTCTATTGTTCGACGTGGCGCAGCGAAAGATCGATGGCGCGGACGTCCTTGGTCAGGCTGCCGATGGAAATGCGGTCGACGCCGGTCTCGGCGATGGCGCGCACGGATTCGAGATTGACGCCGCCCGAGGCTTCGAGTTGGGCGCGGCCGGCGGTGAGGCCGACGGCCTGGCGCATCTGCGTCAGATCCATGTTGTCGAGCAGGATCATGCGGGCGCCGGCGTCGAGGGCCTCGGCGAGTTGATCGAGATTCTCGACTTCGATCTGGACGAAGATGCCGTTCGTCGCCAGCCGTTGCGCTTGGGCGAGTGCGGCGGTGACGCCGCCGGCGGCGAGGATGTGGTTTTCCTTGATCAGGATGCCGTCATAGAGGCCGAGGCGGTGGTTGATACCGCCGCCGCAGCGCACGGCGTATTTCTGCGCCAGGCGCAGGCCGGGCAGGGTCTTGCGCGTGTCGACGATGCGCGCGGCGGTGCCGGCGACGGCGTCGACGTAAGCGGCGGTCACCGTGGCGGTGCCCGACAGCAGTTGCAGGAAGTTCAGCGCGGGGCGTTCGGCGGTGAGCAGGGCGCGGGTTGCGGCCTCGATTTCGCACAGGGTCTGGCCGGCGGCGACGCGTTCGCCGTCGGCCGCTGCCCAGGCCACGCGAGCGCGCGGGTCGAGGCGGCGGAAGCAGGCGTCGAACCAGGCGCGACCGGCGAGCACGGCGTCTTCGCGGCTGACGACTGTGCCGAGGGCGCGGTGGCCGGCCGGCGTGAGCAGGGCGGTGAGGTCGCCGCCGCCGATGTCTTCGACCAGTGCGGCGAGGACGTTGCGCTCGACTTCGGCGGCGAGTTGCAGTTGGATTTCCATGTTAAGGTCCTTCCCTGTTGCTGATCGATTCTAGCAGGGGACCGAACCGATGCTGAACGTCATTTCGATAAGCCTGGGCGTCCTCATCGCGCTCGCTGCCGCGGTCCTGGTGATCTACTGGTACATCCAGGACATCACGCAGAAGAAGCACGCGATCCTGCGCAACTATCCGATCGTCGGCCATCTGCGCTATTTCTTCGAACAGCTCGGCGAGTATTTCCGCCAGTACTTCTTCCTCGGCGACCGCGAGGAGATGCCGTTCAACCGTTCGACGCGCGCCTGGATCTATCGCTTGGCGAAGAACGAGGGCGGCGTCATCGGCTTCGGTTCGACCTACAACCTGCATGACCCCGGCGTGCTGATCTTCGTCAAGCATGAGCTTCGGTGCGATTTCCAAGCCGGCCGTGCAAGCGCTGTCGCGCGGTGCGGCGGCGGCCGGCTGCTGGCTCGGCACCGGCGAGGGCGGGCTGGCGCCCTACCACCTCGAAGGCGGTTGCGATCTGATCGTCCAGATCGGCACCGCCAAGTACGGCTGTCGCGATGCCGACGGCCGCTTGTCGCCGGAGCGGCTGCGCGCGCTGGCGACGCACGAAACCGTGCGCGCGTTCGAGCTCAAGCTGTCGCAGGGCGCCAAGCCGGGCAAGGGCGGCGTGCTGCCCGGCAGCAAGGTGACGGCGGAAATCGCGGCCATCCGCGGCATTCCGATCGGGATCGATTCGCTGTCGCCGAACCGGCACACCGACATCGCCAACGTCGAGCAACTGCTCGACGCTATCGAACGCGTGCGCGCGATCACCGGCAAGCCGGTCGGCATCAAGACCGCCATCGGTGGCTGGCAGTTAATGCACGAGTTGTGCGAGGCGATCCTGCGCCGCGGTGAGGCGAGCGCGCCCGACTACATCGCCGTCGACGGCGGCGAGGGCGGTTCCGGCGCGGCGCCGCAGGCGCTGGCCGACCATATGGCGCTCTCCATCGACGAAGCCTTGCCGCGCGTGGTCGATGCCCTGCTCGAAGCCGGGCTGAAGGAGCGCGTCAAGGTGGTCGCCG
>JACRPB010000122.1 GCA_016214175.1 Rhodocyclales bacterium
GGCGAATGAAGGGCAGCACCTCGCCGCGCAGATTGAGATGGTCGCGGCCCTGGGCAGCGGTGACTTCCTGCGGCGAAAGCTCCAGGCATTCGACCACCATGTCGAGCGGCACGACGAAGGACGAGCCGCTGACGCCGACCAGAAAGCCGTCGATGATGGCCAAGGTCAGCGGCAGGCGGATGCGCATCGTCGTGCCGACGCCTTCGGTGCTGTCGATCTCCACCGTGCCCCGCAGCGCCGTGATGTTCCGCCGCACCACGTCCATGCCGACGCCGCGGCCGGAAAGATTGCTGACCTGCTCGACCGTCGAGAAGCCCGGCAGGAAGATCAGATCGTAGATTTCCGGATCGGACAGAGACTGCTCCGGCTTCACCAGCCCGCGTTCGACGGCCTTGGCCAGAATGCGCTTGCGATCGAGCCCGCCGCCGTCGTCGGCGACTTCGATGACGATGCTGCCGGAGTCGTGATAGGCGTTGAGCTTGACGGTACCGTAGGCCGGCTTGCCGCGGGCGGCGCGCAACTCGGCCGCTTCGATGCCGTGATCCATGGAATTGCGCACGAGGTGGGTCAGCGGATCGCCGATCTTCTCGACCACGGTCTTGTCGAGGTCGGTGTCGGCGCCGCTGATTTCGAGGCGGATGTCCTTGCCGAGTTCGGCGCTGACGTCGCGCACCACGCGCTGGAAGCGATTGAAGGTGGCGCCGATCTCGACCATGCGCAGGGTCAGCGCCGAATCGCGCACTTCCTCGACCAGACGCGACAGCCGCGCCGCGGCCTCCAGCAGCTCCGGCATCGCGGTGCGCTGGGCGATGAGGCTGGTGCCGGCGCTGGCGATGATGAGTTCGCCGATGAGGTTGATGTGCTGGTCGAGCTTTTCGGCATTGACGCGAATCAGTCCCGATTCGGCGGCCTTGTGCTCCTTGACCTGCTTTTGCTTGTCGAGCGCCGCTTCCACCACCTGCGGCTGTACCAGCTTGCGTTCGACCAGCACTTCGCCGATAGGCGGCTTCGGTTCGTCCCCCTGGTCGGCTTGGTGGCGCAGCGCCGTATCGAGTTCGGCTTGTGTCAGCGTGCCGCAGCGCACCAGGATTTCGCCCAGGCGCAGCTCTTCATGCGGCATCGCGTCGATCAACTGCTGGTACTCGGAGATCTTGCCGTGCGGCGGCAGAATCGCGATGCGGGCATCGTTGCGGACGAACTCGAAGGCAGCCTCGATCGTCGCCTTGTCGACGTCGGTATGGAAGCCGATTTCATAGCCGAGGTAGCTGGCTTCGGGATCCAGCTCGGCAAGCTTCGGTACCGCGTCCACCAGGGTGACGATATGGACGATCTGGCCGAAGGTGGTCAGATAGCGGATGAAGGACAGCGGGTCCATGCCGTTTCTCAGCACGTCCGGGCCGAAGCGCAGCGAGAGGTGCCAGTTGTCGGTACCGACGGCGTCGCCGCCCTCCTCGTCCACCCGCACGCCCTGCCCGGCCGGGGTCGGCATCGGCACGCCGGCCGCTGCCGTTGGCCCGAGATAGCCGCGCAGCTTGACCACCAGGTCGTCGCTGGCACGGTGCGTTTCGGCATCCGGCTCCGCGCCTTCGGCGATCAGGGTGATGAGGACGCCGAGATGGTCGCAGACGCCGAGGAATGTCGCCACCAGCTCGGAAGTGATCGGCAGCTTGCCGCTACGCACCCGGTCGAGCACGCTTTCGGCGACGTGGGTGAAGGCGACCACATGATCGAAGCCGAACAGCCCGGCCGAGCCCTTGATGGTATGCGCGGCACGGAAGATGGCGTTGAGGGTGTCGGCGTCGTCGGGCGCCTGTTCGACGCGCAGCAGCGCGTCCTCCATCTGCTCCAGCAGCTCGCGCGCTTCGATGATGAAGGTATGCAGTGCGTCGTCGAGGTTCATGGCATCGTTCCCCATGTCACTTCTCCGAATGGATCAGCACCGGGTCGCCGAGATGGCCGGCGAGGTCGCACAGTTCGAGGATGTCGAACACCGTCGGGCTGTGGCCGCTGAAGCGCAACACCTTGTTGCGCGCCGCCGCCTCGCGTTTGGCCGCGACCATCAGTTGCACGCCGGCGCTGTCCATCTCGCTGACCTGGGACAGGTCGACTTCCACTTCGGCGGCGGTGTCGAGCGCATCGAGCAGGCGCCGGCGCAGCTCCGCCGCCGCGAAGATGCTCAATTCGCCCTGGACGTCGATACGCGCTGCGGCGCTCTTTTTCATGGCGGCTCCCTTCACGGCAAAACCAGCTTGGAAACGGCCGTCAGCATCTGGGCAGGCTGAAAGGGCTTGACCACCCAGGCCTTGGCGCCGGCGGCCTGGCCTTCATGTTTCTTCGACTCGCCGGCTTCGGTGGTGAGCATGATCACCGGCGTGAACCTGTAGGCCGGCAACTGCTTGGCCGCCTTGACGAAGCTGATACCGTCCATGTTCGGCATGTTGACGTCGCTGATGATCAGATGCAGCTTGCGGCCGTCGAGCTTGGTCAGGGCATCCTTGCCGTCGCAGGCTTCGACGACGTCGTAGCCGGCACTCTTGAGGGCGATGCTGACGACCTGCCGCAGCGAGGCGGAGTCGTCCACGATCATGATGTTCTTTGCCATGGCAGTCTCAGAAGAACGTGATTTCGGTCGCCGGCGCGCCGCTTGGCTTGCCTCCGCCATGCACGACGTGCTGCTCCGGCACGGTATAGGTGTGGGAAAGATCGTCCAGCCACGCGGCGGCATCGATCGGGCCCGTGCCGACGCCGGCGGCGAGTTGGCGTTCCTGGGTCGCGAGCCGCTCTTGCAGCTTGTTCATGTCCTTGCAGACATGGGTCAGCACCTGGCTCACGCGGTCCTGGAACTGAAGCGCCACCAGCACTTCGGCGATCTCGACGCCAATCGATTGGGCGTCCCGGCGCAGATCGGCGGAAGAGTTCGCCAGGCGGTCCACCGCCGTATGGACGCGGCCGACCACGTGCTCGATCACCTTTTCCGAATTGACGATCATCTCCTCGTCGCGCTGCGCGTACTGATGGGAGATTTGCAGGGTCGTATGGATCGCCTTGTTGACCGTCTCGATGGTTTCGCTGATCTGCTTGCCGGTCTCCCCGGACAGGTCGGAAAGCTTGCGCACTTCGTCGGCGACGACGGCGAAGCCGCGGCCGACGTCGCCGGCGCGGGCAGCTTCGATCGCGGCGTTGAGCGCCAGCAGGTTGGTCTGCTTGGCGATGTCCCCGACGTCCTTGGCCATGCGCTTCAGCGCCTCGGTGAACTGCGAGAGCGACGTGACCTCCCTCAGCATCGACTCCTTCATGGCCAGGGCGTCGCGCAGCGTGGCGACGATGGATTTGAGCTCCGTCTCGTTCTCGCTCAGCAAGGCCACCAGGGTCGTGCCACCGTCCCCCTGGGAAGCCGCTTCGGTGGCGGCGATCTGCTGGCTGATATTGGCGAAGCGGTTCGCCAGCGCGGTGATGGATTCTTCGGTATGCGTGCGCGCCATTTCGACCTGCCCCGCCCAGATCGGCAACACGCCGCCGCACAGTCGCTCCAGGCCGACGATACAGTGCGCCTCGCTCTCGTGGCGCTCGCGCTCCAACTGCCTTTGCGCCGCCTGCTGCGCCTGACGCAGCGTCATGCGCCAGCGCGATGCGCCGAGAAAGGCCATGGCGCCGCCGACCGCGGCCACGAAGGCCGCCAAGGCCGGCACCGCGCGCACGAATTCGCCGGCGGCGACGACGCAGGCCGCGCCGACCGCCGCCACAATCAGCGTCGGTAGTACCACCCAAGCGGAAGTTCCGGCGCCGCGCGGCGTTGCGGATTCGTTGTCCGCGTCGCGCCAGAAGGAAGCAGACAATGCCGGTGCTATATGCAGGTTCATATGAGTAGCTCTTGCTGGCGTTTTCCTGCGTTTGTCTTGCAGCCACACTCCATCCGTGCCGGCGATCCGAATGCGTCCCAGGGACTTGGCGGCGCCCGCACCGCCTTCGAAACTCAGGTTTCGCAAGCGATGTCGGTAGGATCCTGCGGCAACGATGTGGCAAAACTACGCCCATTCGCGGCAAGAAAACATACGTGCAGCTACGTACGGGCTTGCCCGTACTGCCCTCATATCGGCGGCAACGGAAATGCGGAATCGCCCGCTAGACGAAAGTCTGCGGCTGGCGCCGCAGACGCGACAGGTCCCGGGTGGGCAGAATGACTTCCAGGAAATCCAGACTGCGTTGTATCGACTCCTGCCAGGGGTTGCCCTGGCCGGTATGCAGGTCCAGCAGGCGATAGACGCCGCGGAATTCCTCGTCCAGGCGCTGGCGGAAAATGCCGGCGAAAAAGCCCGGCGTTTTCGCCAGCAGGGTTTCGGGATCCGGATAGAGGCTGTCGGCCGCGCCGGCGAGACCGACGGCGGTGAATTCGACGAACAGGAAGTCGCGGCATTTTTCCAGGTAGCAGCGGTCGGAACACTGGCTCAGCAAATCGGCGGTGGCGACCATGCCGGCGAGCCGGCGTTCGAAGGGCGTCCAGGCGTCGGTCATCTTGTACGCAAGCTTGGTTGCCAGGATCAGGCGCGACTGGTGCGCGAGCGGCGCCAGACTCGTCCAGGACAGATAGCGTTGCATGAATTCGACGCCGCGCTCCTCGTGCGTCGGGATCAGGGCCGGTCCCCAGACATGGGCTTCGGTTTCCCGCCGCAACAGGCCGATGTCATGGAACAGCGCCAACAGCACGCAGAGCAGCGCGTGCGGCGCGTCGATGGGCTCGACGTCCGCGGCCTTGGCGTGGCCGTCGAGCAGGCGCGCCGTCGTCAGGCCCGTTTCCAGGGCATGGCGCAAGTCGTGATAAAGCGTGTCGCAGCGGAGCAGGCCGGGGTGGCTGCCGCGATAGGCGGCAACGATGTCCTGGATCGCGTTCGCCAGCAGCAGCGCGTCGTAGGCGTCGCCGTAAAGCCGGTCGAAGATCGCGCGGATGGCCTTTTCGATGGCGCAGGGATCTTCGAGATCGACCTCGCCGGTCGGATCCGCCTGGCGCGGGCGGAGGCCCGGCCCGTCTGCGGCGATTGCGACAATGGCGTCCATGCTTTTCCTTTCCGGGCAAAATCGGGTTTCGTCTGGCACCGATTCTGGCCGGCGCCGACATCGCGCGCACTGGGGTGAATTGCTTATGGCGACGACGGCAGACGCGCAATTCCGCCAGGTGATTCACGGTAGCGGCGGCTACGTTTGTCCTCTCGGTTGCGCGACGATTCCGACGATCTGCGCTGAGGACCGGCATGTGCGCGGGCATCGGAACTGAAGTGAAACCGAAAAACCTACTTGCGATATCGCCGTCGGCGCGCGCTCGTGCCGGCAGGGTGCCCTGCTCCGCTCATGTCCTCCGGCGACCTGCGGCCGCCTCCCCCTTTACTTCGCTAC
>JACRPB010000076.1 GCA_016214175.1 Rhodocyclales bacterium
TTTCGCCCGAAACCACCATCCAGCCCGAGCGGTAGCCGCAAGAGCGGTAATTCTTCGACAGGCCGTTGAAGCTGAGGGTCAGGATGTCTTCGGACAGCGAACCCAGCGCCGTGTGCGTGGCGCCGTCGTAGAGCACCTTGTCGTAGACCTCGTCGGCGTAGAGGATGAGGTCGTGGGTGCGCGGGATCTCGACCAGTTCCTTGAGCAGGTCGTCGGGATAGACGGCGCCGGTCGGGTTGTTCGGATTGATGACGACCAGGGCGCGCGTGTTCGGCGTGATCTTGGCGCGGATGTCGTTGAGGTCGGGCAGCCAGCCGTTCTGGGCGTCGCACAGGTAGTGGCGCGGCGTGCCGCCGGAAAGGCTGATCGCCGCCGTCCACAGCGGATAGTCGGGCGCCGGCACCAGCACTTCGTCGCCGCTGTTGAGCAGCGCGTTCATCGCCATCACGATGAGTTCGGAAACGCCGTTGCCGAGGTAGATGTCGTCGATGGCGACGCCCTTGATGGCCTTCTGCTGCGTGTAGTGCATCACCGCCTTGCGCGCGGAGAAAATGCCCTTGGAATCGGAATAGCCCGAGGCCTGCGGCAGGTTGCGGATCATGTCCTGCTGAATTTCCTCGGGCGAATCGAAGCCGAAGGCGCCTAGGTTGCCGATGTTGAGCTTGATGATGCGATGGCCTTCTTCCTCCATCTGCTTGGCCCGTTCGAGGACGGGACCGCGGATGTCGTAGCAGACGTTGGCGAGCTTGGCGGACTTCGATACGGGTTGCATCAGATCAAACCATCCTTCCGGAACATGTCCTTGATTCCGCGCACCGCCTGACGGGTACGCTGTTCGTTCTCTATCAATGCGAAGCGCACATACTCGTCGCCGTAATCTCCGAAACCGACGCCCGGCGATACCGCGACCTTGGCCTCGGCGAGCAGCTTCTTGGCGAATTCGAGCGAACCCGCGGCGCGGTAGGCGTCGGGGATCTTTGCCCAGATGTACATGCTGGCCTTGGGCAGGTCGGTTTCCCAGCCGGCCTCCAACAGCCCCTTGTGCAATACGTCGCGGCGCGCCTGGTATTTGGCGCGCACTTCCTCGACACAGTCCTGCGGGCCTTCCAGCGCTGCGATCGAGGCGACCTGGATCGGCGTGAAGGTGCCGTAGTCGTGGTAGCTCTTGATGCGCGCCAGCGCATGCACCAGGGCCTGGTTGCCGACCATGAAGCCGATGCGCCAGCCGGCCATGTTGTAGCTCTTGGAGAGCGTGAAGAACTCGACCGCGACGTCGCGCGCACCGGGCACCTGCATGATCGAGGGCGCCTGCCAGCCGTCGAAGACGATGTCGGCGTAGGCGAGATCGTGGACGACGAGGATGTCGTGCTGCTTCGCCAGCGCGACGACGCGCTCGAAGAAATCGAGCTCGACGCAGCGTGCGGTCGGGTTGCTGGGAAAGCCGAGGATCATCATCTTCGGCTTCGGGATCGATTCGCGGATCGCGCGTTGCAGTTCCTCGAAGAAATCGACGTCGGGCGTCATGCGCACCGAGCGGATGTCGGCGCCGGCGATGATGGCGCCGTAAATGTGGATCGGGTAGGACGGGTTCGGCACCAGCACAGTGTCGCCGCGATCGAGCGTCGCCAGCATCAGGTGGGCCAGGCCCTCTTTCGAGCCGAGGGTGACGATGGCCTCGGAATCCGGATCGAAGTCGCCGTCGGGGTTGCCCATCGACATGTCGATGATGTCCTCGCCGCGTCGACGCGCCGCCATTTTCAACTCGCCGGTAATGTTGAAAACGTAGGGAGGCAGGCGCTGGATGCGCGGAAAGTCTTTCATCGGGGGAGGGCGAACCGGGAAAAGGTATAATCTTACCGAAGGCCTGACCCTGCCGCAAATCGAGGCGGCGCCTCAATTCCAGCCCGATGAAACTCCACGCCGATTCCGCCGCCAATTCCCACGCCATTACCGCCTACGGTGCCGGCTATGTCGCCATCGATGGCCGCCGCGTCGGACGCAGCGTACTCGTGCTGCCCGACCGCGTCGATGCCGAGTGGGGGCCGCCGGATTTCGCCGGACTGACGACGACACATCTCGCCGCCCTCGCCGCCCTGGGCTGCGACGTGATCCTGCTCGGCACCGGCGAGCGCCAGCAATTCCCCGCCCCGGCCTTGCTGCGGCCGCTGATCGAGGCGCGCATTCCCGTCGAAGTCATGGATACCCCGGCCGCCTGCCGCACTTACGGCATTCTCGTCGCCGAAGGCCGCCGCGTTGCCGCCGCCCTGATCGTGGAAGCGGCGGCATGACGTTGCGGCGCGGACCGCTCCTGGCCGTCCTGCTGACGGTCTTCGCCCTGGTCTGGTTCGGGCCGCTCGACTACCGCAAGCTGGTCAAGCCCGACGAAGGCCGCTACGCCGAAATTCCGCGCGAAATGGTCGCCAGCGGCGACTGGACGACGCCGCGCCTGAACGGCATCAAGTATTTCGAGAAGCCGGCGCTGCAATACTGGGCGACGGCGACCGCGTTCACGCTGTTCGGCGAACACCACTGGACCGCGCGCCTGTGGTCGGCATTGACCGGCTTCCTCGGCGTGCTGCTGACAGCCTACGCCGCCGCGCGCCTGTGGGGACCGGCCGCCGGCTTCAACGCCGCCTGCGTGCTCGCCGGCAGCCTGCTCTATGTGCTGATCGGCCACATCAACACCCTCGACATGGGCGTGAGCTTCTTCCTCTCCAGCGCGATATTCGCTTTCGTCCTCGCCCAGCGCGACGAGGCGCGTCCGCGCGAGACGCGCCACTGGATGTGGGCGGCGTGGGCCTTGCTCGGCGGCGCCGTGCTTTCCAAGGGCCTGATCGGTCTCGTGCTGCCCGGCGCCACGCTGGTCGCCTATACGCTGTGGCAGCGCGACTTCGCGCTGTGGAAGAAACTGCACTTGCTGTCCGGACTCGCCATCCTGCTCGCCCTTACCGTGCCCTGGTTCGTCGCCGTGTCGCTGGCCAATCCGGAATTCGCGCGCTTCTTCTTCATCCACGAGCATTTCGAGCGCTTCCTGACCAAGGCCCACGGCCGCTACCAGCCGATGTGGTATTTCATCCCGATCCTCGCGGTCGGCATCCTGCCCTGGCTGGTAAGCCTGCTGGCGGCGCTGCGGCGTGCGCCGGCGATGGATGCCGCGCATTTCCAGCCGCGCCGCTTCCTGCTGCTGTGGATCGTCGTCGTCTTCGGCTTCTTTTCGGTTTCCAGCTCCAAGCTGGTGTCCTACATCCTGCCGCTGTTCCCGGCCCTCGCCGCTCTCATCGGCTGGCAGTTGGCGCGCATGGAGGTCGGCGCGCTGCGCTGGCACGCCCTGCCCTGGATACCCCTCGGCATCGTCGCGATGGTCCTGGCGCCGGCGGTGGTCAGCTTCGCCAGCCCGGAAGTGCCGGTCGCCCTCTATGCCGACTACGTGCCCTGGCTGATCGCCGCCGGCGGTTGCCTGACGGCCGGCGCTGCGGCTGCTTTCGTGCTGTCCTGGCGCGGCCGCGCACACGGCGCCGTCGCCAGCCTCGCCGCGGGCGGACTGCTGTTCGCGCAATTGATCCTGCTCGGCCACGACAGCCTGTCGCCGTCGAATTCCGCTTACCACATCGCCCAGCGCATCCGCGTCGAGGCCGCCGCCGACATCCCCTTTTTCAGCGTGAATACCTACGACCAGACGCTGCCGTTCTACCTCAAGCGCACCTTGACCATGGTTTCCTACAAGGACGAACTCGGCTTCGGCATCGCCCAGGAGCCGGAGAAGTTCCTGCCCGACTTCGTCGCGTTCGAGCGCGCCTGGCAGGAAGCGCCCAAGGCGCTGGCACTGATGGCGCCGCGGGATTATCAAAACTTCCAGATACAAGGCCTGCCCATGCGCGTACTCGCCGAAGACCCCCGCCGCGTCATCGTCAGCAAACCATGAGCGCAGTCGCTTTCGCGCTCGTCCTCACCGGCGTGTTGCTCAACGCCGCCGCGCAATTGCTGCTCAAGGCCGGCACCAATGCCGTCGGCCATTTCGAATTTCACCTCGACAATGTCCTGCCGGTCGGGCTCAAGCTCGCCTTCGAGCCCCACATCCTGGGCGGCATGGCCTGCTATGCGGTGAGCCTGGTGGTCTGGATCATGGCGCTGTCGCGCGTGCCGGTTTCCATCGCCTACCCGATGCTCTCGATCGGCTACGTCATTAACGCCTTCGTCGCCTATTTCTGGTTCGGCGAGGCGCTGGCAAGCCAGAAGCTGCTCGGCATCGGCTTCATCGTCGTCGGCGTCTACCTGGTGGCCAAGTCATGAGTTCCCTGCCTTTTTTGCCCTTCACCCGCCCCGCCATCGACGAGGAAACGATCGCCGCCGTCGGCGACGTACTGCGCTCGGGCTGGATCACCAGCGGGCCGAAGATGCAGGCCTTCGAGGCCGCGCTCTCCGCGCTCTGCGGCGGGCGCCAGGTGCGCTCGTTCAACTCCG
>JACRPB010000077.1 GCA_016214175.1 Rhodocyclales bacterium
CGAGGCCTGGGGGCCAGCCGGCCGGGCTGCGCAGCCCGGCGACGGCCAAACGCGCGCCCCAGCCGAACAGGGATGCCGCGACCAGCAGCAGCAGGCCGCCGGCACCGACGGACGCATAGCGTTCAAGTGAAGTGAGGGGTTCCGGATTGGGCATGGAAATATCTCGCCGAGAAAACGCCGCATGATTCCCGCTTAAGGCTTTCACTGCAAGCGGATTTTCGAGGGGAGGGCCTAAGGCCCATAAATACCACGGGCTCCGCACCCCAAAAAAAACTCATTAACGCGCCGAAACTTTCCAAGTAACTTTTCCGGACCCGCATCACCGTCAAGGAGGTCACTATGCTCTGCCTGCAACAGTGCGTCGATCTGTGCGAGTTTTCCACCGAGGAGGCCGAAGCGCTACGCAACCGCGCGACGCTGGCCGAAATCCTCGCCATCCAGGCCGAATGTCCTCACTACAAGGGCATCGCCGCCGAGCAACTGGCGGAAAGCGTTGCCGGTTGCGGCATGCTCGACCTCCGCGACGTGCTCCTCGCCGAGCTTGGCGCGGCAGAGGATTTCGAAGACCTCGAACGCGTCGTCCACCACTATTGCGAATACGCCGCAGCTAGGGATTCAGACATCGCCGACGCGGCATGACGAATCCCGTATAATCGGGGCATTCCGAGGAGCGCTGCAAGAGATCAACTCCCAGGCTCGGTTTCATGAGAACGGCGCTCACCTGACCAACCCGTGCCCGGCGCGGGGATCGGGTGAGCCAGGCCCCAGCGGCCTTCCGCCCCGTTCCCTCCGGTCACACAGTTCAAGGAGCGCGTATGAACGCCGTGACTGACTTTGTTGTTGCCGACCTCAAACTGGCCGATTGGGGCCGCAAGGAAATCCGCATCGCCGAAACCGAGATGCCGGGACTGATGGCGATCCGCGAGGAATTCGCCAAGAGCCAGCCCCTGAAGGGCGCCCGCATCACCGGCTCGCTGCACATGACCATCCAGACCGCGGTGCTGATCGAGACGCTGACCGCGTTGGGCGCGCAAGTGCGCTGGGCCTCGTGCAACATCTTTTCGACCCAGGACCATGCCGCCGCCGCGATTGCCGCCGACGGCGTCGCCGTCTTCGCCGTCAAGGGCGAGACGCTGGTCGACTACTGGGATTACACCCACCGCATTTTCGAGTGGCCGGACGGCGGCTACTCCAACATGATCCTCGACGACGGCGGCGATGCCACGCTGCTGCTGCATCTGGGCGCCAAGGCCGAGAAGGACGTCGGCGTTCTCGCCAAGCCCGGCTCCGAAGAGGAACACATCCTCTTCGCCGCCATCAAGGCCAAGCTGGCGGTCGACAAGACCTGGTATTCGACGCGCCTGGCCCAGATCAAGGGCGTTACGGAAGAGACCACCACCGGCGTGCATCGCCTCTACCAGATGCACGAGCGCGGCGATCTCAGGATCCCGGCCATCAACGTCAATGACTCCGTCACCAAGTCGAAGTTCGACAATCTCTACGGCTGCCGCGAGTCGCTGGTCGACGGCATCAAGCGCGCCACCGACGTCATGATCGCCGGCAAGGTGGCGCTGATCGCCGGCTATGGCGACGTCGGCAAAGGCAGCGCCCAGGCCATGCGCGCGCTCTCGGCCCAGGTCTGGGTCACCGAAATCGATCCGATCTGCGCGCTGCAGGCGGCGATGGAAGGCTATCGCGTCGTCACCATGGAATACGCCGCCGACAAGGCCGACATTTTCGTCACCTGTACCGGCAACTACCACGTCATCACGCACGATCACATGGCGAAGATGAAGGACCAGGCGATCGTGTGTAACATCGGCCACTTCGACAACGAGATCCAGGTCGACCGGCTCTACAAGGCGAAGGGCGTGAAGCGCATCACGATCAAGCCGCAATACGACCAGTTCGTGCTGCCCAACGGCCACAGCATCATGTCGTCCTCGTTCGCCAACCAGACCATCGCGCAGATCGAACTTTACACGCGCAATGCCGACTACCCGGTTGGCGTCTACACGCTGCCCAAGCACCTGGACGAGAAGGTGGCGCGCTTGCAGTTGAAGAAGCTGAATGCCCAGTTGTCGACGCTGACCGAGCAGCAGGCTGCCTACATCGGCGTGCCGGTGACCGGGCCGTACAAGTCCGAGCACTACCGCTACTGAGGCGTGAAGTCCTTCCATGCCCGCGTTCCGAAGCGGACGCAGCAGCCGGTCCGCGCGGACATTGAAGTGCCGCGCGATCGGTTGTCGCGTTCGCGCAGCGGGCTGGAGCGCACCGACGCCTTGCTGGTGGCGCGCGCCTTGGCCGCTTCCCGTACCGCGGCGCAGCGCCTGATCGAGGCCGGGCGGGTGAGTTGGCGCAGCGGCCACGGCATCGAGGCGATCGTCAAGCCGGCGCATCTGCTGCCGACGGACGCGGAAATCCTCGTCGCCGCCGGCGACGAGGATCGCTACGTCTCCCGCGGCGGCCGCAAGCTGGCCGGCGCGCTTGCGCATTGCGGTCTCGACGTGCGTGGGCGGAACTGTCTCGACGTCGGCCAGAGCACCGGCGGCTTCACCGATTGCCTGCTGCAGGCAGGCGCGGCGCGCGTGGTCGGCGTGGACGTCGGCCACGGGCAGTTGCATCCGCGCCTGCGCGCGGATGCGCGCGTCGCCAGCATCGAAGGCGTCAACGCGCGCGCGCTGGCGGAGGCGCCGCTGCCGGTGCGCAGTTTCGAGTGCATCGTCGCCGACGTCAGCTTCATCTCGCTGGCCCTGGTGCTGCCGCAATTACCGCCGCTGCTGGCGGCGGACGGCGCTATGCTGCTGCTGGTCAAGCCCCAGTTCGAGGTGGGGCCGGAAAACGTCGGCAAGGGCGGCATCGTCCGCGACAGCGCGCTCTATGCCCAGGTCGAAACGAAATTGCGCCAAGTCTGCGCAGCACTTGCCTTGGTGGTGCGCGACTGGTTCGAGAGCCCGATTACCGGCAGCGATGGCAACCGCGAATTTTTTCTTTGGATCGAACATGAACAACGTTGAACTATCCGTCGAGTTCTTTCCGCCGCAGACACCGGAAGGCGTAGACAAACTGCGCACGACCTGGGGGCGACTGGCGACCCTGAATCCGGCCTTCTTCTCCGTCACTTTCGGCGCCGGCGGCAGTACGCGCGACCGCACTTTCGAAACCGTGGCGGAGATGCGCGCCGCCGGTCTGGCGGCAGCGCCGCACCTGTCCTGCATCGGTTCGACGCGCGGCAACATCCGCGAGATTCTGCAGCGCTACAAGGAATCGGGCATTCGCCGCATCGTTGCCTTGCGCGGCGACCTGCCCTCGGGCATGGCGGACGCGGGGGAGTTTCGCTACGCCAACGAACTGGTCGAGTTCATCCGCTAGGAGACCGGCGACTGGTTCCACGTCGTCGTCGCCGCCTATCCGGAATGGCACCCGCAGGCGAAGTCCCCGCGCGAGGACTTGGCCAACTTCCGGCGCAAGGTCGCCGCCGGCGCCGACACGGCGATCACCCAGTTCTTTTTCAATGCCGACGCCTACGAACATTTCGTGGCGGAGGCGCGGGCGCAGGGGGTGGCGATTCCCGTCATTCCCGGCATCATGCCGATCGCCTCGTTCTCCAAGCTCGCCCGCTTCGCCGACACGTGCGGCGCCGATATTCCGCGCTGGATGAGGAAGAAGTTCGAGGGCTACGGCGACGATGCGGAATCGATCCGCGCCTTCGGCCTCGACGTGGTGACGGAACTCTGTCAGCGTCTGTTGGCAGCGGGCGCGCCCGGGCTACACTTTTACACGCTGAATCAGGCGGGCCTGACGACGGAAATCGTGAAGCGGCTCGGGATCTAGTTCTTCTTCTTGGATTTCGCGCCGGACGTCGGTTCCGGTTCGGGCGCGGCTTGGGGCTCGGACGCGGGGCTGGTGTCGCCTTGCGACGCCTGCGCCGGGAACGGCCATGCCCACAGAGCCGGATTGGCGAACGTATTGACGTTGCCGTCGGGGCTGTTCGCCGATTGGCTCAAGGCCTGCATCGCCGCCAACGTCGTGCGCTGCATTTCGAGGCCGTGGATGGTCATCTGCAAGAGACCGAGGTTGGTCTTGAGCCAACCCTCGACGGTCTTGAGATCGGTGATGCGCTTGTCCAACTCGTCGGTATCCAGCGTCGGGGCGACCATGCCGGGCAAGGAGAACCCCATGCTGCCCCACATGTTCTTGATGAAATCGAGGGGGTCTTGTTCGTTCGACATGCCGGCTCCTTCTCTCTGGAGTACAGCCTCGGATTCTACGGCAGGGCGACACGGAATGCGAATTTCGCGCTAGACTGCCACATGTCATAGGTCGCCCTGGGAGACTGCCGTGCTGAAGGTTTTGATCATTGAAGACCACGCTTTGGTGCGCGAAGGATTGTTGCTGGCCATGCGCAGTCTGGAGGCGGACACCGAGACGCTGGGCGCCCAGGACGCCGACGAGGGTCTTCTTCTTCTGGAGACGCATGGCGACATCGATCTCGTCCTGCTCGACCTGATGCTGCCGGGTACCAGCGGCATGGCCCTGCTCGGCGCCATTCGCAAGCGCTTTCCCACCATTCCGGTGGTCATTCTCTCTGCGCTCGACGACACCGACACGGCGGCACGGGCCATGCGTCACGGTGCGTCGGGCTTCGTACCGAAGTCCAATTCGACCGACGTCCTGCTCGGCGCGCTGCGCCAAGTGCTCGATGGCGAAGTCTATCTGCCGCCGGAAATGCGCGAAGCGATGGAGCGCGGCGACGGCGGACGCGGCAAGTCTTTAGCCCGAATATTTCACGCAGCCACGTAAATTGAGGTCGGCGGAATCGCGTAGTCCCGCGTTAATACTGGTGTCGAGACAGATCAACCCAGGGGATTCCGCCGATGCCAAATTGTACCGTGAGAGAAATGCCGTTTGCGA
>JACRPB010000078.1 GCA_016214175.1 Rhodocyclales bacterium
GCCGCGCCAGCGCCTGACGGATCGAGACCTCGGCGATGGCCTTGCCGGCCTCGACGTGGTTGTTGAGCCAGATTTCGAGCGGGTCGCGCACCATGCCGGCGACGAGCTTTACCGCCTCGCGGCTGTTCAGTTTCTCTTTCACCTGGCCCTGGAACTGCGGGTCGAGGATGCGCGCCGAAAGGACGAAGGCCATGCGGCCGCAGACGTCCTCCTGCTGGAGCTTGACGCCGCGCGGCAGCAGGGCGTGGTGGTCGATGAAGTTCTTTACCGCGTCGAAAACGCCGCCGCGCAGGCCGGATTCGTGGGTGCCGCCGGCCGTCGTCGGGATCAGGTTGACAAAGGATTCGCTCGCCACCGCCTCGACGAACCAGGCCAGCGCCCAGGCCGCGCCTTCGCCGGGGGCAAAGCTGGCGTCGCTTTCGTCGGCGTACTTCTCGCCGGCATAGATCGGGGCGACCGGTTCGCAGCCGCCGCAGGTCTCGCGCAGATAGCCGGCGAGTCCCTCGGGATAGCTCCAGGTCTTCGACAGCGGCGCGCCGGCAGGCTGCTCGATGTCGAGCGTGACCTTGACGCCAGGCAGCAGCACGGCTTTGGAGCGCAGCAGGCGCTCCAGTTCGGCCATCGGGATCTTCGGCGTATCGAAGTACTTCGGGTCGGGCCAGACGCGCACGCGCGTGCCGCTCTGGCGTCCGCAAGTGCCCAGATCGATGAGTTCGGTGGTCTTCTCGCCGCCGTCGGCGAACTGTACGCCCCAGGCGCGGCCGTCGCGGCGGACCTCGACGTCGATGCGCGTGGAGAGCGCGTTGGTTACCGCTATGCCGACGCCATGCAGGCCGCCAGAAAACGCATAGGCCGAGTTGCCGCTTTTCTTGTCGAACTTGCCGCCGGCGTGCAGGCGGATAAAGGCCAGCACCACCACGGGCACGACTTCTTCGGGATGGAGGCCGACCGGAATGCCGCGGCCGTCGTCGGTAATGGTGACCAGCCGTCGATGTGCAGCAGCACGTGGATGTTCTTGGCGTAGCCGGCCAGCGCCTCGTCGGCGGCGTTGTCCACCACCTCCTGGATGATGTGGGCCGGCGAGTCGGTGCGCGTGTACATGCCCGGCCGCTCGCGCACGGGTTCGAGTCCCTTGAGGACGCGGAAACTGGATTCGTCGTAAGTCTTCTTGCTCATGGGGATGGGAGTTGCGGCGGAGGGTGGCAATTTTATCGCGGGCAATCGAGCATGCCGGAACAAGCGCCGGCGCGATGCGTGGGATATGGCCGGAAATTTCCCTGTAATACCCGGTGGCGGGCTTGTCACATCCCGGCCAGAGCGCGCGGCCTTGTCGCGTTTGCGACATGCGGGCGGTGTCGCAAGCTTTTGAATTCAGGCGAATCTGCGCTTGGCACACGGCTTGCGATCGCTTGGGCAAGCCCACACTTTGTCCCGCCCCCGACATGGCCGAAATCCTCAAACGCGCGAAACCCCTGGCGGTGAATCCGCTCAAGGCCAGCCAGCCCCTCGGCGCCGCCCTGGCCTTCCTCGGGCTGCGGAACAGCATCCCCATGCTCCACGGCTCGCAAGGCTGCACGGCCTTCGGCAAGGTGTTCTTCGTGCTCCATTTCCGCGAGCCGATACCGCTGCAAACGACGGCGATGGACCAGATATCGACGGTGATGAATGCCGACGAGAACGTGGTCGATGGCCTGAAGGCCGTCTGCGAGAAGAACCGGCCCGAGATCGTCGGCCTGCCGACCACGGGACTGTCCGAAACCCAGGGCACGGACATCCGGCGCCTGGTGCGCGAGTTCCGCACCGAATATCCGCAGTTTGCGCGCGTCGCCGTGGTGCCGGTGAATACGCCGGACTATGTCGGCTGTCTGGAAAGCGGCTTTGCGCTGGCGCTGGAAGCCATCGTCGATACGCTGGTACCGCAAACGCGTCACGCGGGACGGCGCAAGAAGCAGGTCAACGTATTGGCCTCGTCGATGCTCACGCCCGGCGACATCGAAACCCTCAAGGACTGGATCGAAGGCTTCGGTCTGCGCCCGGTCGTTCTGCCCGACATCGGCGACGCCCTCGATGGGCACCTGATCGATGCCGAGACGACGCCGCTGACGCTGGGCGGCACGCCGCGCGCCGAGATCGAGGCCATGGGCGAATCGATCGCGACGCTGGTCGTCGGGCGTTCGCTCTCCCGCGCCGCCGATCTGCTGAAGGCGCGCACCGCGGTGCCGGATTACCGCTTCGATCATCTGATGGGCCTCGCGGCCTGCGACGCCTTCACCGCGACGCTGGCCGGGATTTCCGGTCGGGCGGTGCCGGACCGGATCGAACGAAACCGCGCGCAGTTGCAGGACGCGATGGTGGACACCCATTTCATGATGGGTTTCACGCGTTTCGCGCTGGCGCTCGATCCCGACTTGCTGCTGGGTTTTGCGCAGTTCCTGGCCGGCGTCGGCGGTGAGGTGGTCGCTGCGGTCGCGCCCGTCCGCGCGGATGCGCTGGCCGACCTGCCCTGCGCCACGGTGCAGGTCGGCGATCTCGCCGACCTCGAAGCGCTGGCGCAGACGGGCGCGGCACAGATCGTGATTTCCAATTCGCACGCAGTGCAAAGCGCCCAGCGCCTCGGCTTGCCCATTCTGCGCGCCGGCTTTCCGCAATACGACTACGTCGGCGGCTATGCGCGCGGCTGGGTCGGCTACCGCGGCGCGCGCGCGGCCCTGTTCGATCTCGCCAACCTTTTCCTGGGGCAGCATCATGACATCCCGGCCTATCGATCCATCTACCGCGCCGAGTCCGTCGGCGCGGAAGCTGGCGCTGGCATGGTCCGCCACTGACACGGTGCCGGCCATGCTCAAAGTCGCCTTCGCCACCGACGACCGTCTCGCGGTGAATCAGCACTTCGGCGCCGCCGTCGGCTTCGCCATCTATGCGCTCGACGGCGAGCGCGCGCAACTGGTGCAGGTGGCCGAATTCGCCGCCGAGGCGATGGATGGAAACGAAGGCAAGCTCGCCGAAAAAATCGCCGCGCTGGCGGGTTGCGC
>JACRPB010000123.1 GCA_016214175.1 Rhodocyclales bacterium
TGCTACAAAACAGCGGCACCATCATCTACGACAAGACCAACTACAACTGGCGCTTCAACAACGGCGGCACCTTCACCAACCTCGCCGCCGGCACCGTGGACCTGCAAAGCGACCGCAGCCTCGACTCGGGGGCTTACAACGGCGTGTTCAACAACTACGGTCTGGTGACCAAGACCGCCGGCACCTCGACGAACCTCGCCAACGTCGCCTTCAATAGCTATGGCGGATCGAGCTTCAACGTGCCCTCGGGGCGCAGCGTTTATCTCAGCGCCAGCGGCAGCTTCACCGGCACCGCCACCGGCCAGGGCGTCGGGCCGACGATCAACGCGGGCATCTGGACGGCGGGCAGCGAGGCCACCCTGGCGGGGGATTGGCGCTGGACCGGCGGCACCTTCAACAGCGGCACGCTGACCAACACAGGCACGCTCACCATCACCGGCGCGTCGGACTACTCCACCATCGATACGGCTGCCGCCGTGCTACAAAACAGCGGCACCATCATCTACGACAAGACCAACTACAACTGGCGCTTCAACAACGGCGGCACGTTCACCAACCTCGCCGCCGGCACCGTGGATCTGCAAGGCGACCGCAGCCTCGACTCGGGCGCTTACAACGGCTTTGTTCACAACTACGGCTTGATCAAGAAGACCACCGGAACCAGCACCGTTTTCGCCAACCAGACGCTGACCAATTACGGCGGCGGCACCATCGACGTACAAGTCGGCGATATCTCCGTTCCCCTGCTCGCCTCGGGCGCCAACGGCGGCACGATTCAGGTCGCGGCGGGAACCTCGTTCACCCGATCCGGCGGTCTCGCCAACAACGGTACGATTCGCGGCGCCGGCACCATCAACGTCGGCGCGGGCAACACGCTGACCAACGCCGGCATTCTTTCCCCCGGCCTTGCCACTGGCGACGCCACCGGCACTCTGTCCATCACCGGCAATCTGAGCATGGCGACTGGCGGCCAACTGTATGCCGATCTCTACGGTACGGCGGCAGGGGATTACGACGTGCTGGCCGTTTCGGGCACCGCGACACTGACCGACGGCACGCTGTCCCTGACGGGATCGGGCGGCATCGGCAGTTATCCGGTCGTTGCCGCGGCGACGGTGACCGGCACTTTCGCTACCGTGAATTCGGGCTTCTTCGTAGTCAGCCAGGCCAATGGCGGAACCGTGCTCAATCTCAACGTCAGCGCCAACAACATCGGCTCCACCATTTTCTGGGATGGCGGCGCCGCCGACGGATTGTGGACCAGCGCCAACAACTGGAGCGGCGACCAGGCGCCGGACGTTTCCGACAATCTTTACATCGGACCGACGGCAGGGACGGTGACCATCGCGACAGGCGATCAAGCGGCCAATACCCTGACGACCGACGCGCCGTTTTCGCTCAGCGGCGGCAGCCTGACGCTGGCGGCCACTTCGGCTTTCAACGGCGGCTTGTCGCTGAGCGGAGGATCGCTGCGGGGCGGCGGCAATGTGAGCATCGGCACCAGCTTTACCTGGAGCGGCGGCAGCGTGGCCGGCAGCGGCACGCTGACTACGCCGAGCGGCGTGACGACGGCACTGCAAGGCGGCGTGCTGGAGGGTACGCGCATCTGGAACAACGTCGGGGCCATCAACTTCGCGCCGGCCGGCGCCGATTTCACCATCAACGCCGCTGCGACACTCAACAACAGCGGCAGTTTGACCGTGGCGCCGACCGTGGCCGGCAGCGACATCCTCGGCGGCGGCACGCTCAACAACAGCGGCAGCCTGAGCAAGACCACGGCGACCGCGGTCAGCATCGCGCCGACGCTCAACCAGACCGCCGGCAGCATCGATATCGCCGCCGGTATTCTCAACGTGGGAACGCTCAACCTCAGCGGCGGCACGCTCGGCGGCGTCGGTTCGCTCGCGGTGACGACCGATTTCAACCAGAGCGGCGGCACGCTCGGCAGCAGCTTCGATACGCTTGCGTTGAGCAGGACGGGCAATTTCAGCATCGGCGGCGTTGCGGCGGTGAACGGTTTGTACGTCATGTCGACCGGCGGCAATGTGACGCTGAGCGGCGGCGCCCTGACCACTTCTGCCGCGAACAGCCAGATCACCGTCGCGGCGCCGGCCGGCAACGTGGTCAACGCCCATGGGGCCGGCGCGCTGCAAGCCGGCGCGGGCGGTCGCTGGCTGGTTTATGTCGCCGCGCCGTCCAACGTCACCAAGAACGGCCTGACTTCGGCGTTCCGCCAGTACAACACCAGCTACGGCGCCACCGTCAATACCTCAACTGGCAATGGCTTTGTCTATACTGCCGCGCCGGGAAGCATGCAGGTCAACACGGCCCTTGCCTCGGGCAGCCTTGGTCACACCTATGGCGACACGCCGGCGGCAGCGAGCTTTACCTACACCCTGACGCCGCTGACGGCCGATAGCGAGGAAACCGTCGCGAGCATTGGGCTGACCGGAACGGCCGCATTCTCCGGGGCGCCGACGTCCACGACGGCGGCAGGTGCGCGCAGCGTCGGCTATGCGAGCGGGTTGAGCAGCAGTCTCGGCTTCGGCCTGAGCGCCGGATCGGCACTCGCCTATGCGGTGGCCCAGCGCCCGCTGACGGTAACGGCGGACGCGAAGAGCATGACCTACGGCGATGCGCTGCCGGCGCTGACTTACGTTCTTACCTCGGGCAGTCTCGTCGGCAGCGATACCTTCGGCGGCGGGCTGACGACGAGCGGCAGCAGCAGTGCGCGTGAGCGGCAGCAAGGTGTATGACCGCAGCAGCACGCTGTCGGTACCGAGCTTCACGCTGGGCAATCTCGCCAACGGCGACGATTTGACGGCCAGCGGCAGCGTCGTCTTCAGCGACAGCGCCAACGTCGGCAGCAACAAGCCGTTGGCGGCGACGGATGTCGTCGTGACGGGAGCGAAGGTCGGCAACTACAGCTACGCCGCCACCTTGAGCGGGACGGGCAACATCACGGCACGGCCGCTCAGCATCGACGGCCTGACGATCGCGAACAAGGTCTATGACGGCAACACGACGGCGTCGGTGACCGGCACGGCGAGCTTTGGCAACATCATCAGCGGCGACGCGGTCAGCGTCGATGGGGCGATAGCGACGGCGAGCTTTCTGGATGCGAACGCCGGCACCGGCAAGCCGGTCAGCGTCGCCGGCCTGAGCCTGACCGGCGTCGATGCGGGCAACTACACCCTCACCGCCACGGCCAACATCGATCCGCGCCCGCTGACGCTGAGCGTCGGCGGCAACAAGGTCTACGACCGAAGCGTGGTTCTCTCGGCGCCGATGTTCACGCTAGGGAATGTCGTCGTCGGCGACACCGTTGGCGCCAGCGGGATGGTCGTTTTCAGCGACAGTGCCAACGTTGGCGACAACAAGCCACTGGCGGCGACGGACATCGTTCTGACTGGCGCCAAGGCCGGCAACTACCTCTTGAGCAGTGCCGCAGCGACGGGCAGCGGGAGCATCGGCGCGCGGCCGACGGTGGCCTGGCTTGGCGGTGTCGGCTACTGGTCGGATGCCAGCAAATGGGAGAGCGGCGCTTTGCCCGACGGCAACAACGTGCTTGCGGTCACGATTCCGGCCGGCAGCGAAGTCACTTTCGATGGCGCCAGCGCTGCCAACGGCTTTGCCGGCTACGCAAACTTGAATAGTTTGACCAGCCTGGGCGGCATCAGAATCACCAGCGGTACTCTCGCCATCGTCCAGTCCTTGACGACGGCAAACTATGACCAGACCGGCGGCACGCTCTCCGGAAACGGCATGCTGACGGTCAACCAGAGCTTCAGCAAGACCGGCGGAACCATAGCGCTGGCGGGGCTGGTCGGCATTACTCAGGCTTCCGGCCATTTGATCTTCACCAACGACCGAGCGCTAACGCTTGGCGCGGTGATCGCCGCGGCCGGCGATATCGATCTCGACATCACGGGGGGGCTGACCAGCGGCGCGGCCCCCATCCTTGCGCGTGCGGGTAGTGTGCGCTTGACGGTCCATAGCCCGCTCGTCATCGGCGCCGGCGGGGTCGAGGCCAGCAACGGCATTACCTTGGCCGCAACGACCCCCGACTCCGCCAGCACCATCACCCTCAACGGTCCGATGAGTTCGAGCGCCGGCACCGTCGCCGTCAACGCCTATGGCGCCATTGCGCAGAATGCCGACATCGCCGGCGCCAACATCAGTGTGGCCAGCAGCAGCGGCAGTATCACGGTGGCATCGACGGCGGTCAGCACCGTCGCCGCAGGCGGAAGTTCCACCTATAGCGCGCCGCAGGGAGGCGTCAGCGCCAGCGCCGGCAACTTCGCCATCGCGACCCCGGTGTTGACTATGCGCACGGCAACGAGTGGAAACGAGTCGACGACCGATAGCCTTATCTCGCAACAAGTGGCCAGCAATCTAACGACGGTTACCGAACAGGTTTCAACGGCGGCAGCCGATACCCAGGCGGTGACCGCGCCGCTGACCGAGGCGCTGACGACCACCGGCGCCACGTCACTGACGCTGAGCAGCGTTAGCTATACGGTTGGTGGGAGTGCCGGTGAATTTGGTGGTGGCGACACCACATCCGTTTCGATGTCATCGGCCGCGAACCCGCTGACGGCGTCGCCCACGACGACCGGGACCGATGCAACTCAGGCATCGAGCGCCGACACGGGTTCGCCGACGACTGTCCAAGCCAAGGACGAGAAGAAGGGTGACAAGGCCGAGAAAGACAAGCCGGCAAAAGAAGAAAAGAAGGAAACCCCCAAGTCTGCAAACAAGCGCACCGCGCAATGCTCATAGCCCCGCAAGCTTGCCGTACCGAGGGGAATTGTTGGCGCGGTGCAGATGCGGGAACATTGCGGCGCCGCGCCGCCGACCGAGACCTGGCTTCAGGCGATGGCGACGGTGGCGCAGCCGGCGAGCACGAGCAGCGTCGCTACGAGCAATAGTCTCAGGTATCCCATTTCCGTTCCTTCCTAGGGCAAATCGGCGCAACCGCGATAGCGGCCGCCGTGGAACAGCAGCGGCGGCTTCTCGCTGCGGCTGAAGCGCTCGACGCGGCCGACCAGGATCAGGTGGTCGCCGCCGGCGTGGCGCGCCTCGTTGCGGCACTCGAAGACGGCGCAGCCGCCGTCGAGCACGGGCGCGCCGCCGAGGCCCGGCGTCCAGGCGAGGCCGGTGAAGCGGTGCTGGGCGGCGACGCTGGCGAAGCGATTCGAGATTTCGACCTGGTCGGCGGCGAGCACGGTGATCGCGAAGTGGCTGCAATTCTGAAAGGCGGACAGACAGTTCGACGCCAGTCCGAGGCTCCACAGCACCAGCGGCGGGGCCAGCGAAACCGAGGCGAAAGAGTTGATGGTAAGACCGACCGGATTGCCGTCCGGCTCCACTGTGGTGACGACGGCGACGCCGGTGGCATATTGGCCGAGGGCGGCGCGCAGGGCGATCGGATCGAGGTTCATCTGCGGAGGCATTTCTTTATCGTTAGAATCGCGCGGTTCGCTCAATGGAGGACGTCATGCGCATCGGTACCCCCCTCTCGCCATCCGCAACCAGAGTCATGCTGCTGGGCAGCGGTGAGCTGGGCAAGGAAGTCATTATCGCATTGCAGCGCCTGGGCTGCGAAGTGATTGCCGTCGACCGCTACGCCGACGCGCCGGGCATGCAGGTCGCCCACCGCAGCCACGTCGTCGCCATGACCGACGGCGCCGCGCTGCGCGCCTTGATCGAGCGGGAAAAGCCGCAACTGGTGGTGCCCGAGATCGAAGCCATCGCCACCGACATGCTGGTCGCGATCGAACAGGAAGGCCTGGCCGAAGTGATCCCCACTGCGCGCGCGGCGCGTTTGACCATGAACCGCGAAGGCATCCGCCGGCTGGCGGCCGAGGAGCTAGGGCTGCCGACCTCGCCCTACAAGTTCGCCGACTCGCGCGCCGAGATGCAGGCCGCCATCGATGGCGAAAATGGTGGCGGGGTGGGTTATCCCTGCCTGGTGAAGCCCGTCATGTCGTCCTCGGGCAAGGGCCAGTCGCTGGTGAAAAGCGCCGCCGACGTACAGAAGGCCTGGGACTACGCCCAGGCCGGCGGTCGCGTCGGCGCGGGGCGCGTCATCGTCGAGGGTTTCATCGACTTCGACTACGAGATCACCCAGCTCACGGTGCGCGCCGTCGGCGCCGCCGGCACGGTGGAAACCTTCTTCTGCGAACCGATCGGTCACGTCCAGGTGAACGGCGACTACGTCGAATCCTGGCAGCCGATGGTGATGACGGCTACGGCACTGGCGAAGGCGCGCGACATCGCCGCCAAGGTGACGGGCAATCTTGGCGGCCGCGGCATCTTCGGTGTCGAACTCTTCGTCAAGGGCGACCAGGTCTGGTTCTCCGAAGTGAGCCCGCGCCCGCATGACACCGGCTTGGTGACCCTGGCGACGCAACGCCTGTCGGAATTCGAACTCCATGCCCGCGCCATTCTCGGCTTGCCGGTCGACACGAGCCTGCGCCGGCCCGGCGCCTCGGC
>JACRPB010000124.1 GCA_016214175.1 Rhodocyclales bacterium
CCTCCTGGTTGGTCTCGGCGAAGATCTGCAGCCAGCCGGCGTCACGCTGCGAAAGCGCATCGGAATGATCGTTCCAGATGTTGATCGGCGCGCCGATGGCGCGATTGGCAACGGTCATGACGATGGGCAAGCCGAGGCCGGACGCGTTGTACACCGCCTCGGCCATGAACAGCAAGCCTTGCGACGCGGTCGCGGTGTAGGTGCGCGCGCCGGCCGCCGACGAGCCGATGGCGACGCTCATCGCCGCGAACTCGGACTCGACGTTGATGAATTCGCAATTCTTCAAGTCGCCGCTTTTCACCATTTCGCCGAGGCCTTCGACGATGTGGGTCTGCGGCGAAATCGGGTAGGCGCAAATCACTTCCGGCCGGCACAGCGCGACGGCTTCGGCGACGGCGTGGGAACCTTCGCATTGCTTAAGCATGATCGTGTCCTCCGAAGGGCCGCCCCGAGGGGACACCGCCCCCCGTGGGGGCAGCGAGCGAAGCGAGCGTGGGGGCCAATTTTCCGGCCTCCTCGATCTCACGCATGACGTTGTTGTAGGCGGCGGTGGCGGCGGCGATGTTGCCGGCCGCGACCTTCCCCGCGAACTTGTCGTTGATGGCCTTGATCACCGATTCGAGTTTCAGCAGTTGCGAGATGGCGGCAAAGCCGCCGAGCAAGGGCACGTTGGGTACCGGCCGGCCGACGCACTTGATGCTGATGTCGGTGGCCGACACCGTGCACAGGCGTTCCGGGCGATGGTTCCTGAGAAAGTCGCCGAGACCCAGCTCCTCGAAGCTCTTGTTGGTATTGATGAGAACGTAGCCGTCGGGCTTGAGACCGGCGAAGACGTCGACCTGATGCAGCAGCGTCGGGTCCTGGATGATCAGCGCGTCGGGCGCCATGATCGGCTCGCGCAAGCGTATCTCCTTGTCGGCGATGCGGCAGAAGGCGACCACCGGCGCGCCGGTGCGCTCGGAACCGAAGCTCGGAAAGGCCTGGGCGTG
Organism: Rhodocyclales bacterium; assembly: GCA_016214175.1. GTDB lineage: Bacteria > Pseudomonadota > Gammaproteobacteria > Burkholderiales > Rhodocyclaceae > Nitricoxidireducens. The sequence goes on from JACRPB010000124.1 coordinate 990, forward strand.
GCGCCCTTCCTCGAAGGCGGCGATGGACAGCATTTCGGCGGCGGTTACGACGCCCTGTCCTCCGCGGCCGTGGATGCGGACTTGGAACATTTGCCTTCTCCTCCTGTAAGCCGATTCCCGCGCAACTCTACTCCGAGCGCGCGGGGCAGTCATCAGGGTTTTCCCCAATCCTGTCGCGGAGTCGTCACAAGACGGTCATGAGTAGTGCCACTGCCGACAAGGGCATTGCGGTAATCCGATATTACTTTCGGCGGGAGCACCGCCTATTCTGCGAGTCTGGCATCCGGTCTGCCCGACGAAAATCCAATAATCCGGAGCCCAAGGAGACAACCATGCCCGTCCTGTTCGCGCCTGCCGTGGCGCTGATGAAGAATCTCAAGTATCCCTACAAGTTCGCACTGATCGGCCTGGTCGCCGCCGTGGCCGTCGGTTTCCTGCTGATCGGCATGCTCGCGAACCTGAAGGGGGCGATCGACCTGGGCGAACGCGAAATCGGCGGCATCCGGATCATCAAGCCGACGCTGCATCTCGTGCGCGCCTTGCAGCAGCATCGCATGCTGACCTCGGGCGCGCTGACCGGCCTCGAAGAGCTCAAGACCAAGGCGCCGGCCAAGGCGGCCGAAATCGACCAGGCGATCGCCGCCGTCGACGCCGCGCTGGCCGCGCACGGCAAGGCTTTCGGCGTCGGCGGCGAATGGACCGGCATCAAGAAGGAGTGGACCGACCTCGCCGGCGAGTGGGCCGACCTGACGCCGCCGGCGAACATCAGCGCCCACAACGCCCTGATCGAGCATGTGCTGCAAGTGAACGCGGCGGTAAACGACGCCAGCGGCCTCGTCGTCGATCCGGCGCTCGATTCCTACTATCTGGTCAGCACCGCCGTCACCACCCTGCCCGACCTGCTCGAACGCGTCGGCAAGCTGGGCGCCGCCGGCATGAGCGTGCTCTCGCGCAAACTCGTCACCGACGACCAGCGCTTCGGCTTCACCCGCGACCTCGGCAACCTCGACAAACTGAAGGCGGATGTGCTCACCGGCCTGGATCGCTCGGGCAAGTACAACGCCGCCATCAAGCCCAAGCTCGACGACTTCCACCAGAAGTTCGGCGCCCGCGTCGGCGAAATCATTTACGTCGTCGAATACGAAATCGCCACCGGACGCCTTAACTCGACGCCCGCCTACTTTTTCGGCAAGGCCGCCGATGCCATCGACAGCGGCTATGCCGAACTCGGCGCCACCCTGTTCCCGACCGTCGAAACGCTGATCGGCGACCGCATCGCGCACAACCAGGCTCTGCTCGCGCTCGACCTCGGCATCGCCGTCGCCCTGCTGCTCGCCTTCGCCTATCTGTCGATCGGCTTCTACCTTTCCATCATCGACGGCGTGCGCCACTTGTCGACCGGCGCGCAACGCATCGCCGCCGGCGACCTCACCGCACGCGTGCCGATCGAGACCAAGGACGAACTGGCGCAGGTCGGCGCCGGCTTCAACACCATGGCCACGGAACTGGGATCCCTGATCGGAAAGATCCAGGCCAGCGCCGGCAACGTCACCGCAGCGGCAACGCGGCTGGCGCAGTCGTCGGCGCATATCCAGGAAAGTTCGCAGCGGCAGAGCGAATCGGCCGCAGCAATGGCGGCCAGCGTCGAGCAGACCACGGTCGGCATCGGCCAGATCGCCGACTTCGCCCACGAGGCGCAAGCGATTTCGAGCGAATCCGGTGCGCTGTCCGAAGAGGGCGGCGTGATCGTGCAGAACACCGTCGCCGAAATGAAGCAGATCGCCGAAACCGTGCGCAGCTCGGCCGGACTCATCGAGAAACTCGGTCACCAGTCGGAGAGCATCTCGGCCATCGTCAACGTCATCAAGGACATCGCCGACCAGACCAATCTGCTCGCGCTCAACGCCGCCATCGAGGCGGCGCGCGCCGGCGACCAGGGCCGCGGCTTCGCCGTCGTCGCCGACGAAGTGAGAAAACTCGCCGAGCGCACCACCAACTCGACCAAGGACATTTCGACCATGATCGCCGCCATCCAGGACGGCACCCACCAGGCCGTCAGCAGCATGCAGGCCGGGGTCGACAGCGTCAGCCAGGGCGTCGTCCTCGCCCAGCGCGCCGGCGAGGCCATGGAAAAAATCAAGGCCGGCACCGCCCGCGTCGTACGGTCGGTGAACGACATCTCCTACGCCCTCAAGGAACAGAGCGCGGCCAGCAACGAAATCGCCCGCAACGTCGAGCGCATCGCCCAGATGGCCGACGAGAACAGCGCCGACGTCGCCAGCTCGACCGCCACCGCGCGCGAACTCGAAACCCTGGCGACCGTCTTGCAGGACGAGGCGCGGCACTACCGCGTGCGCTGACTCACTGCGCCAGCGCGTAGGCGGCCATCGCCGCAATCACCTCCGGCACCGTGCCGACGGCTTCGGCCAGTTCGATTTCGAGGCCCGCATGCCGCTCCATGGCCGCGGCAGCGCGCTCGGGCAAATCCTTCAACACGTGCTTGCCCGGCGCGAAGAAGATCGGCACGACGCGAATGCGGCGCGCACCCCGGGCCTGCAGCGCCGCGATGGCGTCTTCCAGCGTCGGCTGCGACAGCTCCAGAAAACCGATTTCCACTTGCGCTTGCGGATCGCTGGCCAGCATGGCGGCGCGGATGCGCCGGAAGGGCTCGGCATATTCGGCGTTGCGGGCGCCGTGGCCGAAGAGAACGATGGCGGGATTCATGGCACGGGTTTCCAGATGTTGCGGCAACCGGTTTCCTTGACGAACAGGGCGGCGACCCAGCCCAGTATCGCGGCGCCGGCCAGCAGTTGCAAGCCCGCGGCGTAATCGGCGGCGGCGTAAATGCGGACGCCGTCTTGCAGCCGGCCGTCCCAGTGGCGTTCCATCACCCAGCCGACCAGCGGCTGCAAGATGGCCGGGCCGAGGAAGACGCCGACGTTGACGACGCTGGTGGCCATGCCGGCGAGCGGCGGCGGATTGACTTCCTTCGCCGCCGCCCAAGACAGCGTGAAGCCCGCCGTCACCAGTCCCATCGCACCGCACAGCGCGAAGGTCGCGGCCAGCGGCAAGGCGTCGACGGCGAGCCAGACCAGCCAGCCCAGCACATGCACGCCCGACACCGCCAGCATCACCGGCTTGCGGCGGCCGATGGCGTCGGAAAGGCGGCCCCAGACCAGGCAGCCGAGGGCGAAACCGAGAAAGTAGACGCTGACGTGGGTCGAGGCCGTGTTGCGGCTCATGCCGTGGACCTGGGTCAGGTAGGGCACGGCCCAGAGGCCGGCGAAACCGAAGAAGGCGCCGGCCAGCCCCGTGTTCATGAAGAAGCCGGGCCAGGTGCTGCGGTTTTTCAGCACGCCGATCAGGCCGCCCAGCCAGGCGGTGCGATCGACCTTGCCGGCCGGCGTCTCGGCCACCCAGACGCGGCTGCCGAGGGCGATGGCGAAGGAAAGCACGCCGACGACGACGAACACCGCGCGCCAGCCCGCCGCCTGCGCCGCCCAGGCCAGCGGCGCGCCGGCGAGGATGGAGCCGAAATTGCCGATCAGCATCGAGAAGCCGACCAGGGTGGCAAAGCGGCCTTCCTCGAAGCCGGTGGCGATGAGCTTGAGCATGGCGATGAAAGTCACCGAGACGCCGAGCCCGACCAGGGTCCGGCCGGCGAAAGCCAGCTCGAAACTCGGCGCGAGGCCGAACAGCAGGCTGCCGCCGCCCGCCACGAGCCCGCCCCAGACCAGCAGCCGGCGCGGCCCGAGGGTGTCGGCGAGAACGCCGGTGGGCACCTGCATCAGCGTGTAGATGTAGAAGTAGGTCGCCGCCAGGGAACCGAGCTGGGCGCCGCCGATGGCGAAGCTCGCTTGCAGGTCGCCGGCGATCGCGGCCGGCGCGACGCGATGGAAGAACGACAGCAGATAGGCGGCGATCGCCAGGGTGAGGCCGAGCACGGCCGCGCGCTTGCCCTTCAAGGTCTTTCCTCCGGTTTCCGCGCGAGGACGGCGGAATAGTCGTTTTCGGCCGCCATCATAACAGGCGGCTTTCAGCCCTCCGCCGCCGCCGCGGTGATCAGGATGGCGCGGAAATCGTTGACGTTGGTCAGCGTCGGCCCGGTCACGACGGCGTCGCCGAGCGCGCCGAAAAAGCCGTGGCCGTCGTTTTGCGCCAGGCTCTCCTGGGGGCGCAGGCCCAGCGCCCACGCCCGCGCCAGCGTGTCCGGCGCCAGCACCGCGCCGGCGATTTCCTCCAGGCCGTCGACGCCGTCGGTGTCGCCGGCGATGGCATGGACGCCGGGCAGGCCGTCGAGGGCGATGCCCAGCGCCAGCAGGAATTCGACGTTGCGGCCGCCGCGGCCGTTGCCGCGCACCGTCACCGTCGATTCGCCGCCCGAGAGCAGCACGCAGGGCGCGCCGAAAGGCTGGCCGTGGCGCGCCACCTGGCGGGCGATGCCGGCCAGCGTCTTGCCCATGTCGCGCGCCTCGCCTTCGAGGCTGTCGCCAAGGATGTGGGCAGCGATGCCGGCGTCGCGGGCGACCGCCGCCGCCGCTTCGAGCGCCGCTTGCGGCCGCGCCACGATGCGGGTTTCGGCCCGTGCCAGGCGCGCATCGCCGGGCTTGACGCTCTCGCCGGCGCCGCTTGCGAGCAGATCCCGCACCGGCGGCGGCAGGTCGATGCCGTAGCGGGCGACGATCGCCAGCGCGTCGGCGCAGGTGGTGGGGTCGGCCACGGTCGGCCCCGAGGCGATGTCGACCGGATCGTCGCCCGGCACGTCCGAGATCAGCAGCGTCAGCACCCGCGCCGGATGGCAGGCTGCCGCCAGGCGCCCGCCCTTGAGCGCCGAGAGATGGCGACGCACGCAGTTGATTTCCGCAATGGTGGCGCCGCTCTTGAGGGGGGCACTGCTCACCGCCTGCTTGTCTTCGAGCGTCAGCCCCGGCGCCGGCGCGGCGAGCAGCGCCGAACCGCCGCCCGAGATCAGGCACAGCACGAGATCGTCGGCGCTCAGGCAGGAGACGAGGTCGCGCACGCGCCGCGCCGCCGCAATGCCGGCGGCATCGGGCAGCGGATGCGCCGCCTCGACGATCTCGATGCGAGCGCAGGGCACGCGGTAGCCGTAGCGCGTCACGACCAGGCCGCTCAGCGGACCGGGCCAGTGGTCCTCGACCGCGCGCGCCATCGCCGCCGACGCCTTGCCGGCACCGACGATGATCAGCCGCCCCGCCGGCGGCGCCGGCAAATGCGGCGGCACGCACAGCGCCGGCTGCGCCGCGGCGACGGCGGCGGCGAACAGTTGGCGCAGGAAGGCGGCGGCCGGAACGGCTGAGGGGGCGCTGCGTTCGAGACTCATGACGGCCTTTCGGAATGCCGGCTTGCGGGGGTATCGCACAGTCTACCCGGATCGCATCCGGCCTCGACGCAGATTGGCGGCAGCAAACGCGGCCGGGCTGTTAGACTATTACTTATGACTAATCCATTGCGCCTGCTGCTGCTGGAGGACAATCCCGACGACGCCCTGCTCAACCAGCAGGCGTTGCGCAAGGCCGGCATGGACTTCACCGCGCTGCGCGTCGATTCGCGCGCGGCCTTCGTCGCGGCCCTGGTGGACTTCAATCCCGACATCGTGCTCGCCGACTACAACCTGCCGACATTCGACGGCCTCGACGCCCTGGCGCTCGTGCGCCAGCATGCGCCAGACCTGCCGTACATCTTCGTTTCCGGCGTCATGGGCGAGGAGTTCGCAGTCGACAGCATCAAGCGGGGCGCCACCGATTACGTCCTCAAGGACCGGCTGGCAAGGCTGCCGGTCACCGTGCAACGTGCCCTGGAGGAAGCGAAGCTGCGCGCACAACGCCGCGAGGCGGAAAAGATCCTGCACGAACAATCGCTGTTCCAGGCCTCCTTGCTCGACAGCATTCCGGTGCCGGTCTTCTACAAGGATCGCGACGGGCGCTACCTCGGCTGCAACCGCGCCTACGAGGAACTGCTGGGCGTCACGCGCGCCGAAATCATCGGCAAGACGGTCCGGGACCTGGCGCCGCCCGCGATCGCCGAAAAGTACCTCACCATGGACGAGGAACTGTTCGCGCATCCGGGCCGCCAAGTGTATGAATGGATCATCTGCCGGCCGTCGGGCGAGAAGCGCAACGTGGTCTTCCACAAGGCGACCTTCCCGCACAGCGACGGCAGCATCGGCGGCCTGATCGGGGGCATGGTCGACATCACGGAGCTGAAACGGGCGGAAGCCGAATTGCGCATCGCCGCCACCGCCTTCGAAGCGCAGGAAGGCATGGTGATCACCGACGCCGCCAACGTCATCCTGCGCGTCAATCAGGCCTTTACCGAGATCACCGGCTACACCGCCGCCGAAGCGGTCGGCCGGACGCCGCAACTGCTGAAGTCCGGCTGTCACGACGCGGCCTTTTATGCCGCGATGTGGCACGCCATCCGCGATGCCGGAGCGTGGCAGGGCGAAATCTGGAATCGGCGCAAGAACGGCGAGGTGTATCCGGAATGGCTGACCATCACCGCCGTCAAGGACGCCGGCGGTGCGGTCTCCCACTACGTCGGCACGCTGACCGACATCACGTCGCGCAAGTCGGCGGAGGAGGAGATCAAGAACCTCGCCTTCTTCGATCCCCTCACCCACCTGCCCAATCGCCGGCTGCTGCTCGACCGCCTGCAGCAAGCGGTCGCCTCCAGTTGCCGCACCGGCAAGCTCGGCGCGCTGCTGTTCATCGACCTCGACAACTTCAAGACGCTGAACGACACGCTCGGCCACGACGTCGGCGACCTGCTGTTGCGACAAGTGGCGCAACGCCTCGCCGGCGGCATGCGCGAAGGCGACACCGTGGCCCGCCTCGGCGGCGACGAATTCGTCGTCATGCTCGAAGATCTCAGCGACAACGCCCAGGAGGCCGCCAACCAAACCACGGTCGTCGCCGAAAAAGTGCAGGCGACGCTGAACCAGCCTTATCAGGTCGCCGGCAACGAGCACTACAAGGAGTTCCTGCTCCACTACCAGCCCCAGGTCGACGTCGCAGGCCGCATCACCGGCGTCGAAGCGCTGGTGCGCTGGCAGCATCCCGTGCGCGGGCTGCTGTTTCCCGCCGAATTCATCTGCCTTGCCGAGGAAACCGGCTTGATCCTGCCCCTGGGCCACTGGGTGCTGGAGACCGGCTGCGCCCAACTCGTCGCCTGGGCCGCGCAACCCGACACGGCGCACCTGACGCTGGCAGTCAATGTCAGCGCCCGGCAGTTTCACCGGCCGGATTTCGTCGCCCAGGTGCTGACGGTGATCGAGCGCAGCGGCGCCGATCCCTGCAAGCTCAAGCTGGAGCTGACCGAAAGCCTGCTGCTGGAGGACGTGGAAGACATCATCGCCAAAATGACGGCGCTGAAGGCCCACGGCATCGGCTTCGCCCTCGACGATTTCGGCACCGGCTACTCGTCGCTGTCCTATCTCAAGCGCCTGCCGCTGGACCAGATGAAAATCGACCGCTCATTCGTGCGCGACATCCTCACCGACAACAACGACGCGGCGATCGCGCGCACCATCGTCGCCCTCGCCCGCAGCATGGGCCTCGACGTCATCGCCGAAGGCGTGGAGACCGAGGCCCAGCGCGAGCTGCTGGCCGACCACAACTGCCACGCCTACCAGGGCTACCTGTTCAGCCAGCCGGTGCCGGCCGAACAGTTCGAGTCCTGGCTACCGGCCGCCGCCAGCCGTCCCAATTGACGTTCCGCGACCGGCCGCCGGCCGGCCGGCTTTCACTTCATCGCGGCGAGCGCGGCGATGCGCTCTTCCATGCTCGGATGGGTCGAGAACAGCGACGACCAACTGCCTTGCCCGGCGATGCCGGCGCTCGCCATGTTCTGCGGCAGCGGCCCGGCGGCGACCCCGCTCAGGCGCTGCAGCGCGTTGATCATCGGCTGCGGCGTACCGAGCAGCCAGGCCGCGCCGGAGTCGGCACGGAACTCGCGCTGGCGCGAGAAGTACATGACGATGATGCTGGCAAGGATGCCGAAGACGAGATCGCAGACGAACACCGTCACCATGTAGCCGATGCCGGGGCCGGAGGCCGCCTCGTCGTTCCGGCGCAGGAAGCTGTCGACGAAATAGGCGACGACGCGGGCGATGAAGAAGACGAAGGTATTCACCACGCCCTGGATCAGCGTCAGCGTCACCATGTCGCCGTTGGCGATGTGGGCTATCTCGTGCGCCAGCACGGCTTCCGCTTCTTCCTTGCTCATGCTCTGCAACAGGCCGGTCGACACCGCCACCAGCGAATTGCTCTTGCTCGGGCCGGTGGCGAAGGCGTTCGGCTCGCCCTCGTAGATCGCCACCTCGGGCATCGGCAGACTGGCCTTCTGCGCCAGGCGGCGCACGGTTTCCACGAGCCAGAACTCGGTCGAGGTTTCCGGCGAAGCGATGACGCGGGCGCCGGTGGACCAGTTGGCCATGGCTTTCGACATCCACAGCGAAATGAAGGCGCCGCCGAAGCCCATGAGGCCGGCGAAAACCAGCAGCATGCCGAGATTCAGGCCGCCGGCGGTCAGGTAGCGGTTGACGCCGAGCAGGCTGGCGGCGATGCCCAGCACCAGCATCACGGCGAGGTTGGTCACGATCAAGAGAACGACACGTGTCATAGCATTACCTCCAAGTGGAACAGTGACACAAAACGAATTACGAAGTTCGCGCCGAATTACGAAGTTCGCGCCGCCTTGCGGTTGGCGCGGATGGAACTGCCGAGCGAGCCGACGATCAGCACGGCCCCGGCCAGGCCGGTGACGGCCTCGGGAATATGGAAACCGACGCCGACGAACATCACCGCCGCCAGCGCTCCGATCGCCCAGAAGGCGCCGTGTTCGAGGTAGCGGTAAGTATCGAGGGTGCCGCGCTCCACCAGCAGCAGGGTGAAGCTGCGCACGAACATGGCGCCGACGCCCAGGCCCAGCGCGATCACCAGCAGGTTGCTGGTCATGGCGAAGGCGCCGATGACGCCGTCGAAGGAGAAGCTGGCGTCAAGCACTTCGAGGTAGAGGAAGCCGCCGACGCCCTGGCTCACGACATGGTGCTCGGCTCCTTCTTCGTTGTGACCGAGCAGGGCGGCGAGGCCCTTGACGAGGATGAAGGCGACGACGCCCCAGATGCCGGCGACGATGAATTCGCTTTTCTCGCTTCCCTCCAGCAATTCCGCCATCAGCAGCACGATCATCAGGGTCAGTGCCGCTTCGATCGCCTCCATCTTGCCCAGGCGCGTCAGGGGCTTTTCCAGGACCTCGAACCAGTGCTCGGTCTTGTGGCGCGCGACGAAGAACTTGAAGAACACCATCATCAGGAAGGCGCCGCCGAAGGCCGCGATCTGGTGATGGGCGGAAGCGAGCACGCGGCCGTACTCGACCGGATCGTTCACCGCCAGGTCGAGCACCGCGAGGGGCCCCAGGCTGCCGGCGACGCCTACGATCAGCAGCGGAAACACCAGGCGCATGCCGAAAACCGCGATCAGCATGCCCCAGGTCATGAAGCGGCGGCGCCAGACTTCGTTCCAGCCTTTCAGCACCGTCGCATTGACCACGGCGTTGTCGAAGGAGAGCGAGGTTTCGAGCGCGCCGAGAAACAGCACCGTCACCGCCGCCGCCGGCCCGGCGATCGCCCAGGCCGCGACCACCGCAAAAGCGGTGAAGGCCAGGGAACCGGTGAAGTGAGTCAACATTGCTTTCAAGGCGAGACCTCCTGACGACGAAGCCCGTATGCTACGCATCCGTCTTTACAGATTAAACCGAATAAAACCTTATAGTTCTTTCGTAAAATACGAAGCATGAAACCCACAGCCCTGAACTATCGGCATCTCCATTACTTTTGGGTCGTCGCCCATGAGGGCAGCGTGACGCGCGCGGCCGAGCGGCTGGGCGTCGCCGTGCAGACCATCAGCGCCCAGCTCGCCCTACTGGAGCAGTCCCTCGGCAAGACGCTGCTGGCGCCGCAGGGGCGGCGGCTGGTGCCCACCGAAGCCGGCCGCCTGGCGCTCGGCTACGCCGACCAGATCTTTCTGCTCGGCGAGCAAATGGCCGCCACCCTGGCGCGCGGCGAGACCGACCGCGGCCTGCGCCTGGTGGTCGGCATCGCCGACGCCCTGCCGAAGCTGACCGCCTACCGCCTGCTGGAACCGGTGCTGACGCTGCCGGAGCGCGTGCGCCTGGTCTGCCACGAAGGCAGTTTCGATGCCCTGCTCGCCGACCTCGCCCTGCACAAGCTCGACGTCGTGCTCACCGACCGGCCGGCCGGCGCCCATGCCAGCCTGCGCGTGTTCAACCATCCGCTCGGCGACTACGGCATCGCGCTGTTCGGCACCCAAGCGCTCGCCGCGCGCTACCGGCCCGATTTCCCGGCCAGCCTCAACGGCGCGCCCCTGCTGCTGCCGACCCGCAGCAACGCGCTGCGCGGCCGCATCGACCAGTGGCTCGCCGCCAACCAGATCCGCCCCGACGTCGTCGGCGAATTCGCCGACAGCGCGCTGCTGAAAACCTTCGGCCGCTCGGGGCTCGGCCTGTTTCCGGCGCCGACGGTGCTCGAAGCCGAAATCGCCGCCCAGTTCGATGCCGTGCGCATCGGCGAACTGCCGGAAGTCACCGAGCAGTACTACGCGATCTCGAACGAGCGGCGCATCCGCCACCCGGCGGTGGAAGCGATCCGCACGGCGCCGGTGAACTGGAAGTAGTCCGCGGCAGCGTGCCTCAAAGGAGTCCTCCGGCCGCGGTGCTCGGGACCACCATCGCTCCTCAACTCGGTCGGCATGCTGCCGTCAAATATCGGCCAGCGGCGTCGACTTCCCCGAATTGTCGCGCACCTTCATCTTGCCGACGAGACGCGCAAGCAAGCGGCTCAGTTCGACGAGTTCCGTCGCCGACATTCGGCTCAGCGCATCCGGCAGCACCCCTTGCAGGGGCTTCGGCGCACACGCGATCAACTCGATCCCTGCCGCCTCCGCCAGCAGATGCACGATGCGCTGATCTTCGGCGCTGCGCTCGCGGCGGATCAGTCGCTGCTTGACGAGGCGGTCGACGAGATTGCTGGCGGTCGACTGGTGGATGGCAAGCGTCTTGGCCAGATCCTTGACCATGATGCCCGGCCGGTCGACGACGACGGCAAGAACCCATAACTGGGCTCCGCTGACGCCGGTCTGCCGCTCGACCCATTGAAAATGCTTCTTGACGGATTTGAAAATCAGCCGAAAAAGCTGAAGTGCCTCCATCGCCGGGTCCGGGGTTCCGCGGCCGGCTGGCTTTGCTTTGACGGGAGTGCTGGCGGATTTCGCGACCATCGTCATATGATAACGCGGTCATGATGCGGCCTCAGGCGCCGGTCGCCAGGGTCCACGCCCGGTAAGCCGCCGTCGCGGCAACGACGACGAAAAACGTCCACTTGAGCAGAGTCGGCGACAGCCGGTAGCTCGCGAGCCATGCACCTGCCAGCCCGCCGATGGCTCCTGCCGCCAGCAAGGGCGCGAGAAAATTCTGAGGCAAGGACATGTGCGCCAGATGCGGCACGGCGGCAAGCAGGGATGCGGGCGTGACGGCAAGCGCATTCAAGGCGGCTGCCTGCTTGATGCCGATGCCGTAGTGGAGCATCAGCGGAACGAGCAGAAAGCCGGGACCGACGCCGATCAGGCCGCTGAGCACCGACGCCGGCACCGCCAGCCACAACACGCGCGAAAACCTCACCCGGCTCGGGTCTTCATGCGGCGCGACGACGGGGTGCAGCAAGCGAGTGAGCAGGAAGATCACCGCCGCGAAATAGAGCGTCCAGATTGCGGCGGCGGGAACGCTCCGCGCCAGCCACGCCCCCGTGGGGGTCGCTGCAGTCGCCACGAAAAGAAGCTGCGTGGCGCGCGGCCATTCGATCAGCCCGGCCCGGCCGAAGCTGAGGGCCGCAAACAAAGCAGTGACGCCGTTGAGCAGCAGGCTGACCGGATGCACCTGATTGACCAGATCGTCGAGCGACAGCGATAGCACCGGCACCGCCGCCAGCGCAACGCCGATGCCCAGCATGCCCGAGACGACGGACAGCGCAAAGATGGCGAGGATCAGCATCGCCAAACGTATAGGCGGATGCAACGCGAATCTTGCCCGCCGCGCGGGTCGCCGCCCCTCCCCGCTTGACCGTTCGCAGCCGCCATCGAGACCACCGCCGTTGCCATATCGCCCAGCCTCCATTATATTTGTCCAAACACAATTTCATCGAGGAACCGCCTGTGCATCGAAAATTCTTCGGGTCGCCTGACGTCTTGGGAACCTGCCGTTGAAACGCTCGGCGTTCCTGCCGGCGATTCTGGCGTCGCTATCGCTCACGGCGCTCGCGAGTACCGAAGGGCATCCCGACCCCGCCGCAGCGATCCTCGACAGCGTTTATTTCGCCCCCGATTCCGCGGCGCTCGACGCGCGGACCGTCGCTGCCATCGCCAGCCGTTTCGGGCCCCTGCGAGACCATCCCGGCGTTGTTACGCTACGCGGTTACACGGACGAGCTCGGCAGTTCGTCCTATGAAGTCGCCCTCGGCCAGAAGCGCATCGATGCGGTGCGCTCGGTCCTGCAGGCGGCCGGATTCCCGGCGGGGAAAATCCGGACGGAGATCGTCGCCGACGACGAAGCCGCCGCGGCAAGCTGCGGCGAAGACTGCGACAGGCAAGCGCGGCGCGTCGATATCGGCGTCTTGCAGTAATGCGCATCCACTTGCCCGTGGCGCTGATTCTGCTCGCATCGGCGATCCCGGCAGTGGCCGATATGGAAACGCCGGCGGCATCAGTTCCCGGCGCGACGGCGCCCGCGGAGGACGGCCCCGGGTCCGCGAGCGACGACTCCCCGAGTTATCGCCTGCCACAAAGCCACGGCCGCAGCATCTATTTTCTGCCCGGCTCCGCCAGTCTCGACGAGTCCGCGGTCGCCAGCGTCGCCGCCGCCGCCGCGCGCCTGCAAGCGGACCCCGGCCTGCGGCTGACGGTGGTCGGCCTTGCCGACGACCAGGGAGACGCCGGACAAGGCGACGAATTGCGCGCCGAGCGGGCGGCGGCGGTGGTGACAGCGCTACTGGAACTCGGTATCCCGAGCGAACGCATGTCGCCGACGGTCAGCCGCGACGAAGACGCACACCAGTGCATTTCCGAATATTGCCGCCAGATCTATCGGCGCGCTGCCCTCATTTTTTCCAGGTCGGCCAGCCGCTAGATTCGGTATTGCCGCGACGGCGTCTACGCGGAACTTGCTGCGCCGCGCCGATGTCAGCAGAAGGCAGGGCTCGACGAGAGCGGCGCCGATAACGACTAACGACAAGGTGAGACCATGAGACTTTCCCTGCGTTTCGTATTGCCCTTGCTGCTGGTCCTGGCCGCCTTCGCCTACGCCATGGTGCCGCTGGTCGATCAATTCACGCTGCGCTGGTTCGTGCGCGACCTCGACATCCGCGCCAACTTGATCGCCAACACGGTCCAGGAACCGCTCCAGGAACAACTGGCCGCCGGGTCGCGCGCCAAGACGATCAACTTCTTCAACCGCATCACCCAGGACGAGCGCGTGTACGCCGTCGGCTACTGCGCGTCGACCGACAGCAGGCCCCTGGCCTCCCGCACCCTGCCCGCGGAAATCCTCTGTTCCGATCTCGACCGCTGGCAGGCGCCGGGCGAGCACCTGCTGCACAGCACGCAGGGGCCGCTGCACGTTGCCGTCAAACCGCTCGCCAGCGAAGCCGCGCCGGCGGGGCAGCTCGTGCTGGTGCACGACATGAGCTTCGTCGCACGCCGCAGCGAGGAGACCAAGCGCTATGTCTTCTACGTTTTCATGGGCATCGCCGCCGTGGTCTCGATGATCACGGTGATCATCGCCCAGGTCTCCTGGCGCGGCTGGGTCGCCGGCATGCGCGCGCTGCTGCGCGGCGAAGGTCTGTTGCGCCAGCCGGTACCGCAAACCGCTTCGCCCGAGTTCCGTCCCATCGCCCGCGACTTGCAGCGCCTGGTGCGCGAACTGGAGGCCGACTACCGCTCGCGCGACGAAAGCCAGATGACCTGGACGCCGGAGACCCTGCGCGCCATCCTCCACTCCGAGCTCGCCGGCGAAGACGTGATCGTGGTCTCCAACCGCGAGCCCTACATCCACCAGCGCCAGGGCGAGCGCATCGAGGTGCAGCGCCCGGCCTCGGGTCTCGTGACCGCCCTGGAGCCGATCATGCGCGCCTGCTCGGGCACCTGGATCGCCCACGGCAGCGGCTCGGCCGACCGCGAGGTCGTCGACCGCCACGACCGCGTCGGCGTGCCGCCCGAGAAGAACGCCTACCAGTTGCGTCGCGTCTGGCTGACGCCCGACGAGGAATCCGGCTACTACTACGGCTTTTCCAACGAGGGTCTCTGGCCGCTGTGCCACATCGCCCACGTGCGCCCGATCTTCCGCTCCGGCGACTGGAGCCACTATGTCGCCGTCAACCGCAAATTCGCCGACGCCGTGGTGGCGGAAGCGAAGACGCGCGCCCCCATCGTGCTGGTGCAGGACTACCACCTGGCGCTGCTGCCGCGCTTGATCCGCGAGCGCCTGCCCGCGGCCACGGTCATTACCTTCTGGCACATCCCCTGGCCGAATCCCGAATCCTTCGCCATCTGCCCCTGGCGCGACGAGATCGTCGCCGGTCTCCTGGGCAGCAGCATCCTCGGCTTCCACACCCAGTTCCACTGCAACAACTTCGTCGACACCGTGGATCGCTTTCTCGAAGCGCGCGTGGATCGCGAGAGCTTCACCGTCACCCTCGGCGGCAAGGCCACCGCGGTGCGCCGCTACCCGATTTCCATCGCCTGGCCGCCCGACGCGGAAATGGTCGGCAAGCCGGTCGAGCAGTGCCGCGCCGAGATCCGTCAGGCCAACGGCCTGCCGGCGGACATCGCCATCGGCGTCGGCGTAGACCGGCTCGATTACACCAAGGGCATCCTCGAACGCTTTCGCGCCGTCGAGCGCCTGCTGGAACTCAACCCGGAATGGATCGGCCGTTTCTGCTTCGTCCAGATCGCCGCACCGAGCCGCTCGCGCATCGAGGAGTATCAGGACCACGAGGCTCGCGTGCGCGCTGCCGCGATACGCATCAACGAGCGCTTCGGCCGCGGCGGCCGCGACAGCGCGCCGCCCATTCTGCTCAAGGTGCAGCATCACGAGCCGCAGCAGGTGTACGAGTATTACCGCGCCGCCGCACTCGGCTTCGTCAGCAGCCTCCACGACGCCATGAACCTGGTGGCCAAGGAGTTGCTCGCCTCGCGCGACGACGAACGCGGCGTACTGATTCTCTCCGAGTTCACCGGCGCCGCGCGCGAATTGCCCGAAGCGCTGATCGTCAATCCCTACGACGCCGACCAGTGCGCCGCCGCCCTGCATCTGGCGCTGACCATGGCACCGGCCGAGCAGCGCGACCGCATGCGCCTGATGCGCGGCCTCGTCGGCGAGTTCAACGTCTACCGCTGGGCCGGCCGCATGCTGCTCGACGCCGCGCTGATGCGCCGGCGCGGGCGTCTGCTGGAAAAACCGGCGACCCGCAAAGCGTAGGAAATTCGATGATCGCCGCACACCGTCAGCCACCGCCGCCGCGCCTGGAATGGGCGTACTTTCTCGACGTCGACGGCACGCTGATCGACATCGCCGCGACGCCGGATGCGGCGCGCGTGGATCTGCCGTTGCTGGCCCTGGTGCAGCAACTCCACCGCGCCAGCGACGGCGCCCTGGCGCTGGTCAGCGGCCGGACCCTGGCCGACCTGGAGCGGCGCCTCGGCGGTCTCGCCGTCCCCGTCGCCGGCCAGCACGGCATGGAGCGGCGCGACGCGAACGGCGACCTGCACTGCCACGGCGCCGCAGCGCCGGCTACGCGCGACATCCGCGTGCGCCTGGCCCCCGTTCTTGCGCGCCATCCCGACCTGCTGCTGGAAGACAAGGGATTGTCGCTGGCCTTGCACTATCGCCAGGCGCCGCAGCTCGCCGGCTACGTGCACCGGCTGCTGGGCAAGCTGGTGAGTGAAGCGGGAGACGGCCTGCTTCTGCAACGCGGCAAGCGTGTGCTGGAAGTCAAGCCGGCCGGCTGCGACAAGGGCACGGCCATTGAGGACTACCTGGGCGAGATGCCCTTTCGCGGCCGGCGGCCGGTGTTCATCGGCGACGACGTCACCGACGAGCACGGCTTTGAAGTCGTGAATCGCCTGGACGGCATCTCGATCAAGGTCGGCGCCGGACGCAGTTGCGCCCGCTACCGGCTGACGGACGTCGGCACGGTCAGACAATGGCTGGCCGCCGCCATCGGAGAACACGCATGAACAATCTGGACCTGGCCCTGATCGGCAACTGCACCGTCGGCGCCCTCGTGGACGCCCGCGCCGACATCGTCTGGAGCTGCTTTCCGCGCTTCGACGGCGATCCGGTGTTCTGCAGCCTGCTGCGCGAAGAACGCGGCGCCGACGACGCCGGCTTCTTCCGCCTCGAACTTGCCGACTTCGAGCGCGCCGAGCAGCACTACCTGGAGAACACCGCCATCCTCGTCACGCGGCTTTACGACCGTCACGGCGGCGCCGTCGAAATCACCGATTTCGCGCCGCGTTTCGGCCAGTACGGACGCATGTTCCGGCCCGTGATGCTGGTGCGCCAGGCGCGGCGTCTCGCCGGCAGCCCGCGCCTCACGGTGCGCCTGCGCCCGGCCTGCGACTACGGCACCGGCCGTCCGACCGTGACCTGGGGCAGCCACCATATCCGCTACGTCGCTCCCGCATTGACGCTGCGGCTCACCACCAACGCCTCGATCACCGCCATCCTCCAGGAGACGACCTTCTTTCTCGAAGACACGGTGACCCTGCTCCTGGGCCCCGACGAGACCGTGCCGGAAGGCGCCGGCGAAGTCGGGCGCCGCTTCTTCGATGAGACCGCTCTCTACTGGCGCGAGTGGGTGCGCTTCCTCGGCATTCCCTACGAGTGGCAGGACGCGGTGATCCGCGCCGCCATCACGCTCAAGCTCAACGCCTACGACGACAGCGGCGCCGTCATCGCCGCCATGACGACCTCGATCCCCGAGGCCGCCGGCAGCACGCGCAACTGGGACTACCGCTATTGCTGGCTGCGCGACGGCTATTTCGTCGTCAACGCCCTCAATCGCCTCGGCGCGACGCGCACCATGGAGCGCTATCTCGGCTACATCGTCAATACCGCGGCGACCGCCGCCGACGGCCCGCTGCAACCCGTCTATGGCATCGACGGCCGCGCCGAACTGCCGGAGCGCGAAGTGGCGGCCCTGCCCGGCTACCGCGGCATGGGCCCGGTGCGCGTCGGCAACCAGGCCTACCGTCAGGTGCAGCACGACGTGTACGGGTCCACGGTCCTCGCTGCGACTCACATATTCTTCGACCGGCGTCTCACCCGCCGCGGCGACGAAGCCTTGTTCCATCGGCTCGAACCGCTGGGCGAAAAGGCGGTGGCCTGCTTCGACCAGCCCGATGCCGGCCTCTGGGAGCTGCGCGGCGCGGCGCGCGTGCACACCTTCTCGGCCGTCATGTGCTGGGCCGCCTGCGACCGTCTGGCGCGCATCGCCGGCCACCTTGGACTCACCGGCCGCGCCGACTACTGGTGGCTCCACGTCCGGCGCCTGCACGCCGCCATCGTCGCGCGCGCCTGGAACCCTGCGCGCAACGCCTTCGTCGCCACCTTCGACGGCGCGACGATGGACGCGAGCCTCTTGCTGCTGGCCGAGGTCGGCTTCCTCGACGCCGCCGACCCGCGCTTCGCCGCCACCGTCGCCGCCGTCGAACAGGATCTGAAACGCGGCGACTTCATTTTCCGCTACGTCGAAAGGGACGACTTCGGCGAGCCCGAGAACGCCTTCCTGGTCTGCACCTTCTGGTACGTGAATGCGCTGGCGTCCGTGGGCCGGCGCGACGAGGCGCGGGCGCTGTTCGAGCGTCTGCTCGCCTGCCGCAATCGCCACGGCCTGCTCGCCGAGCACATCGACCCGAAGAGCGGCGAGCAGTGGGGCAACTTCGTCCAGACCTACAGCATGGTCGGCCTCATCAACGCCGCCATCCGTTTGTCGGTGAGGTGGGATCAGGCGTTCTGACGATGGATGGACTGCTCGACCGCTTCCTCGCCTGGCTGCCCGAGAATCTGGAGCGCCCGGCGCGCATCCTGCTGATCCTGGCGCTGGCGGGGTTCGCACTGCGGCTGATCCACCGCTTCATCCCCAAGCTGCGCGACGCCATTGCGGCGCGTCAGGGCAGCCGCGAAGACAGCCAACGGGTACTGACGCTCTCGCGCGTCGTGCGCTATGGGCTCACCGTGGCGACGACCGTGATCACCGGCCTGCTGATCCTCGGCGAATTCGGCATCTCGGTGGCGCCCATTCTCGGCGCCGCCGGCGTGGTCGGCATCGCCGTCGGCTTCGGCGCGCAGAGCCTGGTCAAGGATTACTTCACCGGCTTCTTCCTGCTGCTGGAAAACCAGATCCGCATCGGCGACGTCGTCGAAGCCGGCGGCAAGGCCGGCCTCGTGGAGGAACTGACGCTGCGCTACCTGCGCCTGCGCGACTACTCGGGCAACGTTCACTACATCCCCAACGGCAACATCTCCGTGGTCACCAACATGAGCCTGGGCCACGCCTACGCGGTCATCGACGCCGACGTGGCCTACGGCGAGGACATCGACCGCGTGGAAGCCGTGATGCGCAGCGTCGGCGACGGCATGCGCCGGGACAATGTCTTTTCCGCCAAGATCCTCGAAGACCTGGAAATCGCCGGCGTGGACCAATGGGCCGATTCGGCCATCGTCATCCGCTGCCGCTTCAAGGTCCAGCCGCTGGAACAGTGGAACGTGCGCCGCGAATACCTGCGCCGGCTCAAGCAGGCCTTCGACCGCGAAGGCATCGAGATTCCCTACCAGCACATCCAGGTGGTCTACGACGCGCCGAAGAAAAATGGGAGCGCAGATGGAAACGCTTAGTTCGCGCATGCACGACATCGCCTGGCCCTTCGCCCCGGCGGACGCGGCGTTGCGGCGCCTCCGGGCCGGCGCGGCGCGCATGCTGCCGGGCTGCGTGCTGCTGGCCCTGCCGCTGTCCGCGTTCGCCGCGGGCAGCGCAGTGGTGGGCGAGAACCTGCTCTGGCTCGCCATCATCCTCATGGCGGCGCGGCTGTTCGCGCCGCTGGCGACGCGCGTCGGCGTGCCCGCCGTGCTGGGCGAGCTCCTGCTGGGGGTGGTACTGGGCAACCTCGGCCTGGCCGGGCTGCACTATTTCGAGAGCATTCCGGCCGACCCCATCATCGCCTTCATCGCCGAACTCGGCGTCATCGTGCTGCTGCTGCAGATCGGCCTGGAAACGCGCATCAAGGAGCTGGTCCAGGTCGGCGGCAGCGCCATGCTGGTCGGCAGCGGCGGCATCGTCGCACCCTTCGTGCTCGGCGCCTTCGTCGCCGGCCCGCTGCTGCTGCCGGGCATGGAGCGCAACGCCTACCTGTTCCTCGGCGCCACCCTGGCCGCCACCTCGGTGGGCATCACCGGGCGCGTGTTCCGCGACCTGGGCAAGCTCGGCACGCCGGCCGCGCGCATCGTGCTCGGCGCCGCGGTGATCGACGACGTGCTGGGGCTGGTGATCCTGGCCGCGGTCTCCAGCCTGGTCGAGTCCGGCAGCGTCGGCCTGGGCGAAGTCGGCTGGATCGTCGGCAAGGCCGTGCTGTTCCTCGGCGGCAGCATCTGGCTCGGTCGCATGATTGCGCCGCATTCCAGCCGCTGGCTGGCGCAGATCGACGCCGGCCCCTCGATGCTGTTCGCCCAGGTGTTGGCCGCCGGCCTGGCGCTGGCCTGGCTGGCCCAGGTCATGGGGCTGGCGCCGATCATCGGCGCCTTCGCCGCCGGCCTGCTGTTCGAGCCGGTATTCCTCAAGGACTTCGAGACCCCACGCATCGTGCGCGAAATCGAGCCGCTGATGCGCGATCCGCAAAGCCGTGGTCTCATCCAGGAACTGATGCCCATCCTGGTCCGCCATACACGGCACCAGCACGAGCACATGATCGAGCCGATCGGCTACTTCTTCGTACCCGTGTTCTTCGTGCTGACCGGCATGCAGGTCGACCTGCGCACGCTGGCCGATCCGGCCACGCTGGGTGTGGCGCTGGGACTCACCGCGGCCGCCATCGCCGGCAAGCTGGTCGCCGGCGTCTTCGCCCGCCAGGCCGGTGGGTGGATCGTCGGCTGGGGCATGGTGCCGCGCGGCGAGGTGGGCCTTATATTCGCCATGGTCGGCCGGCAACTGGGCGTCATCGACGAATCCCTGTTCTCGGTGCTCGTGATCATGGTCATCCTGACCACGCTGATCACGCCGCCGGTGCTCACCTGGCTGCTGAAGCGGCAGCCGTGAGCACGCGCTAGCGCCACGCGCACCACCAAAATGGGCAAGCTGCTGCAAACCGCGCTGCGCTGGACGCTGCGGCGCTTGGTCTGGTTCATGCTGATCGCCGCCATCCTGGCGGCGGGCAACGCGCTGCGGCAAGAGTTCGCGCAATTCGAGCTCCTCATCGAAGAACTGGCGATCCTGCGCAGCGGCGACCAGGAGCTCGACCGCCAGCGGCGCACGATCGCGGCCGCCGCGGCCGAGCGCGTGCAGGCGCTGGAGAACGCGTCGCAGGAGCGCCTGACAGCGCGCGTGGCCGCGCTCGAACGCGAGCTCGAGCAGGAGCGCGCCAGCCTGCACGGGCAGGGCGTCGTCGGCCTGCTCGCCACGCCCATCGGCGCCGGGCTCGTCGAGCGCTTGAAGCAGGACCTGGCGATCGCCGTTCTCGAACAGGAACGCGACCATCTCCAGCGCCTCATCCGCTATGCCGATGCGCTGCGCGACAGCCGCGCGGCGCAGGCCAGGCTGGAAGCGCTGCGCCTGGCCCACGTTGCCGCCTATGCCGCGCTGGCGCAAGCCGAGCGCGAGTTGGCCGCCGCCGACGGCAGCAGCCTGTGGCGCGGCCGCTGGCTCTTCTGGTCGCCGGAATTCGCCGCCCGGCAGCGCCTGGAGCAAGCGCGCGCCGCGCAGGCGGCCGGCAACCAGGCGGCCTTCGAGCGCTACGAAGCGCAGCGCCGGCTGGTGGCCGGCCTGGCGCTGCCGGGGCTGCCCCGGTTTGAAATTCCGCCGCAGCGCCTCGACGCGGTGCTGCAGCCGCTGCGCCAGGCGCTGCGCCAGCGCGAGGAGCGCTACCGCGCCAACTGGGTCAGCCAGGCCGCCGGGCCGGTGATCGCGGTACTGCCCGCCGCCGCGCTGATCCTGCTGTTCGTCGTGCTGGTTCCCGTCGCGCTCAAGGCCGCGCTCTACTTCCTCGTCGCGCCGCTGGCCGCGCGCCTGCCCACCGTCCGCCTGATACCGCAGGCCGCGGCAATGCCGGTCCGGCAAGACGCCGACACGAAGATCTCTGCGGTGTCGCTACCGCTGGTGATCGGCCGGGGCCAGCAACTGCTGATCCATCCCGAGTATCTACAAAGTTCCTCGGTGCAGGGCAAGCAGGCCACCCAGTGGCTGCTCGACTGGTCGTATCCGCTCAGCAGCCTGGCCGCCGGCCTGTTCGCGCTGACCCGGATTCGCTGCGACAGCGCAGCGTCATTCGTGATCTCGGCCACCCGCGACCCCTTGAGCGAGGTCGGCATCGTTGCCCTGCCGGACGGGGCCGCGCTGGTGTTGCAGCCGCGCGCGCTGGTCGGCGTGGTAATGCAGGACGGCCGGCCGCTACGCATCTCGCGGCACTGGCGGCTGGGCAGCCTGCATGCCTGGCTGACGCTGCAACTGCGCTATCTGGTGTTTCACGGTCCGGCCGAGCTGATCGTCACCGGCTGTCGCGGCATACGGCTCGAAGCGGCGGGCAGCGGGCGCAGCATCAACCAGGCGGCGACACTCGGCTTCAGCGCCAACATCGACTACGCCACGCGCCGCTGCGCAACCTTCGGCGCCTACCTGATGGGCCAGGACGAGTTGTTCAACGACTGTTTCAGCGGCGACGGCGGCTGCTACGTCTACGAGGAAATGCCCGATCGCGGCCGGCGGCCGGGCATCACCGGGCGCGGCATCGAGGGCATCGCCGATTCGCTGCTGCGCGTTTTCGGCATCTGAGGTTCAGTCGAAGCTGAAGCTGTAGAACACGTCGATCGCGCTGTCCGCGCCGGCGCGGGTGACCACGGAAATGCGCGGCGTCAGCGCATGGGTCAGCTTCAGCGCCGCCGTCGCGGCGCTCAGGCCCTGCTCGTAGCTGAGGTGGGTACGCGCCGACAGGCGCTTGCCGACGGTGAGTATCTGGCTGGCGAGGGTTTCGCCGCCGCTGGCTTGGCGCAGCCCGAACTCGTCGACGCCGATGGCGCGCGCCAATTGCTCGCCGGCGCCGTCCTGGCCCAGGAAGCTACCAGCGGCGGCCAGCAGCAGCGAGGCGTCGGTGCCGGCGGCATCTGGCGCGCGTCCCAGAACGATCCACGACAGCTTTTCGGCATCCGGCACCAGCGGCGTCGAAACCAGGCGCACCACCGGCCGTTGCAGCGTGCCGCCGACGGCGACGCCGGCCTCGACCGCGCCGCCCTTGCGCAGCGCCAGCACATTCAGGCCGGGGTCGTCGAGCGCGCCCTGGAAGTTCACGATGCCGCGTTCGACCACAAGCTTCTGGCCGTAGGCCTCGAAAGTGCCGTCGCGCGTGGCGATGCTGCCGCTGGCGGCGAGCGGCGCCGCCCCCGCGCCGCCACCGCTGCGCAGCCGCAGTTGGCCGACCAGGCGCGCCGCCAGGCCGGCGGCACGCACGTGAAAGCGCTCGCCCAGATCGAGCACGATGTCGGCCGCGATAGGCGCCCCGCGCTGCGCCGGCGCTGCCCGGCCGCGCACGACGATGTCGCCGGCCAGCGTGGGACGGCCCGGCGCCGCGGCGGCGACGAGGCCGGCGTCGGCGACGAGCCGGGCGGCAAGATTCAGGCTACCGTCCCGGTAGTCCAGTTGCGCCGTGCCCGAAGCCACCAGCCAGCGATCCGGCTGCTGGGACAGCGGCAGGCGGACCAGCGTGGCGTCCAGATGCGCCTGGCGCCGCTGCAGATCGAGTTCGCCGCTGACGGCCAGGCGCCCCGGTTCGGCTGGCGCGGCAAAGCCCGCCAGGCGTGCGGCGCGGCCGGGCGGATCGTGCCGGGCGACGAAATCGAGGCGTTCCACTACCGCGCGCGCGCCGTCGAAGCGGATGACCAGCGTGCCCTCGCGCAGGTGCAGGTTCTGATCGATCAGGCCGAGCGCAAGGCCGCTGCCGCGCACCGACCCGTGCAGGCGGGGTGCGGCGATGCTGCCGGACACCGCGGCATCGATAGCGAGCGCGCCGGCGCTGCTGAGGTTGCCGTCGATGGCCGGGCCGAGCCCGCTCAGGTCGGGCACGCTCGCCCGCAAGTGGCCGGCGAGACTACCGTCCGTCTGGCCGGCCAGCGCCCAGTCGCCGTCGGCAAGGGCCGGCGCCG
The DNA here is from genome assembly GCA_016214175.1 of Rhodocyclales bacterium. Classification (GTDB taxonomy): domain Bacteria; phylum Pseudomonadota; class Gammaproteobacteria; order Burkholderiales; family Rhodocyclaceae; genus Nitricoxidireducens. The sequence continues at coordinate 24,480 of JACRPB010000124.1, forward strand.
CGCGTTTGTCCGCGGCGCCGTTCAGGCGCAACGCGAGGGCGCTGAAACGGCCGCGGCTGGACCAGCGCTGCGGCGTCCACGTCGTCTCGGCCAGCTCCACGCGCCCGGCGGCGAGCGCCAGCACGCCTGCCCCGAGAACGAGCTCGCGCCGGCTCGCCGCAAGTTTCATCGGGGCGAGCAGCAGGACAGGCCAATCGCCCGTCACACTGAAGCGCTCCAGCGTGCCGCGCCAGGCGGTATCGCGCCAGTCCTGCGCCGCTTCGATCAGCCGGCCCGTTGCCGTCAGTTCGACGCCGCGCCCGGCCGGCAAGTCCGCCGTGGCGTGCAGCCGGTGCTGCGCCCGCGTGCCGGCGACCGTCAGTTCCGCGCGCGCCAGTTGCGGCCCCTCCGGCCGGCTCAGCGTTTCCGCCGTCAGCTTGAGCGAGAGCATTTCGCCTTGCAGCGAGGCCGCTGCGTCGAGCCGCGCGATGCGATCGCCGCCGGCCAGGACGAGCTTGCGGCCATGCACATCGAGAACGAGCTGCGGCTGCGCCGAAAAACCGCTGACGACCGCCGTCAGGTCGAGCGCTCCGGCCAGTCCCGGCAGCCACCGCCGATGCTGCGCGAGATCGGGCGCAGTGAGCTTCAGGCTGAGCCGTTCGGCGCGGCTGCCCCAGCCCCCTTGCACGCTCAGGCGGCTGGCGCCGAGCTGCAGCGCCAGCGCACCGTTCAACTGCGCCGCGCCGCCGGCGGCCAGCAGATCGTCCAGCAAATGCGCGGCGTCGCGGGCGGTGAAGGCCACATCGCCGTTGCCGGCCAGCGCCTGGCCGGCGTAGCGGCTGGCGCCGAGCACGAAGCGCAGCCGGCCGGCGAGGCGCGGCGCCAGCTCACCGGCGGTGTCGAAGCTGGCGTTGAGGTCCGCCGGCGGCAGCGCAGCGATGGCGGCCGGGTCGACATGCCGCAGCCGGCCGGCAAAGCGCCAGGCGCGCGCGGCATCGAGGCGCAGCTCGCCGCTGCCGGCCAGTTCGGCGCGGCCCTGCGTCAGCGTCAGGCCGTCGACGCGCAGCCGGCGCGGTACGCCGTCCCCATCGACCGTCAACGCGGCGGCGACGCGGGAAAACGGCAAGCCGCCCCGGTCCAGCGCGGCCGGCGCGGCGTTGGCGGCGCGCAGGCCGCCCGCCAGCGCACCGGCCGCGTTGCGCGCCAGATCGAGCTCCAGCGTCAACACGGCATGCGGCCCGTCCAGGTCCAGCGCAATGGCGTCGAGCGTACCCGCGGCGCGCGCCTTCACGCGCAGCGCCGGGGGGCCGGCGGCGGCAAGTTCCGCGGTGGCCGCCAGCGCGAAGGGCGCGACGGCGTCCAGCGTCCCTTGCCCCGTCAAGGTGCCGGCGCCGAGCCGCAGCGACAGCGCCGCGATCCGGTGCAGCTTGCCGTCGCTGGCCAAGACGGCGCGCAACTCGCTGGCCAGCGGGCGCGTCGCGCCGGCCGCGCCCTCGCGCACGTCGATGCGGCCGATTTCCAGCATCCCTACGCGCACCGCCAACGGCAGTTGCAAGTCCTCGGGCGGCGCCGCCGCCGCGGCCGCGGCCAAGGTCAGATCGATGCGGCCGACGTGCAGCGCGTCGATCGCCAGTACGCCGTCGACCAGCGCCCGCGGCGTCCAGCGCAGAGCGACGTCGTGGGCGCTGTAGCGGGCGGCGCCGGCCGCGATGTCGACGCGCGCCAGCGTCAGCGGCCCGACCAGCCGCCCGCGCGCGCCTTCGATGCGCACCGCATCGTTGCTGAGCCGCGCCAGCGTGGCGGCGGCCCACGTCAGGCCCGACTCGGCGCACAGCAGCCAGGCGGCGGCGCCGGCCGCCGTCAGCAACAGCGAGACCAGGGTCGCCAGCAGCGCGCGCCCGATGCGGCGCAGCGGGCGCTTGCCGCGGTCGAGCACCATCAGAACGCCACCATCAGCGCGAAATGCAAGTGCCAGCGGCCGCCGCGCGTGCCGCGCGCAAGGTCGAGCGCGAGCGGGCCGACGGGGCTCTTCCAGCGCGCACCCGCGCCGACGCCGGCGGCCGGCTTGATTTCCCGCCAGGAATCGGCGGCGTCGCCGGCATCGACGAAGAACGCGGCCCCCCACGGCCCGTCGAGCCAGTGCGTGTATTCGAGCGCCCCGGCGAGCAGCGCCCGGCCGCCGACGACGGCATTGCCCGCGCGCACGCCGAGACTCTGATAGGCGTAGCCGCGCACCGACTGCGCGCCGCCGGCGCGAAACAGGTAGTCCTGCGGAATGCCGCTGCGCGCCACAGCCGCCGTGTAACCCGCCTCGCCGCGCAGCATCAGGCTGTCGGCCGCGCCGAGTGGCCACCACTGCTGCACGCGCAGGTGGCTGCGCACGAAGTCGCGATCGGAAAGCAGGCGCTGCGCCGCGCCGCCCAGGCGCAGCTCGACGACATTGCCGCGGCGGGGATTGAGCGCATCGTCGGCCGCCCGGCGTATCCAGCGCCAGTCGAGCGTCAAGGCGCGCTTGCGCTCGGCGGCGGCGCCCGCGGTGCGCAGCTCCTCGCGCTGCCATTCGAGACCGAGCCGCGTCTCGATGCGTCCGGCGTTACGGCTGCGCGCCACGCCGAGCACCTGGCGCGTGCTGACCAGGCCCTGGATGTCGCTGGTCTCCAACTGGGCGCCGAAGGAAGGGCGATAGCCGCGCGCGTCGGCCAACAGCCCCAGCTCGGCCGACAGCGACTGGCGCCTTTCCTCCAGCCGCAGCCCGCTGTTCAAGTCCCAGGCGCGCCCGAGAAAGTCGTGGTGGCGATAGTTGAACTCGCCGCGGGCGCCGCTGTTGGTGCCATAACCCAGGCCGAAGCCGACGCGCTGCGCCGGCGCCTCGGCCAGCGTCACCCGTACCGGAATGGTTTCGGCGGCGGCGGTCGGCACGGCCTCGATCGTCACCGCACCGAACCAGGGACTGTTTTGCAGGCGCGACTGGAACTCGAGCAAGGCGGCGCGGCGGTAGGGTTCGCCGGGGGCAAACGGGGCCAGCCCCGCGACCAGCGCCGCGTCGTAGCGCCGCAAGCCGGTGATGGCGAGCGCGCCGAAGCGATAGGCGGGACCGGAATCGAGCGTCACCGCGAGCTGGACCTCGGCGCGCTCGGGATCGACATCGGCGCGGCTGGAGACGATGCGCGCGGCCGCATGGTCGGTGGCCGCCGCGTCGGCGAGCAGCGCGGCCTTGGCGGCCTGCCAGTCGGCCGAGCGGAAAGCCGCCCCGGCCTTGAGCGACCAGGCCGCGCGCAGGCGTTCGCGACGCTCGGCCATCTCGCCTTCTGCGGCGGCGAGATCGCCGAGAAACTCGATGTCGATGCGCGCGACGCGGGTGAGCGGCCCCGGCGCCACGACGATCGCCAACGCCTCCGCGGCATCGGCACGAGCATCGATCTGCGGCGAGAAATAGCCTTCGGTCGCCAGCAACTCGGCCGCCTCGCGGCGCGCACGGCGCACCAGCGCCGCGCCGGCGTCGGCGTCGACGAGCGTGGCGGGCAGGTCCAGATGCCGCAGCAGGAAGCTGCGCTGCGACTCGGGGGCCATCAGGATCAAGTCCCGGCTTCTGGTATCGACAGTCACGTCGCTTGCCGTCCATGCCGGAACGCCGGACAGAACGGTCCAGCAGGCAAGAACCCGGCACGCGCTTGAGATGGGCTTGGTGATCGTCGCCAATCGCTCAGACCTGGCTGGCCAACTATCGCGTGGCGTCGATCGTTCGCTTGCACGCCGCCTCGTTCGCCATCGGGATGGCAAGCGCGATGGCTGGACGCACGGATATTCTCCGCAGCGGCTGGGCGCGAAGCATCGCCCGACAGGCCGCGCGACGCAGCAGCCAAGCGACGACGACTGACCGCTTTGACGTACGCGCCGAGGAACTCACGCCCGAAGCGGTCGCCATGCTGCCGTCGTCGCCCGCCAAGGCCGCATTCACGGCGCCCCCGTCCCGCCCGCCGCCGCCGGCGGTGGCCTCTCGTCGCGGACAATCTCGCGGCGGATGTCCGTCAGCTTGGCCTTGACTGCACTCGCGTTGGCGACTCCCATGCGCAACAGAATCTTTTGTCCCGCCGAACGCGCCGCGAAATCCGCATCGGCATATTCGTAATGGCCGCCCACGCGCAGCAGTCGGACCGGTCCCGCCGGATCCGGCGCGGCGAGCATGTCGTCGATCGCTTCGACCAGTCGATCATTGAAATAGGCGTCGTTCCGATTGACCAGCTCTTCGTAGGTGCGCTGGAACACCGGGTAGAAATCGACATAAATGCCGACGAGCTTGTGCGCATCCATGGCGCGCACGATGCGCACGTACGCGGCGTAGCGCGCGGCATTGCGCCCGGCGATGACCAGCGTATCGCCCTTGCCCGCCGTGGCGAAGGCGCCGGGGACCGGCTTGAGCGGCAGCGACTCCGGGGGCAGCGACACGCGCGGCAGGTTATCGACGGTCTTGACGATGCGATGGACGAGTTCGTCGCTGAAAAGCAGTGCCAGCACGCGTTGCCCCAACCACATGCGCAGCGTATCGAGCAAGGAACCCGCACTGCCCCCGGGCGCGCCCGACGCCGCACTCCCGGTCAACGGATGGCGCGGCGTCGCGCGAGGTGCCGGGGGTGGAAGCGCGGGAACCTCCGTCTGCGCCGATACGGCGCCCCGCTCCGCCACCGGCACCGCCGGCTCCGGTGGCGGCATCGTTGCGGACCGTTGCCAGAAATACCATACGCCTACGACCGCTATCGCCAGCACCGCGAGAACGCTTCCCCAGAGCTTCTTGTTCATGTTCGCTGTCCCAAGGGCCTGTGCCTGATGCGACAAGATTGCGGCGACGTAAGTTCCGCATCGGCGACGCGATCGCCTTCCCCTGCACAGGGTCGCCGCCACCGATTCCACGTTGCCGCGCCCCGGCCGCAAGGACGGCAGTTCGGGCGTTTCGCTGCGGCGCCGCAAAATGCCGCTGCCGCCATGCCGACGGCAATCCGTTGCGCGCGAACGTAAGACTTTCGTCAGGCATGTAAGAAAGGCGTCAGCATAGCTCAGGCACAATCCATGACAGGGAAAAGTCCGACCGTTGCATGGACGGTCTTTTGCCGGAACGGCGGGCACATAGAAGGGCGAGGATCATCGCAGTGGGAGTGGTAGCGTTCCATCGCCACGTGTCACCGTCATCAAGCGGGTTTCATCGCCTGCCGTTGCCCAAGCAACTATTTTTGGAGGAGACCGTTCAATGCAGCTTTCACAAAAGCACCACGAGTACTGGGACCGGAACCTCAAGATCACCGCGATCTTGCTGGCCATCTGGTTCGTCGTCACGTTCGTGTTCGGCTGGTTCGCCCGCGAACTGAATTCCATCAACTTCATCGGCCCGCTGGGCTTCTACATGGGCGCCCAGGGCTCCCTCATCATCTACGTCGCCATCATCTGGTTCTACGCCCGCTACATGAACAACATGGACAAGGAATACGGCGTCCACGAAGGGGAGGAAGAATAATGGCTACCGTATCCCAATCACAGTTCACCGCCAACCTGAAGAAGTACTACACCTTCTACACCGGCGGTTTCGTCGCATTCGTCATTCTGGTCGCCATCCTCGAACAGATGGGTGTGCCGAACAAGATCCTCGGCTACATCTTCCTCGCCGCCACCATCCTGCTCTACGCCGGCATCGGCTTCATGTCGAAGACGGCCGAGGTCTCGGAGTACTACGTGGCGGGGCGGCGCGTGCCGGCTTTCTTCAACGGCATGGCCACCGGCGCCGACTGGATGTCCGCGGCTTCCTTCATCGGCATGGCCGGCACACTGTATGCCACCGGCTATGACGGGCTCGCCTTCGTCATGGGCTGGACCGGCGGCTATTGCCTGGTGGCGCTGGATCACCAGCCGCTTCACCGGCCTGGAGTTCAGCATCGGGGTCTTCGTCGGTCTGGCCGGCATTCTGGTCTGCTCCTTCCTCGGCGGCATGAAGGCGGTGACCTGGACCCAGGTGGCACAGTACATCATCCTGATCGTTGCCTACCTGATCCCGGTGGTCTGGCTGTCGGTGAAGGACACCGGCAACCCGATTCCGCAGATCGCCGCCTACACCTCGGCCCTGCCGAAGATCGGCGCGCTGGAGAAGGAGTTCAACGACAAGACCACGCCCAAGGGCGCCGCGGAGGAATCCGTGCGCGCAATCTACCGCGAGCGTGCCGCCGCCGCCGACGCCAAGCTCAAGGGCCTGGAGACGGGCGGTGCCGGTTACCTGGCAGAGGAAAAGAAGAAGCTGGAAGACAATGTCGCTGCGCTGAAAGCCGCCGCGACACCCGACGCCAAAGCGATCGAAGCCGCCGAGAAGCCCGTCGCCGGCTTCCCGGCCGACGCCGCTGCCGCCAAGAAGGCATGGACCGCGGCCAAGGGCATCGGCGCCAAGGCCGCTCCGGTTCTCGCCCATGCCGAGCCTTTCCCCGGCAAGGACGAGAAGGCCCGCGACATCAAGCGCAAGAACTTCCTGGCGCTGATTCTGTGCCTGATGGTGGGTACCGCGGCGCTGCCGCACATCCTGATGCGCTACTACACGACCCCCTCGGTCAAGGAGGCGCGCCAATCGGTGTTCTGGTCGCTGTTCTTCATCTTCCTGCTCTACTTCACCGCACCGGCGCTGGGCATCCTGGCCAAGTACGAGATCTACAACAATCTCGTCGGCTCCAGCTTCGCGCAATTGCCGGCCTGGGTCTCGAACTGGGCAGCGGTGGACAAGACGCTGATGGCGATCGCGGACATCAACAAGGACGGCATCGTGCAACTGGCCGAAATCACCATCGGCGGCGACTTGATCGTGCTGGCAACCCCGGAAATCGCGGGCCTGCCCTACGTGATCTCGGGCCTGGTGGCGGCCGGCGGTCTCGCCGCGGCACTGTCCACGGCCGACGGCCTGCTGCTGACCATCGCCAACGCCATGTCGCACGACCTCTACTACAAGATGATCGACCCGCACGCCTCGACGGTCCGCCGTCTGGCCGTGTCCAAGGGCCTGCTGCTGGTGGTGGCTGCAATCGCCGCCTACGTCACCAGCCTGAAGCCGGGCGACATCCTGTTCCTGGTCGGCGCGGCCTTCTCGCTGGCGGCCTCGGGCTTCTTCCCGGCCCTGGTCTGCGGCGTGTTCTGGCGCCGCGCCAACAAGCTCGGCGCCATCCTCGGCATGCTCGGGGGCCTCGGCATCTGCATGTACTACATGTACATGACCTACCCCTTCTTCGGCGTCAATGCGCCGCTGTGGTGGGACATCGCCCCGATCTCGTCCGGCATCTTCGGCATCCCCGCCGGCTTCATCGGCGTGATCGTCGGTTCGCTGCTCTCGGCGCCGCCGAGCAAGGAAGTGCAGGAATTGGTCGACCATGTGCGCTATCCGAACCTGGAAGGCGACATCGACACCAAGGGCGTATAAGTTTGGAGGAGTAAGGGGGAGGAGACAACCCCGTTCAACCCGCCGCGCAAGCGGCGGGTTTTTTTACGTCCGGATTTCGGCGTCTTGCCCGAGCGGCAAAACGCCAGCGCTCAGAATGGCAGTTCGGGGATGTGCTTGGCGAGGTCTTCGCGTCCCGAGTCGCGCACCAGTTGGCGCGCCATTTTCGGGTCGAAGCTCACCAGGCGTTCGAGCACGGCTTCCGTGCGCGCGGCGTCGCCGGCCTTGTGGCAGGCCATGCCCAACTGGTAGAAGGCGATGGCGTTCATCGGCTGCAAGCGCGTCGCTTCGTCGAGCGCGGTCACCGCCTGAGCGTGTTCGCCGAGCGCGGCATAGGCCAGGCCCAGCCCGTACCAGGCACGATCGAGACTCGGGTTGAGGCGCGTCGCCTCGGCAAAAGAGGTGGCAGCATCGCGCGGCCGCCCCATCTGCTCGCGCACGTAGCCGAGGTTGAAGTGATTGTCGGCATCGTCGGGCGCCAGGCGCAAGGCGGTCTGGAACCAGTCTTCGGCCAGGTCGTAGCGCTTCTTCTGCGCGGCGATGAAGGCGAGATGGCGCGCCGCCTGGACGTTGGTCGGGTCGTGACGGAAGGCAATCGCAAACTCGTTGAAAGCCTGTTCCTCGCGCCCGAAAAAATGCAGCAGCCAGGCGCGGGCATAGTGCCGCCATCGTTCATAATTCATGATTGATCCCGTTCCGAAAACATAACTTGACGATACCATGAACCACATCGAACTCCTACTCGTGAGCAGCCTGCGCGCGCTGGTCGAAGTCGCATTGCTCACCCTGCTCGCGCAGGGCCTGCTGGCCTTGCTGGCCGGCGCCGGCCGGGCGCGGAATCCGATCTACCGGCTGTTCCAGATCGTGACGGCGCCGGTGTTGAAGGCGGTGCGCTGGCTGACGCCGAAACTCATCATCGACAAGCACATTCCCTTCGTCTCCTTCTTCGTCCTATTCTGGCTGTGGATCCTGCTCGCCTACGTCAAGCGCACGTTGTGCGGCATCGACGGTCTGGTCTGCTGATGGCCGCGCCTTAACCCGACTTCGGAGGCCTTATGCGCCATCGCGTCATCCGTCTCTTGTCCTGCCTCGCCCTGATCGCGGTGGCCGCCGCGGCCGGCGCACAGGAACCGCCTGCGCCGTCGAAAGGCCAGCTCGTCTATCTGCCGGTGTACTCGCACATCTACCACGGCAGCCTCGACCGCAAGGGCAAGCCGGGCAAGGTCATGCTCTCGGCCCTGGTCAGCATCCGCAACACCGATCCGCGCCGCGCCATTCGCGTTGCTTCGGCGCGCTACTTCGATACCGAGGGCAGACTGCTGCGCGAGTTCGTGCCCGTGGCGCGCAGCATTCCGGCCTTCGGCACCTTCGAACTGTTCGTCGAGCAGCACGACGATAGCGGCGGCTCGGGCGCCAATTTCGCGATTGCCTGGGACGCCGAGACGCCGGTCAATCCGCCGCTGATCGAAGCCGTGCACGCGACGATCGAGGGCGCGCGCTCGCTGACCTTCACCACCACGGGCAGGCCGATCCGCGCGCCTGAATAGAGCTTGCACCAGGGCCTGCTCGTCATCCTGCTGCTGCTTTCCGGCGCGGTCGCCGCAGTGGCGGTGACGCGGCGGCTGCACCTGCCGGCGATACTCGCCTACCTCGCCATCGGCATCGCGCTCGGCCCCTATGGCGCCGGCATTCTGGCCGAGAACCACGACGTCCAGAATCTGGCCGAGTTCGGCGTCGTCTTCCTGATGTTTTCGATCGGCCTCGAATTCAGCCTGCCGCGCCTGAAGGCGATGCGTTCGCTGGTGTTCGGCTTCGGCGGCGCGCAGTTGTTCCTCACCGCCGGCGCCACGGCGCTCGCCACCTGGTTCGGCTACGGCCAGGGCTGGCGCGCCGGCGTCGCCGTCGGCCTTGCCGTCGCCATGTCGTCGACGGCCATCGTCGCGCGCATGCTCTCGGAACGCTTCGAGCTGCATTCGCGCTCGGGCCGCCAGACCATGGGGGTGCTGCTGTTCCAGGATCTCGCCGTCGTGCCCTGCCTGATCCTGTTTCCGGCGCTGGCCGATCCGGCTGGGCGCCTCGTCTATGCGCTCGGCGTCGGCGCCGTGCAGGCGGCTCTGGTGCTCACGGTTCTCATCGTCGCCGGCCAGTGGGCGACGAAACGGGTCTTCGACACGGTGTCGCGCCACCGCTCCGAAGAGCTGTTCGTGCTGACGACGCTGTGGATCGTCGTCGGCCTCGCCTTCGCCACCCACGCCGCCGGCCTGCCGCTGGCGCTCGGTGCCTTCGTCGGCGGCATGCTGATTTCCGAAACCATCTACCGCCACCAGGTCGAGGCCGACATCCGGCCTTTCCGCGACATCCTGCTCGGCCTGTTTTTCGTCACCGTCGGCATGATGCTCGACGTCGGCTTCGTGCTCGCCAATGTCGACCGCCTGCTGCTCGCCGTGTTGCTGCTGGTCGGCGGCAAGGCCGCCGTCGTCCTGCTGGTGTCCGTGCTGGCGCGCAACTCGGCCGACACGGCGCTGCGCACGGCGGCGCAACTGGCCCAGGCCGGCGAATTCGGCCTGGTGCTGATCGAACTGGCCTTCAACCTCAAGCTGATCGCCGCCGACGTCTTCCAGGTGACGCTGGCGGCGATGCTGATTTCGATGTTCCTCGCGCCCTTCCTCATCGAGCGCGCGGCGCGGCTCGGCGGCGAAATGGCGAAAGGCGACTGGGCGCACAAGGCGAAGGCGATCCACGACGTCGCCGTCGGCGCCTTCGGCCTCGACCATCACGTCGTCATCTGCGGCTTCGGCCGCACCGGCCGCCGCATCGGCGAATTCCTCGCCGCCGAGGGCATCCCCTTCCTCGCCCTCGACGTCGATCCGCAGCAGGTCCGGCATGCTTCCCCGGTCGGCGGCAGAGTCGCCTTCGGCAGTGGCGACCGCGTCGAGGTGCTGAAGGCGGCCGGGCTGATGCGCGCCCGCGCCGTCGTCATCGCCTATCCCGACGCTCATTCCGCCGAGCGCATCGCGCGCCTGGTGCGCAGCCTGCATCTCGCCATTCCGGTGATCGTGCGGGCGTCGGACGAGGTTCAGGTCGGCCGCCTCAAGGAGGCCGGCGCCACCGAGGTGATTCCGGAAGTGCTCGAAGGCAGCCTGATGATCGCCGCCGAAACCCTGGTCCAGTTGGGCGTTCCGGTCGAGCAGGCGATGGCGCGCGTGCGCAGCGTGCGCGCCGAGCGCTACGCCAGCCTGCGCGAGTATTACCGCGACAGTCTGAAGCCGCGCAAATGACGGACGCGAACGCCGACGCGGATACCCGCCCCTGGCATGCGCTTGCCGCCGCTGCGGCCGCCCGCCGCAGCGGCGTCGATGCGGCCGTCGGCCTCGACGAAGACGAAGCGGCCGCGCGCCTCGCCCGCTACGGCCCCAACCGGCCGACCGCGGCGGCGGGGCGCGGGCCGCTGTTGCGCTTCCTGGCCCAACTGACGCAGCCGCTGGTGCTGGTGCTGATCGCCGCCGGCATCGCCACCGCCTTTCTGGGCGAATGGGTCGATTCCTCGGTCATATTCGGCGTCGTGCTGGTGAATGCCGTCGCCGGCTTCGTCCAGGAAGGCAAGGCCGAGCAGGCGCTGGCGGCCCTGGCGCGCGCCGTCGCCACCGAAGTCACCGTGCTGCGCGCCGGCCGCCAGCGCCGCATCGATGCCGCGGAACTGGTGCCCGGCGACGTCGTCATGCTGGCGGCCGGCGACAAGGTGCCGGCGGATCTGCGCCTCTTCGCCGCCAAGGAGTTGCGCGTCGTCGAAGCGGCGCTGACCGGCGAATCGCTGCCGGTGCCAAAACATAGTGCGGCCGTGCCGGCGGACGCGCCGTTGCCCGAGCGCAGCAACATGGCGCACGCCGGCACCAGCGTCGTCGCCGGTCGCGGCAGCGGTCTGGTGATCGCCACCGGCGACCACACGGAGACCGGTCGCATCGGCCGCCTGATCGCCGCGGCGCCCGATCTCGCCACGCCGCTAACGCGCAAGATGGCGACCTTCTCGCAACAAATGCTGGTGGCGATCCTGCTGCTTGCCGGCTTGACCTTTGCAGTCGGCCTTTGGCGCGGCGAAGCGGCGGTCGACATGTTCATGGCCGCGGTGGCGCTGGCCGTCGGCGCCATCCCCGAGGGCCTGCCCGCCGCCATCACCATCACGCTCGCCATCGGCGTCGGGCGCATGGCCAAGCGCCATGCCATCGTGCGCCAGTTGCCGGCGGTCGAGGCGCTCGGCAGCACGACGGTGATTTGTTCCGACAAGACCGGTACGCTGACCGAAAACGCGATGACGGTGCGCGACATCCTCGCCGGCGGACAGCGGCACGCGGTGACGGGCCAGGGCTATGTGCCGACCGGGCATATCGACGGCGACGGCGCCGCCCTGCGCGAAGTGCTGCTGGCCGGCGCGCTGTGCAACGACGCCGGCCTGCACCGCAAGGACGGCCAATGGCAAATCGCCGGCGATCCGACCGAGGCCGCCCTGCTGGTGGCGGCGCGCAAGGCCGGCCTCGACGAGGCGACGCTGCGGCAGGTGTTCCCGCGCCGCGACGAACTGCCCTTCGACTCGGCGCGGCAAACCATGGCGACGCTGCATGAGGTCGAGGGCCGCCGCATCGCCTACGTCAAGGGCGCCATCGAGAAGCTGCTGCCGGCCTGCGCGGACATGCTGGGCGCCGACGGCCATGGCGGCGCCATCGACGCCGCGGCCATCGAAGCCGCCGCCGCCGCGATGGCGCGGGAGGGCTTGCGCGTGCTGGCCCTGGCGCGCTTCGCGCCGCCCGACGGCACGGCGCTCGCTGCCGGCCAACTGGACAGCGGACTGGTCTTTCTCGGCCTCGTCGGCATGATCGACCCGCCGCGCCGCGAAGCCGTCGCCGCGGTGCGCGCCTGCCACGCCGCCGGCATACGCGTCAAGATGATCACCGGCGACCACGCCGCCACGGCGCTCGCCATCGCCCGCCAACTGGGCATCGCCGACGGCGGGGCGCTGACCGGGCGCGAACTCGCGGCGCTGGACGACGCGGCGCTGCGACAGGCGGCGCGCGCTTGCGACGTCTTCGCCCGCGTCGAACCGGAGCAGAAGCTGCGCCTGGTGCGTGCGCTGCAAGCCAACGGCGAAGTCGTGGCGATGACCGGCGACGGCGTGAACGACGCGCCGGCGCTGAAGCAGGCCGACATCGGCATCGCCATGGGCCGCGGCGGCACCGAGGTGGCGAAGGAAGCCGCCGCCATGGTGCTGACCGACGAC
>JACRPB010000125.1 GCA_016214175.1 Rhodocyclales bacterium
CCGATCCCCGGAGGTTTTGCGCCAACGGCTGCCGCGGCGTCGGCTGCTAACCTCGCTTACGGCAATCAAGCCATGACCTCCGGCACTTCATCGGCCGTAACGGCGGGACAAGCGGGTTCGATCATCGCCAGTTCCTTAGGTAAGGGGTTTATTGGCTTGGCTTTCCAAACCGCCAATTTCGCGGCGCTCTTGAATTTCCTTGAAACGCAAGGCAGCGTTTCGGTACTTTCAAGCCCTCGCATTGCTACGCTCAATAACCAAAAAGCAGTACTCAAGGTGGGGACTGACGATCTATTTGTGACAAACGTTACCGGCGGAACCACTGCAACGACAACGACTGCCGGTACCGCGCCCACCGTAACGCTTCAATCCTATTTTTCCGGCATATCGCTGGACGTGACACCGCAGATCGATGACGACAACAACATCATTTTGCACATCCATCCAGCAGTAAGTTCGGTGACTGAAAAAGAGAAGATCATCAATCTTGGTGCGACCGGAACATTTACTCTGCCGCTTGCCTCTAGTAGCGTCAATGAGACTGACAGCATCGTGCGTGCTAAGGATGGCAATATCATCGCCATAGGTGGCTTGATGCGTCAGGAACAGACCGTAGGCAGTACCCAGTTGCCTGGTGCGGCCAATGCCGGTGCTGCTAGCGCGCTACTCGGGCAGCGTTCCAATTCCATGAGCAAACGCGAACTGGTGATTCTGCTGAAGCCGACCGTGATTGTTGATGAGCGCACTTGGGTCACTGAGATATCGGATGCGGGCGAACGCCTGCGCGGATTGGATCCCCACCAGTTGGGCCTGAACAAAAGGTAAGCGACCACACGAATGGGATGCGGCAAAGGCAGCGGCGAATATCCGCAAGCACGGCGGGCCGTTCGAAGAGGCGGCATCTGTGTTCCTGGACGCGCTCGCTGCATCCGGTCCCGATCCCGACCACGGCGTGGGAGAATGGCGCCACATCACATTCGGTATGTCGATGTCTGGGACAATCGGCTGCGCACAGCGGGCGACGCGCTTGGAAAGGAAGATTTATGAAGAAGCATGAAGACGAAATGCGCGCCGACTACAAACGCGCCGATTTGGGCAAGCTCGAACGCGGAAAGTTCTTCAAGGCGGCGGCCAAAGGCACAACCGTGGTGTTGCTCGATCCGAAGCTGGCCAAGGCTTTTCCGACGTCCGAGGCCGTGAATGCCGTCCTGCGCGGCTTGTTGACGCTAACCGAGCAAACCGCGAGCATCACCGGCCGCGCCGGCGTGCGCGCCCCGCGGCGGCGCGCTGCCTGATTCCGGATACATGTACCTCAGCTATTTCGGCCTCACCGAGTATCCGTTCAGCATTACGCCGGACACGCAGTTCGTCTGCAACGTCACGTCCCATGAAGAGGCGCTGAACACGCTGCTGCTGGCGATCCAGGGCGGCGAGGGCTTCGTCAAGATCACCGGCGAGGTCGGCGTCGGCAAGACGCTGCTGTGCCGCAAGCTGCTGACGGTGCTGGGCGAGGAGCGCGTTGCGGCCTATGTGCCGAATCCGCTGCTGGAACCGCGCGCGATGCTGACGGAAGTGGCGGTGGAACTCGGGGCGCAGATCGGCAAGGATGCGTCGATGCTGGTCAAGTGCATCAATCGCCGCGTGCTCGAACTCGCCCAGCAGGGCAAGACGGCCGTGCTCTGCATCGACGAGGCGCAGATGATGCCGCCGCTGACGCTGCAAACCCTGCGCATGCTGACCAATCTGGAAACCGAAAAGCGCAAGCTGGTGCAGGTGGTGCTGTTCGGCCAGCCGGAACTGGACGAGATGCTGTCGCAGAAGGCGGCGCGGCAGGTCTTGCAGCGCATCACCTTCCACTACCGCATGTCGTCGCTGGGGCGCCACGAGATGGGCATCTATTTGCAGCATCGGCTGCGCGTGGCCGGCTATCGCGGGCCGGCGCTGTTTTCGCGCGGCGCGCGCTGGGCGCTCTACCGTCATTCGAACGGCTTGCCGCGGCTGGTGAACGTGCTGGCCCACAAGGCGCCGCTGGCGGTGTTCGGCGCGGGCGGCAACGAGGTGAGCTACAACCACGTGCGCCTGGCGGCGAAGGACACCGAGAGCGCTTTCCGGCGCCACTGGTTCTAGGCGGCGCGATGAGCTTGCTCAACAAGATGCTGCGCGACCTGGACCAGCGGCATGCGCCGTCGCTGGACCGCGACGCCTTGCCCCACAGTGTTCATGTGTTGCCGGAGAAGCGCAGCCCCAGCCGGGTGCGGCCGCTGCTCGTCGCGATGCTGTTGCTGGCGGTGGCCGGCTATGCGTGGCTGGCGCAGGATGCACCGCCTGCGCCGGTGCCGCCAGTGCCGCCGGCGCCGCAAGCGGCACGGCCGGACGCGCCGCCGCCGTCTCCGCCGTCGCTGGTCGCGAACGAGCCGCCCGCTGCAACTGCGCCGCCGTCGAGCCAGGAAGCCGAGACCGCGCCCGCCAAGGCTGCCGCCGTACCGGCCAAGCTGGTCGCGGCACCAGTCGCTGCGGCGACTGCCGGCCCGCCGGTCCGCTTGCGGATGGACCGCTCGGCACCCGCCCCGGCTCTATCCGTCGCGCCCGCAGCGGCTGCGGCGGCGCCCGAAAAGCCGCCGGCGAAGACGGCGGACGCGGCGCCAGCCGAGCACACGAGCATCGACAAGCGCGCGCGGACCGCGTCCGCCAACGAAACGGCGGACGCGGAGTATCGCAAGGCGATGGCGGCCTTGCGCCGGGGCGGACTCGCCGAGGCGAAGGAAGGGTTTCATGCCGCGCTGCGCCTCGATGCGCATTACGCGTCCGCGCGGCAGGCCTTGCTGAGCCTGCTGGTCGAGCAGCAGCAACTGGCCGAGGCGCAGGCGTTGATGGAGGATGGGCTGGCGCTCGATCCGGCGCAAAGCAGTTGGGCGATCGCTCTGGCGCGCTTGCAACTCGAAACCAACAAGGTCGCCGACGCGGCGGAAACGTTGGCGCGCCACGCCCGCCATGCCGAGCAGAATGCCGAATACCAAGCCTTCCAGGCCTTGCTGTTCGGCAAGCAGAAACGCTACCGCGAGGCGAGCGAGCGCTATCGGGCGGCACTGGCCCTGAAGCCGACGGAATCCCGCTGGTGGTACGGCCTCGGCCTGATGCTGGAGCAGGAGCAGAAGAACCGCGAGGCGCGCGAGGCCTTCCTCAAGGCGCGCGAGACCGGCAACCTGACGCCGGAACTCGCCGCTGCGGTCGAAGCGCGGCTGCGCTGAGCGGCCGGGCGTTCAGTCCCGCAACGCCCGCGCCACCACCCAGTTGGTGACCCTGGCCGCGCCGTGGCGTTTCAGGCTGCGCGCGAATTCGTCGAGCGTGGCGCCGGTGGTCATGACGTCGTCGATGACGACGACCGACTTGCCGCTGAAGTCGGCACTGCATTCGAAGGCGTTCTTCACGTTGCGCCGCCGCGCTTTCCAGGGCAGGCTGGCCTGCGTGGCGGTGTCGCGCGTGCGCGCGCAGTCGTGCAGGCTCAAGGGCAGGCCCAGCGCCTTGGCGAGCGGACGCGCGATTTCCACGGCCTGATTGAAGCCGCGTTCGCGCAGGCGTGCCGCCGAGAGAACCAGCGGCAGCAGCAGGTCGCCGCCGGGATGCGGTCCCGCCAGCAGACGCGAGGCGAAAAAGCCGGCCAGCGCCAGGCGGTGTTCGTACTTGAGGGCCTGGATCAGTTTGTCGACGGGAAAGCCGTAGCGCCAGACGGCGAACGTGGCATCGTAGGCGGGCGGGGACTTCAGGCAGTTGCCGCAGACGCCGCCGCCGGGCGTGGGCAGGGCGCAGACGGGGCACAGCGGCTGCGGCAGAAGCGGCAGCGAGTCGCCGCAGGCGGCGCAAAGCAGCGTTGCGCCGGCATCGCCGCCGCAGAGCAGACACTCCTGCGGCAGTACGGCGGAAATGACCTTACGCATGCCCTTGGAAATTGACAACCCGAACTCCTTGCCGGATGATGCGCCTCCCATTCTACCGACCCCCGCCACCGATGCCGACCGCCGTCGCCGCCCCTGCCGCCCGTCCCTTGCCGCTGCCTTCGACCCCATGGACGGCGGCGGACATCGAGGACTTGTTTGCACTGCCGTTCAACGATTTGCTCTACCGCGCGCAGCAGGTGCATCGCGCCGTGTTCGACGCGAATGCGATTCAGCGCTCGGCGCTGCTGTCGGTGAAGACCGGCGGCTGTTCGGAGGACTGCAAGTACTGTTCGCAATCGGCGCGTCACGAGGCGAAGCTGGCGCGCGAATCGATGCTCGAACTGGAGCAGGTGCTCGACGCGGCGAAGGCGGCGAAGGCCAAGGGCGCGACGCGCTTCTGCATGGGCGCGGCCTGGCGCGGCCCGAAGGATCGCGATCTAGACCGCGTGCTGGAGATGGTGAGTTCGGTCAAGGCGCTGGGCCTGGAGACCTGCGTCACCCTGGGCCTGCTGAAGGATGGCCAGGCCGAGAAGCTCGCCGCCGCCGGCCTCGACTTCTACAACCACAACCTCGACACCGCCGAGGAGTTCTACGGCGAGATCGTGAGCACCCATAGCTACGCCGACCGCATGGCGACCCTGGAAAAGGCGCGCGCCGCCGGCATGAAGATCTGCTGCGGCGGCATCATCGGCATGGGCGAGTCGCGGCGCGTGCGCGCCGGCCTGCTGGCGCAACTGGCGAACATGAAGCCGGCGCCCGAGTCGGTGCCGATCAATCATCTGGTGGCGATTCCCGGTACGCCGCTCGCAGAGGCGCCGGCGCTCGATCCCTTCGAGTTCGTGCGCACCATCGCCTGCGCCCGCATCAGCATGCCGACGAGTTTCGTGCGCTTGTCGGCCGGCCGCCAGGACATGAGCGACGAATTGCAGGCGCTGTGCTTTCTCGCTGGCGCCAATTCGATTTTCTACGGCGACAAGCTGCTGACCACGGCCAATGCCGAGGCCTCCCGCGACGAGGCGCTGTTCGCGCGGCTCGGTTTGAAGGGCAATTGAGTCTGCACGGCGCCCCGCCGCCGGGCCGCCCCAAGGCGGGGCAAGCCAGCGAACCGGAGCCGCGTAGCGGCGAACACCCGTCACCCCCTTCCCGTGGAAGGGGGTTGGGGGGAAGGGCCGCATTCGCCGACGCTGCCGCCTCTTACGACGAGGCTGCCGTGCTGGCGCGGGAGACCGGCCGCCGCCTGGCGCAGAAGCTCGATTGCGTGAAGCTGGCGCCGCGCCGCGTCGCCGACGTCGGCTGCGCGACCGGCGACGGCATCCGCGAATTGCAGCGCCGCTATCCCGATGCCCTGCCGCTGGCCGTCGATTTTGCGCGGCCGATGCTGGGCGCGGTGAAGGCGCGCACGCCCATGCTCGCGCGCATCGCGGGGCGCGCGCCGCGCCTGCTCAACGCCGACGTGCGCCGCCTGCCGTTGGCCGACGCGACGCTGGGCCTGGTGTGGTCGAACCTGATGCTGCATTGGCTCGACGATCCGCAGCCGGCCATGCGCGAACTGCATCGCGTGCTCGAAGTCGACGGGCTGCTGATGTTCGCCATGCTCGGTCCGGACACGCTGAAGGAATTGCGCGGCGCCGGGGCGACGACGCTGCGCAGCTTTCACGACATGCACGACATCGGCGACATGCTGGTCGCGGCCGGCTTCGCCGATCCGGTGATGGAAATGGAAATGATCGAGTTCACCTACGCCGACGCCCGCGGCCTGTTGCGCGACCAGCGCCGGCTCGGGGTGCGCGACGGCCTGCTCGGCGCGATGGGCTTTCGCGCCGGGCGCCAAGTCTTCCGCGCCTGGGAAAGCCAACGCCGCGAGGGCCGCTTGCCGGCGACTTTCGAGGTGGTCTACGGCCATGCCTGGAAGCCGGCGCCGCAAGCGGCGGCCGACGGCCGTTCGATCATCCGGTTTCGCCGGCCCTGACGCGGCCGGACCTCAGCGCCGGGTCGCGATCGGGCTGACCCGGCCCTTGGGCTTGGCGAGGTAGGCGCCGGCGAGTTGCCGCCGCTTTTCCTGCACCCGCCACCATACGCGCAGGCCCAGCAGGCCGGCGGCGACGGCGGCGTAGTACAGGGGCAGCGTGACGTCGAGTTTCACCATCCACGCGTAATGCAGCACGCCGAGAATCGCGATGGCATAGACGCTGCGGTGCAGTGACTGCCAGCGGCGGCCGCCGAGACGCCGGATCATGGCGTTGTTGGAGGTGGCGGCCAGCGGTACCAGCAGGCAGAAGGCGATGAAGCCGGCGGTGATGAAGGGCCGCTTCAGGATGTCCTTGGCGATGGCGGTCCAGTCGAAGAACTGGTCCAGCCAGAGGTAACTCGACACGTGCAGGCAGGCGTAGAAGAAGCAGAACAGGCCGAGCATGCGGCGCAGGCGCGCCAGCCAGGCCAGACCGCTGGCCTTGCGCAAGGGCGTCACGGTCAGGGTGACGAGCAGGAAGTTGAGCGCCCAGTCGCCGAGATTGCGGATCACGGCTTCGAGCGGATTGGCGCCGAGCGCGTCGTTCCAGGCACCGTAGCCGAGCCGCGCGAGCGGTATCAGGCAGGCGAGAAACAGCAACGTCTTGACAGCCGCGATCTGCCGCGCCGACAACTGGAACGCGGCCGGGATCAAAAGAACTTCCTCAGATCCATGCCGGCGTAGAGGTGGGCGACTTGATCGGCGTAGCCGTTGAACATCAGGGTTTCGCGCTTGCGGAATTCGCCAATGCGGCGTTCGCGCGCCTGACTCCAGCGCGGGTGGTCGACCGTGGGGTTGACGTTGGCGTAGAAGCCGTATTCGTTGGGCGCTGCCTTCATCCAGGCGGTTTCCGACTGGCGTTCGACGAAGCGGATACGAACGATGGCCTTGCCGCCCTTGAAGCCGTATTTCCACGGGATGGCGAGCCGCAGCGGGGCGCCGTTCTGGTTGGGCAGCACCTCGCCGTAAAGGCCGACGACGAGCAGGGTGAGCGGATGCATGGCCTCGTCGAGGCGCAGGCCTTCAAGGTAGGGCCAGTCGAGGAGCCGGCGGCCGATGTTGGGCATGACGGCCGGGTCAGCGTGGGAGACGAATTCGACGTACTTGGCGCTGCCGAGCGGCTCGACTTGCCGCAGCAGCGCGGCAAGCGGATAGCCGACCCAGGGCACGACCATGCTCCAGCCTTCGACGCAGCGATGGCGATAGATGCGCTCTTCGAGCGGCGCCAGACGCAGGATGTCTTCGATGGCGAAGGTTTTCGGCTTGGCGACCAGACCTTCGACGACGACCGCCCACGGCCGGGTTTTCATGGCCTGCGCCGGTCCGATGTGGCCGGTCTTGTCGCTGGAGAACTCGTAGTAGTTGCCGTAGCCGGAAATGTCCTTGAACGGGGTCGGACTTTCGCCGACCGAGTAGGGACTCTTGCGCGCCGGCGCCAATTTTTCGACCGCCGCGGCAGGCGGCAGGACGGCACCGAGCGACAGGCCGGCGGCGACGCGCAGAAATTCTCGCCTCTCGTCGAACAGGGCGCGCGGCGTAATCTCGGATGGTGCGATGGGGCGGGTGGACATGTCGTATATACTGAGTCTAGTTGAGAACCGCTCACAATTGGATACGCGGTTCCGGCTTTTGTTCCACCTCAGGGCCGTCTCCCCACGCGAGTCCGAGTCCTTATGTCAGCAGAGAAGATTTTCTTTCACGAAGACGCGTTGTCCAGGCTCAACGACGATGCCTCCCTCGCCGACAAGCTGGCGGAGGTTCATCGCTTTGTGCGGGGCCACATGCCTTTCGTCGCGCGCATCGCGGTCGCGCTTTACGACGCCGCGACCGATATGCTGAAAACTTTCGTCCATTCGACCGACGGCGAGAATCCGCTGTCCTTCTACGAAGCGAAGCTCGGCGACAGCGAATCGCTCCGGGAAATCGTGCGGCGGCGGCGGCCGCGGGTCGTCAATGACATCGATCTTTACGGCAGCGACGCCACGCACGCCAGGAATATCCGCGGCGGCGGCTATGGTTCGAGCTATA
>JACRPB010000126.1 GCA_016214175.1 Rhodocyclales bacterium
CCACCCGCGGCGGCATAGGTCCGTGCTTTGGAGGCGAAAAACCACGAGCGCGCACCGACGTCGAGAAAGGAGGGCATTTCGGTTTCACTTCACGCCACCCAATGGTCGGCCGGATAGGACAGCAGTTCGACCAGCGGAATCCCGCCATCTCCGATCAGGAGCTTGCGGCAAGTGCCGAAGGCAGATTCAAAGGCGTCCATGCCGGCATGCGTTCCCTTGAACTTCGCGCTTTTCACCTCGATGGCCACCAGCCGATGATTTTTTTCGATCACGAAGTCCACTTCATGCGGGCTTTCGCGCCAGTAGTAGAGCTTGCAGTCTTCGGATGCGGAATTGTGCAAATGGGCACCGACGGCGCTTTCGACCAGCCGCCCCCAGTAGCTGCGATCCGCCTTGGCATCGGCCTTCGAATAGCCGGTCGCTACCGACATGAGTGCCGTGTTCAGCACGTTGAACTTGGGTGGAGAGGCGCGTCGGCGATGTTGTCGTCCGGCAAATTTCTGCAAGCCGACCAGCAGACCGGCGTTGCCGAGCACATGCAGGTAGTCGGCCAGGGTGACGGTGTTGCCGGCATCTTGAAGCTGGCCCAGCAACTTGTTGAGGGCGAGAATTTGCCCCGAGTAGGCGCAACCCAGCTCGAACAACTCCTTGAGCAGGGCGGGCTTGGCAACGCGCGTCATCATCAGGATGTCGCGTTCGATATTCGGCTCGACCAGTGCCGCGCGTATGTAGTTGAGTCTCGGTCAGTCCGTGCTGCATCAGCAGCGGCGATGAACCGAGGAGAACGACGTGCATGTTGAGTTCGGCGGCACGATCTTCCTCCCAAAGACCTTTGACGACCTCCGACCAGCGCGGAATCATCTGGATTTCGTCGATCGCCAGAACAAAGCCGCCCGGCGACAGTCGCGCTTCTTCACGCGCCAGACCCCATTGCGCGGCAAGCCATTGACCGGTGCGTGGCGCCGAAGGGTCGTCGATCAGTGCCACATCGCTGCTGAGGCGCAGACTGTCGCCGGTTCCAGATTGGTCGGCGGCAATGTAGCGGTAGGTGCTTTGATCGCGTAACTGCAAAATCGAGCGCACCAGAGTGGTCTTCCCGACCTGCCGCGGGCCGGCAATGAAAATGATGCGACGGACCGTTTCCTGAAGCCGATTGGCGAGCTGGTTTGCCTGGTTGCGTTGATAGGCCATGTCAATTACTATTGTGAGTAAATTTACTCACAATAGTAATTGACATATTGAGCCTCTGCAACCCGTTATTAAATCAGAGCTTTTCTGCCGACTTGAGGATGATCAGAAACTGCCCGGCCTCCATGTAACCCACGACGCGCAGATTCTGGCGTTCGCGGCCCTCGGCGTCGAAGAAAATGATGCCCGGCGGGCCGAAAAGGCCGAAGCGCTTGAGTAGCGCCTTGTCCTCGTCCGAGTTGGCGGTGACGTCGGCCTGGAGCAGCGTCATCTGCCCCATGGTCTTCGCTACCTGGGGATCGGCGAAGGTGAAGCTTTCCATTTCCTTGCAGGACACGCACCAGTCGGCGTAAAAGTCGAGCATCACCGGCTGCTTGGCGCTGCGGAGGCGGGCGTCGAGTTCCGCCGTCGACTTCACGCGCTCGAACGCCGGTTTGGCGGTTGCGGCCTCGCAGTTGGCGACGCTGCCGCCAAGGAAGCCGAGCGGTTGCAGCGGATTGCGCGCCCCTCCCAGCAGGCCGACCAGCATCGCCGAACCGGCCACCAGCAGGACCACACCGACGCCCTTCCAGAGCCGATGCCAGCCGGTGACGTGGGCCGGCAGCGAATCGAGCGCGTGCAGGTAGATGGCCGGAACGATCAAGAGCGCGGCCCAGCCCAGCATCTGCGCCCAGGCCGGAATCACCGGCGAAACCATCCAGAGCGCGGTGGCGAGCATGACGACGCCGAAGAATTTCTTCACCGCCTCCATCCACGGCCCGGCCTTGGGCAGCAGCGAACGCGAGAAGACGCCGACCACCAGCAGCGGCACGCCCATGCCCAGCGCCATGGCGAACAGCGCGGCGCCGCCGAGCGCGGCGTCGCCGGTCTGGGCGATATAGATCAGGGCGCCGGCCAGCGGCGCGGCGACGCAGGGGCCGACGATCAGGGCCGACAGCGCGCCCATGGCGGCGATTGCCGGCAGCGAGCCGCCCTGGCGGTTGGCGGTTTCGGACAGGCGGCTTTGCAGCGCCGTCGGCAGTTGCAGTTCGTAGAAGCCGAACATCGAGAACGAGAGCACGACGAAAATCAGCGCGAAGCCGCCGAGCACCCAGGCGTTCTGCAAGGCGTTCGACAGCAGCGTGCCCGAGAATCCCGCGGCGACGCCTACTGCGGCATAGGTGATGGCCATGCCCAGAACATAGGCTAGCGACAGCATGAAGGCGCGGGCGTGGGTGACGGCGTGGCCGTGGTTGACGATGATGCCGGAGAGGATGGGCACCATCGGAAAGACGCAGGGCGTGAAAGAGAGCAGCAGGCCGAAACCGAAGAAGCTCGCCAGCACCAGCCAGAAACTGCCTTGCTTGAAGATGTTGGCGATGCGCGAGGTTTCGCTGCCGTCGCCGCCGGCAGCGGTTGAGACGGCGGCCGGGCTGGCCGGCGGCGCTGCCACAGCGGTACCGCTGCCGCCCGCCAGTTTGATGGCCGCTTGCTGGGCCAGCGGCGGATAGCAGACGCCCTCGTCCCAGCAGCCCTGGGACTGGGCCTTCAAGGTCATGCCGTCGACCTGGCCGGCGACGACCGGGATCTTGACGGTCAGGACGCCGCGGAAGGTTTCGATGCGGCCGAAGAATTCATCGTCTTTGATCTTGCCGGCCGGCAGCGCCGGCGCACCGAGCGTTACCGAGGCCGGCTCCGCCGTGAACTTGATCTTGTCGCGATACATGTAATAGCCGTCGCGGATGTCCCAGCGCGCTTCGAGGGTCTGGGCGTCGAGGGCGCGGGCCGAGAACACGTAGGCCTTTTCGGGCTCCAGCGGCTCGCCGGCCGCTTGGCCGAGGACATGGATCAGGCAGAGCAGGATGAAAACGGCAAGGCGCGTCAGCATGTGGCGGTATCGTCCGGTGAGGTTTCGGCGGCGACCCAGGCCAGGTATTCCGGCAGGCCGCCCGCGAGGGGGACAGCGACAATCTCTGGAAGTTCATAGGGATGTTCCGCCCGGAGCGCGGCTTCCAGGGCCGCATAACGCGCGGCGCTGGTCTTGATCAGCAGCGGCACTTCCGTTGCGTCTTCGATCCTGCCTTGCCAGCGATAGACCGAGCGGCAGGGCGCCAGGATGTTCACGCAGGCCGCCAGCCGCCGCTCGACCAGCCGTTCGGCCAGGGCGCGGGCCGTCTCGGCGTCGGGCAGAGTAGTGAGGACGAGCAGGGTTTCCATTCGGCGATTCTACTTTCAACAGCTTAATCGGGTATTAAGCTTGGGCAGCAGACCGCATGGTAAGTCGGGACGCGCGGGAGATGGCGTATTTTCAGGCCTTTATCGGCTGATCGTGCGCGCCCGGCGTTACCTAGAATCGAGGCGGGAAAATCCGAAGGAGACCGGCTTGGCCGCCACTGGAAAACTGTCGATGCAGGGCCAGGATGCCCTCGACGCGACGCACCGCCGCATCGAGACCGAAGCCAATTTGCGCAAGCAGGCCTTGCTGCGCGCCGATGCGGATGTCGAAATCGAGCGTCTGGCGCGGGAACGCCTCGACGCCGCGCGCCAGGCTGTCGAACAGCACCGCCTGCTGGAGCTGGCGGAAAACGAAGCCGCGTCGCTGGCAAAAATACGCGCCAATACCGAGCGCGGTCTGGCCGTCCAGGAGCAGGCGCGCGCGGCCGCCGAGCGCGCGCGCGAAACCGCCGCGATTCTGCGCACCCAGCAGGAGAACGAAGCGGCGCAGCAAGCGCGCATACACGAAACCGCTGCCCATGAGGCGCGGCAAGCGGCAGCGGCGCGGGAAGCCGCCGAGCGCGAGGCCGAAGCCGCCGCGCTGGCCAGCCGTGACGCCGCCGCCAGACTGGCCGAAGAACGCCGGGTGCGCCGCCAGGCGGAACTCGATGCCGCCAAGGCCAGACGCTCGCGGCTGCTGGCGCAACTGGCGTCGGCCTGGGCGGCGATACGCTATGCCTCGCCGCTCGCGGCCGGCGCAACGGCGCTCGCTGCCGGCATCGCCGTCGGCTTGTGGCTGGCTTGGTCCGGACCGAGCGCGCCGTCGTCCGCCGCTCCGTATGCGATCGATGCGGCCGGCGTCGAAGTCCGCCTGCAACTCGATCGCGCCGTGCAGACGCCCGGCCGCTGAAGCGCCGCCGACGCCCACGTCCATGGACGCCCTCCTGACCCTGCCGCAGTTCGCCGGCTTCATCGCCGCCGCCGTGCTGGTGACGCTGGCCCCCGGCCCGGACAACCTGATGGTATTGAGTCTCGGCATGGCGCGCGGGCCGCGGCCGGGCGTCGCCTTCGGGCTCGGCTGCGCACTCGGCTGCCTCAACCACACGGTGCTCGCCGCGCTCGGCGTCAGTGCGCTGATCGCCGCCTCGCCGGTGGCATTCACGAGCCTGAAGCTCCTCGGCGGCCTCTACCTGGTCTGGCTCGGCGTGCAGGCCATCCGCCATGCCCGTGCCCTGGGGGCGCCGGCGGGCGGAGCGGCAACGGGCGAGAGCGCCGGCAAGCTGTTCGTCAAAGGCTTGTTCGCCAACGCCGTCAATCCCAAGGTGATCCTGTTCTTCCTCGCCTTTCTGCCGCAGTTCGTCGATGCCGGACGCGGCCATGCCGGCTGGCAGATCGTGCAGCTCGGCGTTCTGTTCACCCTGCAGGCGGCGCTGATCTTCGCCGCCATCGGCGCCTGCGCCGGCCATCTCGGCGCCGGCCTCGCCCGCAGGCCGGCCATGGGCGCCTGGCTGGACCGCATCGCCGGCGGCGTATTCGTGCTGTTGGGGGCGAAGCTGCTGATCGGTCGTTGAGTCGCCGTCGGTGTAGGAGTTTTCCTATAGGCGGCGGGGCCAGCGTGCTATGCTGCCCGCAAAAGGGGCGCCGTCAGAGCCTCCGATTGTCCTCACCAGAGCGAGCATCGACGAGCATGACGGGCGAGATAGCGATCTACCTGCAGGCGCATTTGGGAGAAGTTCAGGTCTTCAGCAGCCTGGCCTTCCTGTTCCTCGGTACGGTCATTCTCATGCAGCCGCGCGACGACGGCTATGCCTTCGAGGAGGCGCTGCCGCTGCTGGCCTGGTCCGCGATTGCCGCGGGGACTCAGGAATTGATCGGAGCCACCGGCCTCGTCGCGGGAGCGCCGCCTTTCGCCGTCTGGGCGCACGCCAGCCTGCTGCTGATTTCCTCTCTTCTTCTGGTCGAGTTCGGGCGCCGCCTGTGGCGCAGCCTCGACGATCGCGTTTCGCGCCGGCTCGCGCCCTGGCTGCATCCGGCCGCCTACACCGTGCCGGCGCTGGGCGTCGTCGGGCTCGTGCTGGCCGCCGCGGAACCTGTGGTCGGCTTCGTCGCCGGCGTCCGTTATTTCTTCGTCCTGACCGGCGCTCTGCTGACCGGCTGCGGCTTCGTTTTCCTGCATCGGCATCTGTCGATCGGCGAAGGCATGCGTCTGTGCCCGGTGCGCTTCATGCCATTCGCGGCGCTGGGCTTCCTGGCCTATGCCCTGCTTGGCGGCCTCGTCGTCGAGGGCGACCCGGTCTTGCCGGCATGGCTGCCGACCCAGGCCGGCTATCTGCGCAGCACGGGAATTCCGGTGGAAGTTTTCCGCGCGCTGTGCGCCTTGTTCATGGCTGTCGGCGTCGGCGCCCTGCTGCGCGCCATCAATCTCGAAACGCGCAAGCGCGAGCGCGCGACGGAGCAGGCGTTGCGCGTCAGCGAGGAGTCCTTCCGCGGCGTCTTCGAATCGGCCAACGTCGGCATCGCACTCGCCGACGCCGAAGGTACCCTGCTCGGGAGTAACGCCGCCTATCAGGATCTGACCGGATACTCGGCGGCGGAATTGCAGGGCGTCCATTTCGGCCAATTGATTCACCCCGACGACCGGGCGCGCATCGTCGCCCTGAACGGGGAACTGAGCTCCGGCCGGCGGCAGCACATCCGCACCGACAAGCGCCTGCTGCGCAAGGACGGCGGCATCGCCTGGCTCGACATGTCGGTGGTCGCCGTGCGCGACAGCGCCGCCATGCGCTACGTCGCCGTGTTTTCCGACGTCACCGAACACAAGCAGGCGGAAAACCGCCTGCGCCTGCTGGCCAGCGTCTTCGAGCACAGCGGCGAGGCCATCCTCATCACCGATCCGGACAACCGCATCATCACCGTCAACGACGCCTTCACTCGCCTGACCGGCTATGCGCAGGATGAGGCGGTCGGGCGCAATCCCAAGCTGCTGGCCGCGGGACGCACGACGGCCGAGGAATACCAGGCCATGTGGCGGGCGCTGGCCCAGGACGGCTACTGGGAAGGCGAGATCTGGGACCGGCGCAAGGACGGCAGCCAGTACCCGAAGTGGCTGGCGATCTCGGTAGTGCGCGGCGAGAGCGGCGAGGTGCTCAACTACATCGGCCGCTTCAACGACATCACGGCGCAAAAGCGCGCCGAGGAACAGATCCGGCGCCTCGCCCACCACGATCCGCTTACCGGCCTGCCCAACCGCTTCACCCTGCGCGGACGCCTCGAACAGGCGCTCGCCGCGGCGCGGCGCGACAAGCGCAAGGTGGCGATCATGTTCATCGACCTCGACCGCTTCAAGGCCATCAACGATACCTACGGCCATCAGGTCGGCGATGAGCTGCTGATGGAGGTGGCGCAGCGTCTGCAAGCCTGCGTGCGCGAATCGGACGTCGTGGCGCGCCTCGGCGGCGACGAGTTCGTGGTCGTCGTCACCGGGGTCGAATCCGGCATTGCGGTGGCGAACGTCGGCGAAAAGATCCTCGCCGAACTCAGTCGTCCGTACTCGCTCGCGGGACGCGACCTGAGCACGACGCCGAGCGTCGGCATCGCCATCTTCCCCGACGATGGCGACAACGCCGAACGCCTGATGCAGAACGCCGACACGGCCATGTACAACGCCAAGGCCAACGGCCGCAACAATTGTCGCTACTTCACCGTCGACATGAACGTCGTCGCCGACGAGCGCCAGCGCCTGGAACAGGACATGACCCTTGCCCTCGAGCGCGGCGAGTTCGAGCTCATCTACCAGCCCCAGATCGACGCCGCCTCGGGCCAGATTCGCACCGTCGAGGCGCTGCTGCGCTGGAACCATCCGCAACTGGGCTTGCTGTCGCCGGGGAAATTCCTGGCGATCGCCGAAAAGAGCGGCTTCATCATCCCGCTCGGCGAATGGGTGCTCGACAAGGCTTGCTGCCAGTTGCGCGAATGGCGCGACGCCGGCTTGCGCGTCCCCTCCGTGGCCATCAATTTTTCGGCGAACCAGTTGCGCGACCATGCCCTGATCGACGGCGTGCTTCAGACCCTGGTGCGCCATGGCCTGAGCGGCAAGGACCTGGAACTCGAGTTGTGCGAGGCGGCGGCGATGCAGGATCCGGAAGCGACCGTCAATGTGCTGCATGCCTTGCGCGACCTCGGCATCGCGCTGGTGATCGACGATTTCGGCACCGGCTATTCGTCGCTGCGTTATCTCAAGATGCTGCCGGTGCAGCGCATCAAGCTCGACCGCAGCTTCATCCGCGACGTCGACATCGACCGCAACGACGCCGCCATCTGCGCGGCGACGGTGGCCATGGCCAACAGCCTGGGCCTCGGGCTGGCGGCGCACGGCGTGGAAAAGGAAGCCGAGCGCGTACTGCTGAACAGCTTCGGCTACAACCAGTTCCAGGGCTATCTCTACTGCGAGCCGATGTCCGCCGCCGATGCGTGCGCCTTCATGCGCGGCGCGCAGAATCCTACTTGAGCCGCAGCGGCAATCCCGCCGCCACCAGGGTGACGCTGCCGCAGATCGCCGCCACGCGCTGATTGAGGCGGCCCTGTTCGTCGGCGAACAGCCGCGATACCGGATGCATGGGCACGATGCCGCAACCGACTTCGTTGCTGACGAGGATGACCCGCCCCGGCAGTGCCGGCAGCGTCGCCAGCAGCCCCTCGGTTTCGCCCGCCAGCAACTCGCAGGCGATCGCTTCCCCCGCCTCGGCCTGCGCCGCGGCGCGGCCGGACAGGAACAGGTTGGTGAGCCACAGCGTCAGGCAATCGACGATCAGGCAGGCATCCGCCGCCGCGTGTTCGCGCAGGGCCGCCGCGAGGCGGACCGGCACTTCGGCGGTGGCCCAGACCGCCGGCCGGCGCGCCTGGTGATGGGCGACGCGCCGCGCCATTTCGGCGTCTTCGGCATGGGCGGTGGCGATGTAGGTGACCTTGAGGCCGCTTTCGAGCGCCCGCGTTTCCGCCAGCACGCTCTTGCCCGAGCGGGCGCCGCCGAGGATGAATTCGATCATGCGGCGAGGTTAGCACAGCGCCGGCCGCTATAATCCGCCCCGATCCGGTCAAGGGAATGCCGTGCAAATCGGCAGCGGGCCCGCCGCTGTAAACGGGGACGGATGTCGCCAGTCGCAAGACGGCCACTGCGGGGGACCACCCCTGCGGGAAGGCGCGGCAGTCCGGTCGATCCGTAAGCCAGAAGACCTGCCGGGTACTTTCTCGTGATGCCTGTGGCAGAGGCGTCGCCGCGCTTCGCCGCGGCGTTTTTCTGAAAGGATGAATCGGATGCATTCCACCCCCTATGCGGTCGCGCCCGTCGACCGCAGTCTCGAAGCGGCCCTGCGCCACAAGATCGATGCCAAGACCAAGCCGCTCGGCGCCCTCGGCCGGCTCGAAGACCTGGCGCTGCAAGTCGGCCTGGTGCAGCAGTCGCTGACGCCTGCGCTGGCGCAGCCGCACATCGTCGTCTTCGCCGGCGACCACGGCGCGGCCAAGGCCGGCATCTCGGCCTACCCGCAGGACGTGACCTGGCAGATGGTCGAAAACTTCCTTGCCGGCGGCGCCGCCATCAACGTCTTTGCGCGCGCCAACGGCATCGGCCTGACCGTGGTCGACGCCGGGGTCGCGCATGACTTTGGCGCGCGGCCGAACCTCGTCGACGCCAAGATCGCGCCGGGCACCGCCAACTATCTCGAAGGCGCGGCGATGACGGGGCAGCAGCGCGATGCGGCCATGGCGCGCGGCGCCGTACTGGTGCGCGAGCTTGCGGCGCAAGGCTGCCAGGCCGTCGGCTTTGGCGAAATGGGCATCGGCAACACGGCGGCCGCTGCGCTGATCACCCATTGCCTGACCGGCGCCGCGCTTGCCGATTGCGTCGGCCGCGGCACCGGGCTGGATGACGCCGGTCTGGCGCGGAAACGCGAACTGCTGGGCCAGGCGCTCGCCCGCTATGACGGCGCCCATGGCGACGCGCTTGCCGTCCTCGCCCGCTTCGGCGGCTTCGAAATCGCGATGATGGCCGGCGCCATGCTGGCGGCGGCGCAATTGCGGCTCGTGGTTCTGGTCGACGGCTTCATCTGCGGCGCGGCGGCGCTGGTCGCGGCGCGTCTGGCGCCGGCCTTCCTCGACTATGCGGTGTTTTGCCACGCCTCGGCCGAGGCCGGACACAAGGCGCAATTGGCGGCGCTCGAGGCGCACCCGCTGGTCGATCTCGGCCTGCGTCTCGGCGAAGGTACGGGCGCGGCCCTGGCCTGGCCGCTGCTGCGCGCCGCCTGTGCGTTTCTCGACGAAATGGCGAGCTTCGAGTCGGCCGGGGTGAGCGAAAGCGTTGCGTAGCGACGCTTCAGTGCCGGCTAATGCCCGCGATAGTGGGCGCTAGCCGGAACTAGAAAAGCCGAGACCCGCTTACAATGCCCTCCTTTACGTAGAGGGAATGCCCATGACTGCACCTGCCGCCTTCAGCGGACTCGCCGTGCTCCTGGTCGAACCGTCGGCGACGCAGGCGAAATTCATCGCCGCACAGTTGAAGGGCGTCGGCCTCGAACAGGTACGCGTCGTCGACGGCGGCGCGGCGGCGCTCGCCGCCATGCGCGAGATCAGGCCCGATCTGGTGGTCAGCGCGCTGTATCTGCCGGACATGTCGGGCACCGACCTCGTCGGCGCCATGCGGCGCCAGCGCGACCTGGAGCAGGTCGCCTTCATCCTGATCTCGAGCGAAACCCGCCCGCAGGCGCTGGAGCCCGTGCGCCAGGCCGGCGTCTGCGGCATCCTGCCCAAGCCTTTCAGCGCCCAGCAGTTGATGACGGCGTTGACGACGACTCTCGATTTCCTGCGCCAGGACGGCGATCTGGTGCGCGAGCTGGACGGCGAGAACCTGCGCGTGCTGCTGGTCGACGACAGCCCGAGCGCGCGCAAATTCATGCGCCGCGTGCTCGAAAACCTCGGCATCGAGAAGTTCATCGAAGCCGAGAACGGCCGCGAGGCCGTGGCCATTCTCGCCGATACCCAGGTCGATCTCGTCGTCACCGACTACAACATGCCGGAGATGGACGGCGCAGAGCTGGTGGAATACATCCGCAAGCAGAGCTGGCAGAACTCGGTGCCGGTGCTGATGGTGACCAGCGAAGCCAACAGCGGACGCCTCGCCGCGGTGCAGGAGGCCGGCGTTTCCGGCATCTGCGACAAGCCCTTCGAGCCCGGCGTCGTCAAGCAACTGCTCTGGAACATGCTCAGACAGCGCTGATGCTGCGTCACGAAATCGAAAGTTTCTTCGCCGCGCTGCGCTTCTTCACGCGGCTGCCGGTGCCGGCGTGGGTCGGCCACAGCCCGGATCAGCTCGACCGGGCGACGCGCTATTTCCCGCTGGTCGGCATCCTCGTCGGCGCCATCGGCGCGGCGGCAACCCTGGTCGCGGCGCAGGCGCTGCCGACGAGCCTCGCCGTCGTCGCCGGCCTGGCCGCGACCCTGCTCGCCACCGGCGCCTTCCACGAGGACGGCTTCGCCGACGCCTGCGACGGCTTCGGCGGCTGCTGGGACAAGGCCCAGGTGCTGGCCATCATGAAGGACTCGCGCCTCGGCAGCTACGGCGCCATCGGCGTGACGCTGCTGCTGCTGGCGAAGTGGAATGCGCTGATGGAAATCGACGCGGCCTACTTGTTGTCGGCCCTGGTCGCCGCCCATGCCGCCTCGCGCTTCGCCGCGACGACCCTGATGTTCGCGCTCGATTACGCGCGCGCCGACGACAGCTCGAAATCGCGGCCGCTGACGCAGCGCCTGAGCCGCGGCGCGCTGGCCGTGGCCGCCCTGTGCGGGCTTGCGCCCTGCGCCTTGCTGCCGCTGCCGGAAGCCATCTATGCCCTGGTCGCGGCGGCCGTGGTCACCCTGGCCGCGGCGCGCTACTTCGTGCGCCGCCTCGGCGGCTATACCGGCGACTGCCTCGGCGCGACGCAGCAGGTGGCCGAACTCGCCTTCTACCTGGGATTGCTGTGCGACTTTTCCTGATCCGGCATCCGCGCCCGGCCGTCGCCGACGGCATCTGCTACGGCCGCAGCGACCTGCCGCTGGCCGAGGATGCCGCCGCCTGCGCCGCGCGCCTGCGCCCGCTCCTGCCCGCGGCGCCGCTCTATAGCAGTCCCTTGCAGCGTTGCCGGCTGCTGGCGCAAGCGCTGCATGCGGCGCCGGCCTACGACGAGCGCCTGCGCGAAGCCGACTTCGGCGCCTGGGAAATGCGGCCCTGGCGCGACATCGGCCGTGCCGCGATCGACGCCTGGGCCGCCGATCCCCTGCACTTCGCCGCCCACGGCGGCGAAAGCGTGGCGCAGTTGCAAAGCCGCGTCCTCGCGTGCGTCGCAGACATCGCGGCCCGCCACGACGCAGCGGTTCTGGTGGTCCACGCCGGCGTGATGAAAGTGCTGGCCGCTGCGCTGACCGGGATGGCGGAGGCCGAGTGGTTCCGCCTCGGCTTCGACTACGGCACCGCCAGTCTGATCGAGGACGGGCGGCTGGTCTGGCACAACGCGTCCACGACAGCGGACAATGCCGTTGGCGCGAGGGTGGCACAATAGCGCGATGCTCCCAGACGCCATCCCCCTTGCCGAACTGCGCCGCGCGCTGGTCATCAAACTGCGTCACCACGGCGACGTGCTGCTGGCCTCTCCGGTGTTCACGGCGCTCAAGCGTGCCGCCCCGCAGTGCGAGATCGACGCCCTCGTCTATGCCGACACCGCGCCGATGCTCGAAGGGCATCCGGCGATCGCGGCGATCCACGGTATTGATCGCAACTGGAAGCGTCTCGGCCCGCTGGCGCGGGCGGCGGCGGAATGGCGCGTGCTGTCGGCGCTACGCAGCCGTCGCTACGATCTCGTCGTTCACCTCACCGAGCATCGCCGCGGTGCTTGGATTGCACGCTTGACCGGCGCGCGCTGGGCGGTGGCGCCGAAGCGTCCCGGCCAGGACCGATTCTGGCGCGGAAGCTTCAGCCATTTTTATGGCCAGCCAGCGAATGCCCGCCGCCACATGGTCGAGCGCAACCTTGATGCGCTGCGGCGTATCGGCCTGCAACCGGCCGCTGCCGACAAGCCCGTGCATCTGGTTCCAGGCGCCGGCGCCGAGGAACGCGTCACGAAGCTGCTGGCGCCGCACGGTCTGGCCGAACGCCGCTTTGTGCTGCTGCACATGACGTCGCGCTGGTTGTTCAAGTGCTGGCCCGCGGTGAACGTGGCGGCGCTCGCCGACGCGCTCCAGGCCCGTGGCCTGGCGGTTGTGGTGACGGCCGCGCCGGATGCTGCCGAAAAGGCGCTGATCGCGGCAGTACTGCCAGCGGTGCGCACACCGGTCGTCGATCTTTCTGGCCTCCTGAGCCTGAAGGAACTTGCCGCCCTGACGGCGCGGGCATGCCTGTTCGTCGGCGTCGATTCGGCGCCGATGCACATTGCTGCGGCGATGGGCACGCCGACGGTTGCGATCTTCGGGCCCTCGGGCGAACTGGAGTGGGGACCGTGGAACGTGGCGCACCGCGTCGTTGCCAGCGATGCTCACCCCTGTCGTCCTTGCGGCATCGACGGCTGCGGCGGCGGCAAGATCTCCGAATGCCTGACGACGCTGCCGGTCGCGCGAGTCCTCAAGGCGTGCGAAGAACTCCTGGCGACATGAAGATCGCCATCGCGCGGCAAAAGTACACGCCCTACGGCGGCGCCGAGCGTTTCGTCGCGCGCGCGCTCGAAGGCTTGCGCGCCAACGGCGTCGAGGTCACGATCATCGCGCGCGAATGGGAGGGCGACGCGGTGGGCATGCTGCGCGTCGATCCTTTTTATCTCGGCCGCACCTGGCGCGACGTCGGTTTCGCCCATCATGTCCAACGCATCATCGCCGAGGGCCGCTTTGACCTCGTGCAAAGCCACGAGCGCATCCCCGGCTGCCACGTCTATCGCGCCGGTGACGGCGTCCATGCGACGTGGCTGGAACTGCGCGACGCCGCGCGTGGTGGCCTGGCGCGCCTGCTGACCGATCGCTCGCCCTGGCATAGCTACGTCAAGGAAGCGGAGGCGGCGATGTTTCGCCACCCGGACTTGCGCGCCGTGATCTGCAACTCGCGCATGGTCAGGGACGACATCGCACGCCGCTTTGGCGTCGCGGCGGAGAAACTCCAGGTCATCCACAACGGCGTCGACCTCGACTGTTTCCACCCGGGGCTGCGCGACGAGCACCGCGGTCGCGTATGCGCGGGACTCGGCATCAGCGTCGCCGCGCCGATCATTCTCTGCGTCGGCTCGGGGTTCGAGCGCAAGGGCATTCCAACCCTGCTGCGTGCGCTGGCGGCGATGGCGCGGCAGGACGCGCATCTGATCGTCGTCGGCAAGGATAGACGGCTGGATGCCGCGGCAAAACTCGCGGCGCAGTTGGGCGTGGCGGACCGCGCGCATTTCCTCGGCGGCTTGCCGGACGTGCGGCCCTACTATGGAGCGGCCGACGTCTTCTGCTTGCCGACTCTCTACGATCCCATGCCCAACGCGGCACTCGAAGCATTCGCCTGCGGACTGCCCGTTGTCACGTCGCCCACCTGCGGCGCCGCTGAACTCATCGAACCTGGACGGAACGGCCTCGTTTGCCCGGCACTCGACGCTGTCGCCACCGCTCGCGCTCTTGATGGACTGCTGGCGGACGCCGCAGGGTTGAGTTCGTCCGCCCGCAATACCGTCGCCAGTCTATCGAGCACGGCCATGGTCGCGCGTTTGGCGGATTTCTATCGGCAGCTAGTCCCGCCTGTGGCATAATTACCCGTTTTTTTTCAATGACTTTTCTCCGATGAGCCTGGAGGCGACCGCCACACCGACGAGCCGGGAGATCTACCTTCGCCTGCTTGGCTACGTTCGTCCTTACTGGCGGGTTTTCGTCGTCGGCATACTGGGCATGATGCTGACGGCCGCGGCGGAGCCGCTGTTCCCGGCGTTGATGAAACCGTTGCTCGACGGCCATCAGAAAGGCGCTACCCCAGGCCCTTTCTGGTTCTATCCGCTGGCCATCGTCGGCATCTTTCTGCTGCGCGGCGTCCTCGGCTTCGTCACCAACTACGCCATGGCGTGGGTCGCCAACCGCGTCGTCATGGACCTGCGCATGGCGATGTTCCGGCGGCTGGTCCGCCTGCCGACGCCTTACTACGACGACCGCTCCTCGGGCGCGCTGATCTCCAAGGTGGCCTGGGACGTCATGGGCGTTTCGTCGACGGCGACGACCGTGCTGACCGTCGCCGTGCGCGACTCGCTGACGCTGGTGGCACTGCTGTCCTGGATGATCTGGCTCAACTGGAAGCTGGCGCTGATCTCCGTCGCCATGGCGCCGCTGATCGCCTTCGCCGCGAAGAACGTCTCGCGGCGGCTGCGCGGGCTGGCGCGCACGGCGCAGCAGGCCATGGGCGACGTCACGCACGTGCTCGAAGAGGCCATCGAGTGCCACAAGGTGGTGAAGATTTTCGGCGGACAGGACTACGAGACCGGGCGCTTCGAGAAGGTCAATGCCGCCCAGCGCGCCAACGCTATGCGCATGACCATCGCCGCCGGCCTGTCGGGACCGCTGACGCAGACGATGGCCTCGGTCGCGCTCGGCGTCGTCATCGCCATTACGCTGTGGCAGGTGGAGCGAGGCGAGACCACGCTCGGCAGCTTCGTTTCCTTCATCACCGCCATGTTGATGCTGCTGGCGCCGATGAAGCGCCTCACCGATCTCAGCGGCACGCTGCAGCGCGGACTGGCCGCGGCGGAAAGCGTCTTCGAACTCATCGACGAGGCCGCCGAACACGACGCCGGCAGCATCGACCTGGCGGCTGCCAAGGGCGAACTCGCCATCGAGGACGTCGCCTTCTCCTATGCCGGCACCAAGCGCGAGGCGCTCGCCGGCATCTCGCTCGCCGTGCGCCAGGGCGAAATGGTCGCGCTGGTCGGTGCCTCGGGTTCGGGCAAGACGACGCTCGCCAACCTGGTGCCGCGCTTCTACCATCCCGACCGCGGCCGCATCCTGCTCGACGGCGTCGACATCGAGACCATCCGCCTCGACAGCCTGCGCGCCAACGTCGCGCTGGTCTCGCAAGACGTCGTGCTGTTCAACGACACCGTCGCCGCCAATATCGCCTACGGCACCATGGGCGCCGCCGGCCGCGCCGAGATCGAGGCGGCGGCGCGGGCGGCGCATGCCCACGAGTTCATCCTCGCCATGCCGCAAGGCTACGACACCCAGGTCGGCGAGAACGGCGTCAAGCTCTCGGGCGGGCAGCGTCAGCGCCTGGCGATTGCGCGGGCGCTGCTGAAGAATGCGCCGGTGCTGATTCTCGACGAGGCCACCTCGGCGCTCGACACCGAGTCGGAGCGCCACGTCCAGGCCGCACTCGAAACGCTGATGCAGAACCGCACCACGCTGGTCATCGCCCATCGCCTGTCCACCATCGAGCGCGCCGACGCCATCGTCGTGCTCCAGGCCGGCCGCATTGCCGAGCGCGGCACGCACGCCGAACTGCTCGCGGCGAACGGCATCTACGCCCAGCTCTACCGCATGCAATTCACCGAAACGGCCATCGCCCCATGAGGATCGTCCACACTGAGGCGTCCTGCGGCTGGGGCGGCCAGGAACTGCGCATCCTTACGGAGGCGGCCGGCTTCATCGCCCGCGGCCACGCGGTGACGCTGCTGTGCCCGCCGCAGGCGCGCATTTTTTCCGCCGCGCCGCGTTACGGCATTCCGGTCGTCGCCCTGCCGATCGGCCGCAAGAATATCGCCGGGCTGCTGGCCATGCGGCGCTGGCTGGCGCAGCACCCGGCAGACGTCGTCAACACCCACAGCTCGACCGACAGTTGGCTGGCCGCGCTCGCCTGCGCCACGCTGCGCGCCGCGCCGTCCATCGTGCGCACGCGCCACATCTCGGCGCCGGTATCTGCCAACGCTGCGACGCGCTGGCTCTACACGCGCGCCACGGCGCACATCGTCACCACCGGCGAGAAGCTGCGCCGCACGCTGATCGACGCGCGTGGCTATCCGGGCGAACGCATTACCTCGGTGCCCACCGGCATCGACACGGCGCGCTTCGCGCCGCGCGATCGCGCGGCGGCGCGCCAGGCGCTCGGCCTCGATCCGGCGCTGCGCTACGTCGGCATCGTCGCCACGCTGCGCAGCTGGAAAGGCCACCACTACCTGATCGAGGCCTGCGCGCAACTCAAGGGCCACGACTGGCGGCTGCTGATCGTCGGTGACGGTCCGCGCCGGCAGTGGCTCGAAGACATGGTGGCGCGGTTGAATCTTGCCGAGCGCGTGCGCTTCCTCGGCCATCGCGACGATCCGGAACTCTGGCTGCCGGCGCTCGACGTCTTCTGCCTGCCGTCCTACGCCAACGAAGGCGTGCCGCAGGCGATGTTGCAGGCGATGCTGAGCGGCTTGCCGATCGTCACCACCGATGTCGGCAGCATCGGCGAAGCCGCCGTCGACGGCGCCACCGCCCTCGTCGTGCCGCCCGAACAGGTGCCACCGCTGGCGGCGGCGCTCCAGCGCCTGCTCGACGAGCCCGAGTTGGCGCAGCGCCTCGGCGCCGCCGCCCGCGCCGCCGCGCTCGAACGCCACGGCTTCGAGACCATGGTCGACGCCATGGAGAGAATTTTCGCTTCCGTTTCGCGCCCGCCATCATGAATCCATCCCTTCCCCCCAGCGACCTTGCCGCCAAGGCCGAGCAGGAGCGCGCGGCGTTCGCGGCCCGCATCGCCGACATTCCCTATGAACGCAAGGGCATCCTGTTTTCCGAAATGTTCTTTCTCTGGCTGTGCGCCCGCGAGCTGAAGCCGCGCCGCGTGCTCGAATCAGGCCGCGCCCGCGGCCAGAGCACGCTGATCCTGTCGCACTGCTTTCCCGAGGCCGAGATCGTCAGCATCGAATACGACCGCAATTCGCCCGACGTCGCCGTCGCCGCGGCACGCCTGGCCGGCCGCGACAACGTGCGCCAGCTGTTCGGCGATGCCACGCGCCTGCTGCCGGAGATGCTCGCACCAGGCGATATCGTGCTGATCGACGGCCCCAAGGGCTATCGCGGCCTGCGCCTGGCGCTGCGGCTGCTCGCCTCGGGCAAGACGCCGGCGGTGTTCCTGCACGACGCCGGCCAGGGTTCGATCGAGCGCGGCTTCCTGGCCAAACGCCTGCCGGAAACCTTCTATAGCGACGCGGCGGAGTTCGCCGCCGTTGCCCATGAACTCGACGGCGGCACCTGGGACGAACTCCCTGCCGCGAACCGCTGGACCGATGCCGGGCCGCCCGCCGCCGGCTACGGCGTCGGCCTCGCCTGCCTGCCCTGGAACGAGCGACGTTCCTACCGCGCCAGCCTCGCCGGCGCCGTACTGGACGGTTTCGTCCACCGCTTAAGCAGGAAGTGATGGAGACCCCATGAACTTCGACTGGACGCAGATCTCGGACGACCCCAACAATCGCCAAGCCAAGGCCGAGGTGCGCGCCTTGCTGCCGCGCCTGCGGCAGGTCCATCTGGATGCCGACCTGACCGGTTTCGTCGAGCAGGCCGTTGCCGGCAAGCGCGTGCTCGACATCGGCGTGGTGTCCCACAGCGCCCGCTACTTCGACGAGGCCGGCTGGCGCCACGGCCGCATCCACCGCGCTGCGGGCTATTGCCTCGGTCTCGACATCCTCGAACCGCTGGTGCGGGAACTCAACGAACGCGGCTTCAACGTGCGCTGCGTGGACGCCACGTCGGCGGCCGATCTGGGCGAACGCTTCGACGTCGTCTTCATCGGCGACGTCATCGAGCACGTCGCCGATCCGTCGGCGCTGCTACAGTTCGCCAAGCGCCACCTGGCGCCGCGCGGGCGCATGCTCGTCGCGACGCCGAATCCGTTCAGCCGCAAATTCTTTCGCCAGTTCATGCGCGAGGGCGTGATGGTGGTCAATCTCGATCACATGGCCTGGTTCACGCCGACCACGGCGCTCGAGCTGGCGCGCCGCAACGGCCTCGACTTCACCGCCTACCATCTGGTCAAACCCATCGGCGGTTTTCAGCGCCTGCTCAAGAACTTCGTTTGGCGCTTCCGCCTCGCGCCGGTCGAGTACTCGTTCCCAGACTACCTGTTCGAATTCTCGCTGCCGGAATAGCGGTCGATGTCGGCGCCAAGCTCCATCTTGTTCATCGCGGTTTCCCGCATCGGCGACAGCCTGTTCGCGACGCCGGCCATCCGCGCCGTCGCGGCCGCCTACCCAGAGGCGAGCATCACCGTCCTCGGCCACCCGAAGCGCATGGAGGTCTTCGCGGCGCTGCCCTTCGTGCAGCGGGTCGGCGCCATCACCAAGGGCGGGGCGCGCTGGCGCGGGCATCTGGGCGGCACGTCCTACGACCTTGCGTTCGTTTGCGGTTTCGACGAGTCGCTGGTGGCCTACGCCTTGCGGGTCGCGCGCCGCGTCGTCGCCTTCGCGCAGCGCGATGCAGCGCTCAACGCGCGCCTGGCGGTGGCTGTGCCAAAGCCGCCGTTCCAGAGCGAGCACGCGGTGCGCCAACTGCTGCGCCTGCCGGCGGCACTCGGCATCGCGCCCGCCGGCCTGCGCCTGGCCTATCGCGTGACGCCGGCCGAGGCCGCCGCGGCACAGCAGCGCCTGGCCCAGCTTGCCGCCGCTCATCCGCGCATCGGCTTGCAGGTGGCGAGCTTTCCGACCAAGGCCTACCGCGACTGGCCGATAGCAAATTTCGAGGAACTGTGCCGGCGCATCGTCGCGCGCTGGCCGCAGGCGCATTTCCTGATCTTCGGCGGCGCCGAGGAAAAGCAGCGCACCCACTGGCTCAAGGCGCGGCTGGGCGAACGCGCCAGTCTGTTCGCCGGCCAGTTGAGCCTGCGCGAGACGGCGGCCCTGATGGCGCAGACCGATCTCTACGTCGGCGTCGATACCGGGCCGACGCATTTGATGAGCACCTTCGACATCCCGCTCGTCGCGCTCTATCACTGTCTGTCGGGCGCGCACCTGACCGGTCCGCTCGATCATCCGCGCGCCTTCGTCGTCGACCACCCGGCGCTCGCCGCCGGCAACTGCGCGGAGACCGCGGCGATGGCGGAGATCGGCGTCGATCAGGTGTTCGCCAGCGTCGAACAGGCGCTGGACGGCTCACGATGAGATTCGCCTTCGTCATGACCAATCTCGCCGGCGGCGGCGCCGAAAAAGCCGTGTTGAAGCTGGCCGACCGGCTGGTGAAGCGCGGCCACCAGGCGCAGATCGCCCTGCTCGAAAACCGCATCGAACATGCGGCGCCGGCGGCTGTCGACGTTGCCGTCGTGCCAGGGACGTTCGGCCGTGGCTGGTTCGGCAAGCGGCTGTTGGCGCGCCGGCTGGCGGCGCACCTACGGCGATCCGGCGCGCCTGACCTCGTCGTCTCGACCTTGCCCTTTGCCGACGAGGTTGCCAGCCTCGCCGGCCTGCCGCGGCACTGGTGTCGCATCGCCAATACGCTGTCGGCAGAACTCGCGAAGCTCGACGCGACCAGTTCCGCCAAGGCCCGCCGGCGCCGTGAACGCTACCGCCGCCTCTACGGCGCCCGGCCGCTGATCGCCGTGTCGGGCGGCGTCGCCGCCGACCTGCGCGACGGCCTCGGCCTGGCCGGCCGCATCGAGACGATTCCCAATCCATTCGATTTCGCCGCGATCCGCCGCGCCGCCGCCGAACCGTGCGCGCGCCCGCAAGGCCCCTATGTCGTGCATGTCGGGCGCTTTGCGCCGCAAAAGCGCCACGACCTGCTGCTCGATGCCTGGGCCCGGGTCGACACCGGGCATACGCTGGTGCTGCTGACGGCAGCCGAGTCGCGGCTCCAGTCGATGATCGCCGCGCGCGGGCTCGCCTCGCGCGTGCATGTCGCCGGTTTCCAGGCCAATCCCTATCCGTGGATCGCCGGTGCCGACCTGCTGGTGCTGTGCTCGGACCATGAAGGATTGCCCAACGTGCTGATCGAAGCTCTGGCCTGCGGCACGCCGGCACTGTCGACCGACTGCCCGTCGGGACCGCGCGAAATCCTTGCCGCCTGTCCGGACTGCCTTGTCCCCTGCAGCGATGCGCCGGCGCTGGCGGCGGCGATTGACCGCTGCCTGGCGGCGCCGCCCGACCTCGCGCGCGTCGATCTCGCCGCCTACGATGCCGACGCCGTCGCTGCCGCCTACGAGCGACTGGCGGAGGAGCGCTGATCATGTGCGGCATTCTCGGCTTCGTCGGCACTCCCTGGCGCGCGCATGCGGCGGCGGCGCTCGCCACGCTGGGCACGCGCGGTCCGGACGCGCAGTCGACGCTCGACCTCGGCCAGGTCGTCTTCGGCCACGCGCGCCTGGCGGTGATCGACCTCGCCGGCGGGCAGCAGCCGATGCGCTCGGCCGACGGCCGCTACGCCATCGTCTTCAACGGCGAAATCTACAATTTCGCTGCGCTGCGCCGCGAGCTGGAAACGCTCGGCCATGTTTTCGCCACGCGCTCCGACACCGAAATCCTGCTGCACGGCTACGCCGCCTGGGGCGAAGGGCTGCTGGCGCGGCTCGACGGCATGTTCGCCTTCGCGATCTGGGACGCGCAGGCGCGCCGCCTGTTTGCCGCGCGTGATCCGCTCGGCATCAAGCCGTTGATGTACGCCGCCGTCGACGGCGGCCTCGTCTTCGCCTCGACCCTGGCGCCGTTTCTCGCCCTGCCGGATTTTCCGCGCCACCTCGATTACGAGGCCCTGCGCGACTACCTGGCCTGCCAGGCCGTGCACTCGCCGCACACCATGCTGCGCGAGGTGCGCCAGTTGCCGCCGGCGAGCCTGCTGACTTTCGCCGCCGACCGCGGCGCCGCGCAAGTCCGGCGCTACTGGCAGCCGCCGGCGCCGGGCGACGCAGCGCCCAATGCCGCCGCGGCGCTGGAACAGGTGGACGCGGCGATCCGGGAAAGCGTGCGGCGCCAGATGGTCGCCGACGTGCCGCTGGGCGCCTTTCTGTCCGGCGGCATCGACTCCGGACTGATGGTGCATTACATGGCCGCGGCGGGCGTGCATCCGCTCAAGACCTTCAACATCCGCTTCCCCCAGGCCGGCTTCGACGAGACGCCGGCCGCGCGTGCGGTGGCGGAACGCTATGGCGCCGACCATACGGTCATCGACGCTCCCACCATCGACGCCGATGCCTTCGCCGCCGCGGTCGCCGACCTCGACCAGCCCCTGGCCGATCCGGCCTATGTCGCCACTCACGAGCTGTCGCGCCTGACGCGCCAGGGCGTCACCGTGGCCATCAGCGGCGACGGCGGCGACGAACTGTTCGCCGGCTACCCGCGTTTCGCCGTCACCGCGGACCGCTTTCCGGACAGCGTTCCGCGACGCCTGCTGCGCGCCGGCGTGCGCGGCGGCTGGCTGCCCGGCAGCCTGCTGCGCCGCGGCTTGGCCGGGCAGGAGATGATGCTCTACCGGCAAGTCGAACTGGGTCCCTTCGCCCATTCGCGCAAGGATCTGGCGACCTACCTGCGTCCCGCCGCGCTCGCCGCCGCCCATCCGGCGGCGACGCTCGAACTGTGGCGCACGCTCGCCACCGCCTACGGCCGCGACATGGACACGGCCAGCCTGATGCGCGCCGACCTGTGGACCTATCTGTCCGAGGATTGCCTGGTCAAGACCGACCGCGCCAGCATGGCCCACGGCCTCGAAGTGCGCGTGCCTTTGCTCGGCCGCCCGGTGGTGGATGCGGTGCTGGAGTGGCCGGCTGCGCTGCATTACGATGCCGGCGGCGGCAAGGCGCTCTTGCGCGCGCTGGCTCGCCGCCATCTGCCCGAAGCGGTGTGGAACCGGCCCAAGCACGGCTTCTCGGTACCCCTGCAAGACTACTTCAACGGCCAATGGCGCCCAGCCTGCGAGCACTACCTGGGGCGCTGCCGCGAACTGGCGCCCTTCCTCGACGCCGACGCGGTGGACCGGCTGTGGCGGGCGGCGCAGCAGGGCAAGGCGTCGCGGCGCCTCGCCTACACCTTCGTCGTGCTGCTGATCTGGCTGGCCCACCACGACGTCAAGGCCGACTAGGGGGAATCGCGACCATGGCGCCCGTCAAATTGTCCGTCATCGTGCCGGTGTACAACGCCCTGTCCTTCGTCGCCAACTGCCTCGACAGCGTCCTGGCGCAGGGGCTGCCGAACATGGAGATACTTTGCATCGACGACGGCTCGACCGACGGCAGTGCGGCGATCCTGGACGACTATGCGGCGCGCCATCCCGCGCTGTGTCGCGTCGAGCACCGGGCCAACGGCGGCGCCTCGGTCGCCCGCAATGCCGGCCTGGACGCCTGCCGCGGCCAATACATCGCTTTCGTCGATGCCGACGACTGGATCGCGCCGGACTTTCTCGGCCGCCTGCTCGACCTCGCGCTGCGCCACGACCTCGACATGGCGCACGGCAACGGCATCTTCCATTTCGAAGGCCGGCAGGCCGATTACCCGATTTATGCGCTCGACCTGCCGCCGGATGTCATGCCGGGCCGCGAGGCGATGCGGCGGCGCTTGGGCAAGCGGGCCTTCCTGCACTACCCGGTGTTGCAGGTCTATCGCCGCGCCTTCGTCGAGCGTGTCGGGCTGCGGTTCATCCCGGGCCGTCTGCACGAGGACGTGCTGTGGACGACGCAGGCCTTCCTGCAAGCCGACAGCGTCGCCTACGACGGGCAACCCGGCTACTTCTACCGCCGCCAGCCGCGCACTGCCCCGGCGACGGCAGAGGGGCGCGACGCCGCCCTGCGCGACCAGATCGAAAGCGCGGCCGCCAATGCCGTCGGCTTGAGCGAACTGATGGCGACCATCGCCGGCGATGCGGAACTGCATCGGCTGATGGGCTGGCAAGTCGTCGACGGCGCCTTGTCGATATTCCACATGTTGCCGCGGATCGCGGCGCCCGGCCTGAAGCGCCAGGTCTACCGGCAGTTGCGCGCCACGGGCTTCTTCGGGCTGCTCTGGCGCCACGCCGTCGACGCGGCGCAGCGGCGGCGCATCGCCAAGACCTGGCTCAGGAGCTGGTTCTCATGATCACTTGTTACCAAGTCAACTTGCGCGACGGCTGGGGCGGCGCCGAGGTCTACACAGCGTCCTTCACGCGCGCGCTGCTGGCGGCGGGCGTGCCGACGACCTTGTTCGTCCATCCGGACAGCCCCTACTGGAAGGACCTGCTGCCGCAAGGCTGCGCGATCATTCCGGCGCGCGATTACGGCGAGCTGCTGCCGCACCTGCCCGACGCCTCCTGGCTGCTGTTCCAGACGCCGATCTACGCGGCGCAGGCCGTGCCCTTCCGCCAACGCGGGCACTTCCTTACCAGCGTCGCCC
This sequence comes from Rhodocyclales bacterium, assembly GCA_016214175.1. Classification (GTDB taxonomy): domain Bacteria; phylum Pseudomonadota; class Gammaproteobacteria; order Burkholderiales; family Rhodocyclaceae; genus Nitricoxidireducens. Next base: position 23,730 of record JACRPB010000126.1, read on the forward strand.
ACATGACCCTGTTCGGGCGCTCGCCGGCCGTCCTCAATCACCTCGACTGGATCGCCGGCGACTCCCAGTATGTGCTGGACAGTCTCGCGGCGGCGGGCATCACCCAGTTCCACGCCGAGCCGCTGTGGGGCATCGCCGAACTCAAGACGCGCATGGGTGGCGCCGACCAGCCCATCGTCGCCAACTGCCCATACGGCTGGGACCCGCGCAAGGTGCGCGATCGCCTGCTGAGCTGGCTCTATCCCTACTACGAGCGCCTGCTGCCGCGCCGGCCCTACGTGCGCCGGCCGGGCATCACCCTCGGTATCGTTTCGCGCCTCGCCGACCCCAAGCAGTTTCCGCTGCTGCTCGGACACATCGCACCGATCTTGGCGCGCCATCCGCAGATCAACCTCGAAATCTTCGGCGACGGCGGTTATGCGACGGTGCGCGACATGCGCCGGGCCCTGGCGCCCATGCGCGGGCGCGTCCGCTTCTGGGGTTATCAGCAATACGTCGGCGCCGTCTATCGGCAGATCGACTACCTGCTGGCCGGCCTGCCCGAAAAGGAGGCGTTCGGCCTGAACCTGGTCGAGGCGGAAATTTGCGGCACGCCGGTCCTGGCCGTCAACGCCCCGCCCTTCGTCGAAACCGTCGCGGACGGCGTGACCGGCTTCCTGTACGAAGACCCGCGCCAGGACGGCGGCGCCGGCTTCGCCAGACTCGTCGAGCGGCTCCTACGCCGGCCATTCAAGCTAGAATCCGCGTCTGCCGCCGCATATCTAGAGCGATTTTCCGAAGCTGCCTACCACGAACGTGTTGCCCGCTTCGTCGAATCGACGCTGCGCGTCAAATCCAGTTTCCACTCCATCCCCCTACAGGAACCGATGCGATGACTATTGTCCTGGGAATTTCTTCCACGACCCACGACACCTCGGCGGCGTTGTTCGTTAATGGCAAGCTGGTCGCGGCAATATCTGAAGAACGCCTGTCGCGCATCAAGGGTGACGGCAAGGGCCTGCCGCAGCGTTCCATCGATTGCGTGCTACGCCTGGCGGGCTTCCGCCGCCGCGACGTCGATGGCATCGGGCTAATGATGGGCTTCGTCCCCGAGCGCTACATCGCCTATCCCGACAAGTTGAAGGACATGCGCCGGACCGTGTCGCGCGGCTGGCGCCAAGTGCGCGGGAAGCCGGCCAAACTCACCGAACTGTCTTCGCTGTTGCCGCTGCTGGCCGGCGGTGCCAACGACATCGAAGCGGCGTTGCGCAAGGATGTTTTCCTGGCGCAGGAAGGTTTCCGCGCCGACGCCGAAGTGCGCATCTATGCGCATCACCGCGTCCATGCGGCGCTGGCCGGCTATTACTCCGGCGCCAGCGAATGCGCGGTCGTCACCGTCGATGGCGTCGGCGATCGCGACGAGTCCCACGCCTCGTGGCACTACGCGCAAGGGAAGCTCGATTGCCTGCACGAGTCGACCGGGCTCGACAATTCGGCCGGCCTGTTTTACGAGGCCATCACCAAGCAGCTCGGCTTCCGGCCGCTGCGCCACGAAGGCAAGGTGCTCGGCCTGGCGGCTTTCGGCAACCCCGACGTGCTCTACAACGACTTCCGGCGCGCGCTGTACCTGTCGGCCGACGGCCTTGCGCTGAAGTCGGACTTCGATGTCGGCGGCTCCGGCCGCGGCACGCGCTACGATTACCTGAAAGGCTTCGTCGACACGCATACGCGCGAGGAGGTCGCCGCGGCGGCGCAGAAAGTGCTGGAGGATGCCGTCGTCCCCTTGGTCAGCAAGGTCCTCGCCCGCACCGGCCAGAACCGGGTCGCGCTCAACGGTGGGGTCTTTGCCAACGTCAAGCTGAACCAGCGCATCGCCGCCTTGCCGGGCGTCGAGTCGGTGTTCGTGTTTCCGGCCATGAGCGATACCGGCAACAGCGTCGGCGCCGCCCTGCTGCTGGCGAGCCAGTATCAGCCGGCCTTGCTGGCCGACCATCCGCCGCTGCGCGACGTCTATCTCGGCCCGGGCTACAGCGATGCGGAAATCCACACCGAACTGGCGCGCGCCGGTCTGGCCGGCGAATGCTTGAGCCCGGACGACCTGGTGGAACGCACCGCGCAGGCGATCCACGACGGCATCGTCGTCGGCTGGTTCCAGGGGCGCATGGAATTCGGGCCGCGCGCCTTGGGCAACCGTAGCATGATCGCGCGCCCGACCGACGCCGCCATCAACAAGTCCCTCAACGACCGCCTGGAGCGGACCGAGTTCATGCCCTTCGCGCCGAGCGTGCTGGCCGAGGCGGCCGACGACATCTTCTTCGGCGTTTCCAACGTCAGCCACACGGCGGAGTTCATGACTATCACCCTCGACGTCAAACCTGAGTGGCGCAGCCGCATTCCGGCGGTGGTGCACGTCGATGGCACGGCGCGGCCGCAACTGGTGCGGCCGGACCGCAATCCGCTCTATCACCGCGTCATCGCGCGTTACCACAAGCTGTCGGGAATCCCGCTGGTCCTGAATACGAGCTTCAATGCCCACGAGGAGCCCATCGTGTGCAGTCCGGCCGAAGCCATTCGCGCCCTGGTCGACGATCGCATCGACGCCTTGGCGATCGGCAGCTTCTGGGTCGCCAATCCCAAGACGGCCACCGCGAAATCATGAGCGGCCTGGCTGCCAGCGTGCGGACGGCTCTGACCGGCGCCTATTATTCGATCAAGGCGACGAAGAAGGAGAAGCGGCTGATCCGGGTTGCCTACGACGGCCAGGACTGGGTGCACCGCTGGCGCGCGGGTGGATTCGTCTCGCCGCGGCCGCTGAAGCGGCCGGTCTTCGAATGCACGACGTCGATTCCGCTGTTCACCTACGCCTACCGGCCGCAGCCGGGGGATACGATCCTCGACGTCGGCGCCGGCGTCGGCACCGAATTGCAGGCGTTTTCGGAGATGGTGGGCCCCGGCGGACGCGTGATCGCGATCGAGGCCGATCCCACCGCCTACCGCTGTCTGGAGAAGTTGTGCCGCTTGCTGGGGCTCGCCAATGTCACGCTCGTCAGAAGCGCGATCGGCGATTTCGAGGGTGTGGCGCACCTGACCCAGGACGATGGCGGTGCCATCACCAACATGCTGGCGAGCGACCGCCGGAACGGCGCCATCGAGGTCCCGATGACGACCCTCGATAGCCTCGTCAAGAAGCAAGGGCTCGAACGCATCGACTTTCTGAAAATGAATATCGAAGGCGCGGAAGTGCCCGCACTCAAGGCCTTCGTCGAGCGCGCGGATAGCGTCAGGCATTGGTGCATCAGCTGCCACGATTTCATGGGCAAGCCGGAGTGCTGCACTTTCGACTTCGTGAACCAGTGGCTGTCGGATCGCGGCCTGGCCATCAGCCGCCATCCCGACGTTCCGGGCAGCCCCTGGATGGGCTACTACTTGTTCGCGCATTGAGTCTGCCCCGGACTTCCGCCGCCGCCTGGTAAATGCACACACTGGATCGGGTACGAAGCGTACTGCAAGGCGAACTGGGCGATGGCCGGCTGGAAGGCGTCGCCGCCGATCAGCCGCTGTTGCGCTCGGGTCTGATCAATTCGCTGGAAATCGTCAGCGTCACCCTGGCGCTGGAGGCCGGCTTCGGCATCAAGATACCCGCGGCCGCGGCGAACCCGGAAAACTTCGCCGACCTGAATGCCATCGCGCGGCTGGTCGATAGTCTCAAGTCTGGCGCCAAGCAGCCGCTGACGATGGGCGGGCAAAGGCAGCATCGGCTGGCGGCGAGTCTCTTCGCCGCCTTGAAGCGTCCGCTGCTGCTGGGCCTGTGCTTTGTGCTCGCCGCGCTGGCGATCGACGGGGCGATCCGGCTGCTGATCGCCGGACCGTTCGCGGACGACTATCGCGACTTTGCCGAAGACGGCCACCGCCTTTATCCCGTTGCCGGCAACCACAGCCAGGACGATTTCGAGTTCGCCGTGAGCCAGCACCGCATACTGCGCTCCCCGCCGACCGACAGCACGTGGCGCGTCGCCGTTTTCGGCGATTCCGGCACGATAGGCTCGTGGCTGCCCTGGCAGGATTCCATCGCCGCGCAGGCGGCCGCCGCCCTGCGCGCCACCGGCGGCGCCGTCGAGCTGTTCAATCTGGCCTACTTCATCCGCGCGCTGCCCAAGGACATGATGATCCTGGGTGCAGTCCTCAAGCAGAGCGGCGGCAGGCTGCCCTTCGATGCCGTGGTGCTGACCCTGTCGGATGAGTATTTTTCCCGCTCCCACTTCGACCACAGCGCCCGCAGCTACGCGCACCTGTCGCTCAACGCCGATCTGCTGATGCAGTTGAAGCCGCTTGTCGCAGCGGCATACCATCCGCTGCTGGACCGCATGGTCAGCGCATACAAGCGGCAAGGAAAGCGACTCGGCAACCCGGTCGTGGCGCGGCTGCAAAAGCACAGCGCCCTGTTCCACTACAGCGCCTATATCCGCGAGCGCCTGAACCGGGACGTCTATGCGCCGCTGGGCAAGCCGAAGTTCGCCTGGCGCGACGAATTCGCGCGCGGCACTCAGCCGATGTTCGATCCGGTGCCGCCGCGTCCGCCGCGCCGCGACCCGGTCGAGTTCAACGGCCTTGCCCCGGAAGAACTGGACAACGACGTCGTCGCGCTCTTGCAGGCCATGCTGGAGGGTTTCGCGCAGCGCGGCATCCCCGTCGTGCTCTATCTCGAACCGACGGCGCCGAAGGAATGGCAAGCCTACCTGGCGCCGCCACGCGGCAGCGTTACCACGGCGCAAGTGCTGGCGAAAGTCTGTAGCCCGCCGGCATGCCGGATCGCCGACGCGCGCTGGCTCCTGTCCGGCACCCAGTTCACCGATTCGCTGGCCCACTACACGAAATCCGGCAACGCCGCGATCGCCGCGGTCGTCGCGGAGGCGCTGCGCCTGGCGCGGCCGACCCAGCCATGAGCCGCTCCACACCATCCACCCTGGCCGGTCGCTTCGAAGCGCTGCTACAGGCGGCTCCCGACGCGGCGGCGTTCAGTTTCCACGCGCCCGATGCCGCGACGCCGGACGGCTATACCCGCGCCGGGCTTTGGCAGGCCGCTTGCGCCACGGCCGGGATGATCGCGCCGGTTGCATGCGGCAGCCACGTCATGCTGGTGATGCCGCTGGGCAAGGAACTCATCGCCGCACACCTGGCGGCGCAGTTGTCGGGCTGTGCCGCTTCCATCTTCACCCACCCGTCGGCGAAGCTGGCCCACGAGGTCTATCGGCGCAATCTGACGAACGCGCTGACCCTGTTGCATCCCGACGTTGTCGTCACGACGCCGGAATTCGCCGACGACCTGCGCCAGGCCGCGGGGGCGAGCCGCATCGTCGTCGTCGATGGCGCCCCCGCAGGCGGCGGTCCGACTCCCGACGCCTGGCGTCACCGCGATGCCGAAGGCACGGCGATCATCCAGTATTCGTCGGGCAGCACCGGGCTGCAAAAAGGGGTGGCGCTGAGCAATGGCGTCGCCCTGCGGCAGATCGAGCAATACGCCCGCTTCATCGCGCTCGACCCGGTCGCCGACCGTATCTGCAGTTGGCTCCCGCTGTATCACGACATGGGTTTGTTTACCGCCTACCTGATGCCCTTGGTGACCGGGACGCCGGTCGCGATGATCGATCCGTTCAAGTGGATACAGGATCCAGTCTCGCTGCTGCACCTGATCGAGCGCGAGCGCGGCACGCTCTGCTGGCAGCCGAACTTCGCCTTCAACGTGCTGGCGACCCGCGCTGGTGCCATGGCGCCCGGCACCCTCGACGTGTCGTCGATGCGAGGCTTCACCAACTGTTCGGAGCCGGTGTTTCCGCAAACCATCGAGCAGTTCGTCGGCGCGTTGGCGCCGCAGGGGCTGCGTGCCGAGGCGATGTGGGTCTGCTATGCGATGGCCGAAAACTCGTTTGCCGTCACCGCTTGCGGACCCGCTGCGGCCCCTTATCGTCATTTCACCATCGATTCCCACAGCTACGGTCGCGGCAACGTGGTGCCCGCCGCCGACGCGGCTGCCAGCATGAACATCGCTTCCTGCGGCGTTCCCGTCGCCGAGTGCGAAGTGGCTGTCGTCGATCCGGAAACGCGCACCACACTTCCGGCCGGTCGCGTCGGCGAAGTGGCGGTGCGCAGCCCTTTCCTCTTTCGCGAGTACCTCAACAATGCCGAAGCGACCGCGGCCTGCCGCGACGCGGAAGGTTGGTACTACACCGGCGATCTCGGTTTCGTCGCCGACGGCCACTTGTTCATTTCCGGCCGTAAGAAGGATCTCATCATCGTCGCCGGCCGCAACTTCTACCCGCAGGACCTGGAGAAGATCGCGACGTCCTGCGCCGGCGTCATTCCCGGTCGCGTGGTCGCGCTGGGGGATCGCGACGAACAAATGGGAACGGAGCGCGTGATCGTCGTCGTCGAGTCCCATGCGGCGGACGCGGCGACGCGCAAGGCGATCGCCGCCGCCATCCGCCAGCGCATCTTCGAGGATCTCGACTGTCCGGTCGGCGACGTCGCCGTGATGCCGTCGCGCTGGCTGCACAAGACCAGCTCGGGCAAGATTGCGCGACGCCAGAACCTCGCCCGCTATCGGCAATGGCGCAACGACGAGGCTGCCAAGGCCGCGCAGACGGCTCCCGTGCCGACGCCCAGACGCGCCAGCGCGCTTGAGGTCGCCGCCTGGGGCTTTGCGCTGGCGTGCGCCGCTTATGCCTATCTGGTCTTCTACGTCCTTGACCGCAATACCAGTTGGAACATCTACGCCGGCTTTTGAACGGAGACTGCTGCCATGGAAAACGCGAAACTCTTGCATGCGAACGATGAACGCCACAACGACTTCTTCGACCAGATCGTCCGCTTCGCCGCCAAGACGGCCGTGGTCGTGATCCTCGTCGCGCTGGGCGTCAAGTGGGTGACGCCCGAGTTACGGCAAGGGTTCGGCGACAAGTGGGCCAAGCTCGCGCAGGAGTTGGGGCGCGACCAGCCGCGGCTCATGCTGACCGGTTTTCTGGTGCGGAATCCGGCGGTGCATTGGAAGGTCAGCGAAGTGAAAGAGCGCGAAGGCGATCTCGCCGGGGCGGCGGAAGAACTTGAGTTGGCGGTCGGGCTACTGGAGATGAGTCGCGCCGACCCGGCGGTGCTGCGGCGCTATCAGGACCGGCTAGCCGCGCTGCGGCATCCGGACAAGCCGGCCACGGGCAGGCGCAGCCAGAAATAGCGCCATGTTTGCCGCAATTCGTCGCCGCTATCCGTGGTTCCTGTTTCTCAACTTCTGCGCCTTGCTCGTCGTCGTGCCGGCGGCTTCACTGCTGCTTTACTACGGCCTCGCCGCGACCTTGCTGGCGATGCGCGCGCGTTTGCGGCGACGTTTTGGCGCCGCCGTTGACCCGCTGGCGACGGCGGTCGCCGTGGTCCTCCTGACCCTCGGCATGGTCGCGCTGCGCGATCCCGAGCTGTTCGGCGCGCGGCTTGGCGGCAGCCTGCTCAACCTGCGCGACGCCGTGGCGTTCTCGATCGTCGGCCTGAGCTACTGCTGGCTGCGGGTGATCTATGTCTTCGTCTCGGCGCAGGACGTCACCCTGTATCAATTCACGCGCTACTACTACTTCTTTCCGACTTATCTTTCCGGCCCGGTGATCTCCGCCGACGACTATCTGGCGCAAAGCGCGCGTCTGTCGCGTGCCGATTCCATCGCGGGGATGGTGCGCATCGCGTTTGGCGCCCTGCGCTTTTTGCTGTCGGTTGCCGTGCAGCAGCTATCGCCATTTACCGGCAATACCGAAATGCAATTTGCCGCCGCCAATTTTGGCCCCCTCGGATTGTGGGGCGCCGCTTGCGTCAGCGGGCTGTGGCTGTTCTTGAACTTTGCCGCTTTTACCGATATTTACATCGGTCTCGGGCGGCTGTTGGGAATTCGTCTGCCGGAGAACTTCGACAATCCTCTGGGCGCGCGTAACCTGACGGACTTCTGGCAGCGCTGGCACATCACCCTCGGCAACTGGCTGCGAGCAATGGTCTTCACGCCTGTCGTCCGTCTGCTCGGCCGCGCCCTGCCCGCGAATTCGCTGGTGACCGCCGGCGTGGCCTCGCTGGCGACGATGGCCGTCTGCGGCTTGTGGCACAAGCTGGCGATCGGCTACCTGATCTGGGGCGTTCTGCACGGCTGCGGTCTGTTCTGTCATCAGGCCTGGAACCGCTACGCACGCCCGCGACTGGGCACCGCCATTACGGCTTCCCGGCCTTATCTGGCGGCGTCCTGGCTGTTGACCCAGGCCTACGTCGCTTTCGGCTGGGTGTTCTTCTTTCCCGCCGGCAATACCGATCTCGGCACCAGCCTGAGCATCGCAACCGCGATGCTGGGATTGGCGTGCCCGTGATCGGCAATTGACCATGCGACCGAAACCGCGAGTAGCGGCTGACGACTATACTGTGGCGCTTCCGGCTGCCGCTGCGACTCACCCCCCATACGCATCTGGTTTGGGCTCCGAGCCAAGTCCGCTATCCATGATCACGACGTTCTCAGCACCTGCTGCGCCATGACAAATGACCTTTTTCGATGGGGGGAGTGTGCGGTGTTTCGATGTGCTTTAGCGCTGAGATACCTGGGGCTCATGGAAGCCGCTGGCCTACCGTCCCGGCGCCGGCAGTGAAATTCATCGCATCGGTGGTTTCCTCGATCGGAGCTCGTGCCTTAGTCTTACCGCGACGCTCCAAACAGACGATCCTGTTGGTAGGCGACGTCGCGTCGCTTGCACTTGCGCTATGGGCCGCGTTCGCTTTTCGGCTTGAAACCATCGATGTTCCGGTAGGCCGCCTGTTCCCTTATCTTCTGGCCGCGCCGCTGATTGCGCTTCCCATCTTTTCGCTGCTGGGCCTTTATCGCAGCGTCGTGCGTTATATGGGCCTGCCTGTGCTGCTCGCCATATTCAAGGCGACCGGCATTTATGCCGCAACGCTGGTCTGCGTCATTTACCTTTTCGATCTTCCCGATGTGACTTACGCGCTGGCATTGCTGCACGGCGCGCTGACTGCGCTATTGATTGGCGCATCCCGAGCATTCGCCCAGCACTGCCTGTCAACCGCATATGAGAATCCGCGGCACCGTGACGACCATGGCAAGCGCGTCATTGTCTATGGCGCCGGATCTGCCGGCGCACAACTCACGTCGGCGCTGGCCCACAGCCGTGAACTGATAGCGGTGGCGATGGTCGACGACAACCCGGCTTTGCATCACAAGCGCATCGGCGTCCTGGAAGTACACCCGCCGAGCGAACTGGCTGCCCTGATCAGGCGCCACGATGCGACAGAAGTGCTGATCGCGCTACCCTCGGCGCCGCGCGCCCGGCGTAGCGAAATCATCGCCGGCCTCGAGTCGCTGCCGGTACAGGTGCGCACCCTTCCGGGCGTGGCGGAGATTGCCGAAGGCAAGGTCAAGACCACCGATCTGCGCGAAGTGGAAATCGAAGATCTTCTCTGGCGTGACCCGATCGCTCCGGATCCTGCGCTGATGAGTGCGAACATCAGCGGCAAGGCGGTCATGGTTACCGGGGCGGGAGGTTCGATCGGATCGGAACTCTGCCGGCAAATCATTGCGCGGCGTCCTGCGAGCCTGGTGCTCTACGAGCTGAACGAATTCGCCCTATACAGTATCGAGCAAGCGCTGATCGCCACGGCCCAAACGCTGCCGGACTGCCCCACGCGCATCTGGCCCATCCTCGGCTCGGTGTGCGAGGCAGCAAGGCTCGAGCGCACGATCCGGCACTATGGCATCCAAACCCTCTACCACGCTGCCGCCTTCAAGCACGTACCGATGGTGGAGAAGAACCCGTGCGAGGGAATCCGGAACAACGTGTTGGGTACATGGCACGCGGCGCGCGCCGCTCTTGCCGCCGGCGCAGAAGCCTTTGTCCTCATTTCCACCGACAAGGCGGTGCGCCCAACCAACGTCATGGGCGCCAGCAAGCGCCTTGCCGAGATGATTCTTCAGGCGCTGGCCGCCGCCTATCCGACGGGAACCCGCTATACGATGGTGCGTTTCGGGAACGTACTGGGCTCGTCGGGATCGGTGGTCCCGCTCTTTCGCGAACAGATCAAACATGGCGGCCCCGTGACGGTGACCGATCCGCGGATCATCCGCTATTTCATGACGATACCCGAAGCAGCACAACTGGTGATTCAGGCCGGGGCAATGGGCAGCGATGGCGATGTGTTCGTTCTCGACATGGGAAAGCCGGTCAAGATTCTCGATATGGCCCGCCGCATGGTGCATCTGAGCGGCTTGAGCGTAAGGGATGACGACCATCCGGAGGGTGACATCGAAATCGTCTTTACCGGCTTGCGCCCCGGAGAAAAGCTCTACGAAGAGCTCCTCATCGGCGACAACGTCAGTACCACTGCGCATCCGCGCATCCACCAGGCGAACGAAAAGATGCTTCCCCTGGCAAGCATCGAGGCGCTCGTCGAGCGGTTGGAGCGGGCATGCGACAATGACGACAGCGATCTGGCCAGGGCGGTATTGTTGGAGGCGGTCGAAGAATTTTCCCCGCAGTGCTCGAATCAGGATCTGCTCGGCGGAGTGCGCGAGCCCTAGTCCGACACTCTTACCTGTTTGCCATGACGCAAATCTGCTACCAGGTCAACCTCCAGCCGGGCTGGGGCGGCGGCGAAGTCTATACGGCTTTCTTCAGTCGCGCCCTGGCAGAGTTCGGCGTTCGCAGCACATTGTTCGTGGCGGCGTCGGCCGTCGCGGCCTGGCGAACGCGATTGCCGAGCGCATGCGAAATTATTGGCGTGGCGAATGCGGCCGACCTCGGGACGGCGCTGCGGCGACACATCCCGGCCGACAGCCGGTGCTGGCCGGCGCCTGCGGCCCAAACAGCAGCGCTACGCGCCGCCGGACATCTATTGACCTGCATCGCGCACATGCCGCTCTACGGACGCGATCCGGCGTCGCTGAGCTCTTACGATCTCGTGATTCCGGTTTCCGGCCATGTCCTCGCCAGCCTCCGCGCCGGGGATATCGCCAATGCCTACGCCGAGCCTCTGTACGGAATCGCCGATACGGCGAAGCGCGGCGGCGACGGGGTCTTGCGGCGACGTTCGGTATACGACTGGGATCGGCGCAAGGTCCGCGATCGACTACTCGGTTTCCTGGAACCGGCGCTGGAGCTATGGCGGCCGCAATCGCCCTTCGCGCGCGGTGCAGGGATCGCTTTGGGTATCGTTTCGCGCCTGACGCCGATCAAGCAGTTTCCGCTGCTGTTTCGCCACCTCGCCCCGGTACTGGCCCGGCACCCGCGCTTCGAGCTCCACGTCTTCGGTTCCGGCGGCTATGCGTCGGTGCGCGACCTGCGTCGGGCACTGGCGCCGCTACGCGGGCGTGCGCGCTTCTGGGGCCAGCAGCATGACGTGGTCTCCGTCTATCGCCAGCTCGACTACCTGCTCACCGGCCTGCCGGAAAAGGAGGCGCTGGGCCTCAACGTCATCGAGGCCCAGGCCTGCGGCCTGCCGGTGCTGGCGGTGGCTGCTCCGCCGTTCACCGAGACCGTCGCGAACGAGGTCACGGGCCTGTTTTACGCCGATCCGCGCGGCGCCGGCACCGGCAGTTTCGAAGCGCTGCTGTGCCGTCTCGAAGCCGCGCCGTTCCATATCGCTGCCGACGCCGGTGCCGCGCACATGGCGCGCTTTTCCGCGGCGGCCTTCGCCGCGCGGGTCGCGCGGCTGTGCGATGTTGTTAGAATTCGCCTCGAAGGCGAGCTTGCGGCATAAGACCGGCAATCGACGTTTCGCCGCGGCGTCAACGCTGCCAATTTATCGTATTCCCGGACCCGATCGCCGTGCGCTTCTTCAAGACCCTGCTATTTTCGCTACGCTGGCGGCTGGCAAACGGCAGCCGCATATCCACGGGCGCCTACCTCAAGGGGCATGAGCGCATCCGCCTTGGCCGCAAGTGCAAGATCCACGACGCGGCCTCGCTAGACGCGACGCGCGGCGCGCTGATCGATCTGGGCGATCAGGTGACCATCAACCGCTACGCCTATCTGCAGGGCGACCGCGGCGGCATCCGCCTCGGCAACCGGGTCGAGATCAACAACTTCACCATCGTCAACGGTACCGGCGGCGTGGTGGTGGGCGACGATACCCTGATCGGCCCCGGCGTACGTCTGATTTCCTACCAGCACGGCATTGCGGCCGGAGCGTCGATCCGCTCGCAGCCGACGATCGCCGAGCCGATCCGCGTCGGTAGCGGCGTCTGGATCGGTGCCAACGCCGTGGTGCTGGCCGGCGTTACGATCGGCGACGGTGCCGTCATCGGCGCCGGTGCCGTGGTCACGCGCGACGTTGCCGCCGACGCGGTGGTCGCCGGCGTGCCGGCGCGCGTCATCAAGAACCGGGCATGAGGCCGCGCCAGGACGGGACGGCATGACTGCGCGCGCCGTTCTCGTCATTCGCCGCGACAACATCGGCGATCTGGTGTGCACCACGCCGTTGCTGGCGGCGTTGCGCCGCCAGTTGCCCCAGGCGCGCATTGCCGCCTTGGTGACGCGCTACAACGCTGCGGTGCTGGCCGGCAATCCCGACGTCGACGCGGTGTACTCGTATACCAAGGGCAAACACCGCGCGCCCGGCGAGTCGGTCTTCGCCCTCTATACCGATCGCCTGCGCACGATACTCGCGCTGCGCCGCCAGCGCTTCGACTGGGTCCTGTTGCCCGGCGGTGCGCAGCCCAGCGCCCTGCGCTTCGCCAGTTGGATCGGCGGCAGGCGTCTGCTGGTGCGCGGCGGCGAAGACGACGGTGCCGGTCCGCACGAAGTGGAGCAGACCTGCCACTTGTTGGTGCGCATGGGGCTGCGCTACGAGACGCCGGCCGTGCGTGTGATGCCGAACGCGGCGGAACTCGCCGCCATCGATGCGCTGCTCGCCGGCGCATTGCCGCAGCGCCCGCGCCGTCTCGTCGGCCTGCACATCAGCGCGCGCAAGCCGTCGCAGCGGTGGCCGGTGGAGCGTTTCACGACGACGATGCGGCGACTGCGGCAAAGCGAGGACGTGGCCTTCATGCTGCTGTGGGCGCCGGGGTCCGCCGACAATCCGCAGCATCCGGGCGACGACGACAAGGCGGCCGCGATTCTGGCGGCTGCGGCCGGCATTCCCGTCGTGCCGGTGGTAACGGCGCGGCTGGAACAGCTTGTCGCCGCCGTTGCCCGCTGCGACGCCTTCATCTGCGGGGATGGCGGCGCCATGCACCTCGCCGCCGGCTTGGGCAAACCGACGGTTGCGCTGTTCGGCCAGTCCGGGCCGGAACGCTGGCGACCGTGGGGAGTGCCGCAAGTCGTACTGCAAGAGCCGAGCCGGGACGTCGGCGACATCGACGCCGATGAGGCGGTGGCGGCGTTCCTGCGGCTGCCGGTGGCGGCTGCGCCGAACCGATAGGGCCGGCCGCCGGCGGAGTCAGACCTTGACGAGTTGGCGGTTGCGCGCGTGGAAATTGCAGAGCGGGCCGTTCACGGATTTGCGGATGCCGATCTCGAACCACTGCGACAGATAGGCGAGCAACTCGAAATCGTTTTCGCCGTGAAGCTCGCCGGCGATCCACGAGACCTTGGCGAGAACCTCGGTCGGCAGGGCCGTGAGGATGACGAATTCGGCGCCCTCGGTATCGACCTTGATGAGGTCTGGCGCTTCCAACCCCAGTTCATTGAGCATGCTGGAAAAGGAACGGCAGGCAACCTGGATCCTGCCGCAGCTCGCGTCGGCGCCGCGCTGGTACTGCGAGAAACCGCCGAAATTGTCGCTGTTCGGCGATTCGATGAGTTCCAGCTTGCCGTCTTGTGCCCCGAGCGCGACGTTGAACGCCTGGATATTCGGATAGGGCGCGATGTTGCGCGTCAGCACCTCGAAGTTCGCCGGCACCGGCTCGAAGCTGAAGATGCGGGCTTCCGGAAACGTGCGTGCGAAGTAGAGCGCCGCCGCGCCGATGTTGCCGCCGATGTCGAAGACGGTGCGCGGCCGGATCGGCTTGGGAATCCAATACTCAGCCTTGCGCCCGCCCTTGAGGATGATGCTGTTGAGCACGTGCGGATCGCTGGTGCCCGGGCGATAGTAGACGTCGTGATCGTTCCAGCGAATGCAGTTCATGCCTTCTTCCGCAACGCGCTGCTGGTGACGGGCAAACTGTAGCGATCCGGAGCGGAGCCAAAGTTTCAGTTCGTTCTTGGTGAGCATTGCGATTCCTACTCCATGACGTCGCGAACACGATTCCGCCCGGCTCGGCTACGGTATCGTCGAAAGGGCGGCCATTCTAGCAACAGCCGTGCGGGCAAAGCCGGATCAATGCGCCTCGTCCCAGTTGCCGCCGACGCCCACATCCACCAGCAGCGGTACCGCCAGTTTCGCCACGCCGCCCATCAGCTTCGGCAGCGCTTCGCGCACGGTGGCGAGTTCCGCCTCCGGCACTTCCAGCACCAGTTCGTCGTGCACCTGGAGAATTAGCTTGGTGCCGAGTTGTTTCTCGTCCAGCCAGCCCTGCACCGCGATCATCGCCAGCTTGATGAGGTCGGCGGCGGTGCCCTGCATCGGCGCATTGATGGCGGCGCGCTCGGCGCCCTGGCGGCGGCCGACGTTGCCGGACTTGATTTCCGGCAACCACAGGCGGCGGCCGAAGGCGGTTTCGACGTAGCCCTTGTCGCGCGCCAAGGCGCGCGTTGCGTCCATGTAGCGGGCGACGCCCGGATAGCGGGCGAAATAGCGGTCCATGTAGGCTTGCGCCGCGCCGCGTTCGAGGCCGAGTTCGCGCGCGAGGCCGAAGGCGCTCATGCCGTAGATGAGACCGAAGTTGATGACCTTGGCGGCGCGGCGCTGGTCGGGGCCGACTTCGAGCGGCGTGACGCCGAAAATCTCCGCCGCCGTGGCGCGATGCACGTCCTCGCCGCGGCCGAAGGCTTCGAGCAGGCGGGCATCGGCGGAGAGATGGGCCATGATGCGCAGCTCGATCTGCGAATAGTCGGCCGAGACCAGTTGCTGGCCGGCCGGAGCGATGAAGGCCGAGCGGATGCGCCGGCCTTCGGCGGTGCGCACGGGGATGTTCTGCAGGTTGGGATCGGAGCTGGCGAGGCGGCCGGTGACGGCCACGGCCTGGGAGAAGCTGGTATGGACGCGGCCGGTGGCCGGATTGACCATGCGCGGCAGCTTGTCGGTGTAGGTGTTCTTGAGCTTGGCGAGGGCGCGGTAGTCGAGGATCTTGCGCGGCAGCGGATAGTCGAGGGCGAGTTGTTCGAGGACTTCCTCGTCGGTCGAGGGCGCCTTGGTCGGCGTGCGCTTGACCACCGGCAGGGCCATGCGCTCGAAGAGGATTTCGGCGAGCTGCTTCGGCGAGTTGAGGTTGAAGGGCTGGCCGGCGATGGCGTGGGCTTCGCCCTCCAGCGCCATCAGCTTGCGCCCGAGTTCTTCGCTCTGTTGCGCCAGCGCGAAGACGTCGATGAGGACGCCGTTCCGTTCCATGCGGTAGAGGATTTCGGCGACCGGCAGTTCGATGTCGCGGTAGAGGCGGTCGAGCTTTTCTTCGGCCGCCAGTTGCGGCGCCAGGACCGCATGCACGCGCAGCGTGATGTCGGCGTCCTCGGCTGCGTACTCGCCGGCGCGTTCGACCGGCACTTCGGCGAAGGAAATGCGCGACGCGCCCTTGCCGGTGACCTCGTCGTAGGCGATGGTTGCCAGGCCGCAATGGCGTGCGGCCAGCGCGCCGAGATCGTGGGCCTTGTCGGATTCGAGGACGTAGGATTCGAGCAGGGTGTCTTCCGCAATGCCGCGCAGTTCGATGCCGTGATTCTTGAAGACGTGGCGGTCGTACTTGAGGTGCTGGCCGAGCTTCTTGTGCGTTTCCGCTTCGAGCCAGGGCGTGAGCCGGGCGAGCGCTTCGGCCAGCGGCAACTGGTCGGGGGCGCCGGCATAGCGGTGGCCGAGCGGCAGGTAGGCGGCGGCGCCTTGAACCGTGGCGAAGGAAATGCCGACGAGTTGCGCCTGCATCGGTTCGAGGGCGGTGGTTTCGGTGTCGAGGGCGGTCAGCGGCGCGGCCTCCAGCTTCGCCAGCCAAGCGTCGAACTGCGCCCAGGTGAGCAGGGTTTCGTAGCCGCCGCGATGGTCGTCGGTCAGTGGCGAAATAGGGGACAGACCACGGTTTTCTTGGTGAGAGGCAGAACCGGGCGGCGACGCCAGGGAAAACCGTGGTCTGTCCCCTATTTCACTGTCCCCTATTTCAGGCTTGTCGCCTCGCTCAAGCTCCTTCAGCCACTGCTTGAATTCGAGGCGGGCGAACAGTTGGGCGAGTTGGACGTTGTCGTGCACGGTCGGCGCCAGATCGGCGATCGTCACCGGCAGTTCGAGGTCGCAGGCGACGGTGACGAGTTTGCGGCCCAGGGGCAGGAAGTCGAGATGCTTGCGCAGATTCTCGTCGACCACGCCGCCGATCTCGGCGGCATGACCGACGACGCCGTCGAGCGAGCCGTACTGGGCGAGCCATTTGACGGCCGTCTTCGGGCCGACTTTCTCGACGCCGGGCACGTTGTCGACGGCATCGCCCATCAGCGTCAGGTAATCGACGATGCGCTCGGGGGCGACGCCGAACTTGGCCAGTA
This sequence comes from Rhodocyclales bacterium, assembly GCA_016214175.1. Taxonomy (GTDB): domain Bacteria; phylum Pseudomonadota; class Gammaproteobacteria; order Burkholderiales; family Rhodocyclaceae; genus Nitricoxidireducens. The sequence continues at coordinate 40,346 of JACRPB010000126.1, forward strand.
CGCCGGCTTCGTCGAGGGTTTCGTTGCTCATGGTGTTGACCAGCCGCACCAAGGGGTTCACGAGCTGCGCCAGGTCTTTGTCGCCGGTGGAAATCAGCGTCGGGATGCCTTGCGCTGCGGCCATGCGGGCCAGGGTGCCGATGACGTCGTCGGCCTCGACGCCGTCCATCATGATCAGCGGCCAGCCCAGCGCGCGGATGCAGTCGTGCAGCGGCGCGATCTGGGCGGCGAGGTCGTCCGGCATGGGCGGCCGCTGCTCCTTGTAGGCGGGATACCATGCGTCGCGGAAGGTCTTGCCTTTGGCGTCGAAGACCACGGCGCGATAGTCCGCCTTGTGGTCGGCTTCGAGGCGCCGTAGCATACTGATGACGCCGTAGATGGCCCCGGTGGCTTCGCCGGCCCTGTTTTTCAGGTCGGGCAGGGCATGGAAGGCGCGATAGAGGTAGGAAGACCCGTCAACGAGCAGAAGCATGGATATGGAGAAAGAATGAGCGCAAAGGACAAGCTGCCCGACCCGTTGCTGGCGCAGCCTGCGAGCACGGCCCGCGAAGCGTGGCGCGTGTTCGGCATTATGTCAGAGTTCGTCGAGGCGACTGAGCGCCTCAACACCATCCGCCCGGCGGTGAGCATCTTCGGCAGTGCCCGCATCGAGCCCGGTTCCGGGGTCTACCAGTTGACCGAGCGCATCGCGCGCCTGCTGTCCGACGCCGGCTTCGCCGTCATCTCGGGCGGCGGGCCGGGCGTGATGGAGGCGGCCAACAAGGGCGCCTTCGAAGGCAAGAGCCCGTCGATCGGCCTCAACATCCAGTTGCCGATGGAACAGAAGGCCAACCCCTACCAGGACATCTCGCAGAGCTTCCGCCATTTCTTCGCGCGCAAGTACATGTTCGTGCGCTTCGCCACGGCCTATGTCGTGATGCCCGGCGGCTTCGGCACGCTCGACGAACTGCTGGAGGCGCTGACCCTGATCCAGACCGGCAAGACGCCGCGCATTCCGCTGATTCTGGTCGGCAGCGAGTTCTGGGCCGGCATGCTCGACTGGTTCCGCGACCGGTTGGTGGCCGAGAAGCTGATCAATCCCGAGGACATGGACCTGATTACGGTCATCGACGATCCGGAATGCGTCGTTGCGTCGATCTTCCAGTATTACGAGACGCGCGGCTTCGGTCCGCTGCCCGACGAGCACGAGTTGCTGCTCAACTTGTGATTCCATGTGGGTGCGCGGAAAGCGCGGCAGACTGCTAGAATCGAGCCGTCTTCCCAAGGATTCCGCCATGCGCCGCCTGCTTTCCGTCCTTTTCCTGCTCGCCGCCCTGCCGGTTGCGGCGCAGAACCGTCCGGCCGACTTGAAGCCCCTGCCCGACGTGCCGCCGCCGCCCCCCGGCGTGTTCGATGCGTCGTTGGAACCGCAGGTCACCATCGTCAAGCGCGGCGAGAACAAGGAAGAGGAATTCCGGGTCAACGGCAAGCTTTACATGATCAAGGTGACGCCGCCCCACGGCACGCCCTATTTCCTGCTCGATCCCGACGGCCACGGCACATGGGAACGTAAGGACCCCCTCGACACGGGCTTGCGCGTGCCGATGTGGGTCATCGGCAATTTCTGATACGGCAGATCCGGCGCGTATGCAGGCCCGCCTCTTGCCGGCACGACGCGGAGCCTTCTGGCTCCTTGCCGGCTTCCATCTCTTCCGCCGCAATCCGCCGCTGATTTCGGCGCTGACCCTGACTTACCTGCTGCTGGTGCAGGTCAGCGTCAGGCTGCTGCCGGGGCTCGGCCCCTTTCTGCTGCCGCTGGCCTTGCCGGCGATGGTGCTGATCGTCGCTAACGGTGCACGCGTCACCGACCAGGGCAACCGCATGCTGCCCGGCGCGTTGCTCCACGGCGTCAAGGGCAACGGCGTCGCCATGCTGCGACTGGGCGGCCTGCACTTGCTCGGCGCCTTCATTTTCATCGGCTTCGTGCTGCTGCTCGAAGGCAGCGGCATCCGCTTCGCGGATTTCGAGAAGGCCGACGACCCGGAAATCCTCTGGGCGCTCCTGAACCTGCTGGTGCTGGCCCTGCCTTTCCTGATGGCCTATTTGTTCGCCCCCTATCTGACCGGCTGGGACGGCGTGCCGGCCGGCAAATCGCTGTTCTTCAGCTTTGTCGCCAGCGCGCGCAACTGGCGCGCCCTGCTCGCCTACCTCGGCGCCATCGCCGTCGTCGCCGTCGGGCTGCCCGGTCTGGTGCTGGTGCTGGCGGGCCTGTTCTCGGAGGGCGCCTCCCAGGTGGCCCAGGTCGTCTTGCGCATGCTGATGGTTTTCCTGTTGGCGCCGGTGCTGACCGCCAGCCTGTACGTCGGCTACCGCGACATCTTCCATCCGCCGATGGACGAGCATGCCTGAGCCGGCGGCGCCCCTCGGGGTTCTCGGCGGCACGTTCGATCCGGTCCATCGCGCCCATCTTCATCTCGCCCGTGCCGCCCTCAGGCATCTGGGGCTGGCCGAAGTGTTGTGGATTCCGGCCGGGCAGCCTTCCCACCGCGAGGCGCCGTTCGCCGCGGCGGCGCAGCGGCTGGAAATGGTGCGCCTGGCGACGGCCGGCGAGCCGCGTTTCCGCGTCGATGCCGCCGAGGCGCTGGCCGATCGGCCGAGCTTTACGGTGCCGACGCTGGAACGTCTGCGCGCCAGCCACGGCGCAAATCGGTCGCTGGTGCTGTTGATGGGTGCGGACGCCTTTCTCGGCCTCGCCTCGTGGTTCCGCTGGCAAGACCTCTTTGCGTTAGCGCATGTCGCCGTGGCCTATCGTCCGGGCGCCGACCTGCAAGCGGAGAGCATGCATCCGCAACTCGCGGAGGTGTTTCGCCGCCGCTGGCGCGACGACGCTGCGGCGTTCGCCGAAGGGGCGGAGGGCGCCATCGCCGGCTTCGCCATCGAACCGGTCGAGCCGCCGGATCTTTCGGCGACGGCGGTACGCGCGCTGCTGCGCTCGGGCGGGCCGTTGCCGGCCGATTTGCTGCCCGCCGCCGTTCTCGACTATATTCGGCGCAACCATCTTTATTCGGCCTGATCCATGGACGTCCGCAAACTGCAAAAAATCTCCGTCGCCGCCCTCGAAGACATCAAGGGCGAAGACATCGAAGTCATCAACACCACCAAGCTGACGTCGCTCTTCGACCGCATCATCGTCGTCAGCGGCAACTCCAACCGCCACGTCAAGTCCCTGGCGCGCAACGTCCAGGACAAGGTCCGCGAAGCCGGCGGCGAGGTCTTTGGCGTCGAGGGCGAGGACTCCGGCGAATGGGTGCTGGTCGACCTCGGCGGCATCGTCGTCCATGTCATGCAGCCGGCGGTGCGCAGCTATTACAACCTGGAAGAACTCTGGCAGACCAAACCCAAGCGCGCCGCCAAAGCCGAGGCGGCCGGCGCGAAAGAGTGAAGTTGCTGGTCGTGGCGGTGGGCACCCGCATGCCGGACTGGGTGGATGCCGGTTTCGCCGAGTACGCCAAGCGTCTGCCGCGGGAAATGCCCCTGAGCCTGCTGGAGGTGAAACCCGAACCGCGCAATTCCGGCAAGCCGGTCGCGGCCATGATGGCGCTGGAGGCGGAGCGCCTGCGCGCGACGCTGCCGCCGCGCTGCCGGCGCGTCGTGCTCGACGAGCGCGGCAGCGACCTGACGACGCGCGGCCTGGCGGAACGCCTGGCGCAGTGGCAGGGCGACGGCGCCGACGTCGCCTTCATCATCGGCGGGCCGGACGGCCTCGACGCCTCGATCAAGCAGGAGGCGCAGGAAAGCCTGCGGCTGTCGTCGCTGACCCTGCCGCACGGCCTGGCGCGCGTCGTGCTGGCCGAAACCCTTTACCGCGCCGCCAGTCTCATTAAGGGCCACCCTTACCATCGGGAATAGAATGAAGACGACAATGGAGTCCCGCATCTTTCTGGCCTCGAAAAGCCCGCGCCGCCGCGACCTGCTGCACCAGATCGACGTGCGCTTCGACCTGCTGCTGTTTCGCGCGCCGCCGCGGGAAGACCCGGCCACCGACGAAACGCCGCAGGCCGGCGAAGAACCCGAAGCCTACGCACGCCGCGTCGCCTGCGCCAAGGCCGAGCATGCGGCGCGCCTGGTCGCCATGCGCCGGCTGGTGCCGCGCCTGGTGCTGGCGGCGGATACGACCGTAGACGTCGATGGCGACATTCTCGGCAAGCCGCAGGACGAGGCCGCAGCGACGGCCATGCTGCAGCGCCTCTCGGGGCGTAGCCACCGCGTCGTCACTGCCGTCGCCGTCGCCTCGGCCAATCGCCTCGAGTGCGTCGCCAGCAGCAGCGAAGTGCGCTTCCGTCCGCTCGAAGCGGAGGAGATCCGCCGTTACGTCGCCAGCCGCGAACCGCTCGACAAGGCTGGCGCCTACGGCATCCAGGGCCGCGCCGCCATTTTCGTCGAGGAGATCCGCGGTTCCCATTCGGGTATTGCCGGATTGCCGTTGTGCGAAACGGCGACCTTGTTGAGGAAATTCGGTTATCCGATATGAGTGAAGAGTTCCTGATCAATTTCACGCCGCAAGAGACGCGTGTCGCCCTGCTGCAACAGGGGTCGGTCCAGGAACTCCACATCGAACGCACCAACAGCCGCGGCATCGTCGGCAACATCTACTACGGCCGCGTCGTGCGCGTGCTGCCGGGCATGCAGTCGGCGTTCATGGACGTCGGCCTCGAGCGCACGGCGTTTCTTCACGTTGCCGACATTTGGGAAGAGCGCCACGGCAACGAGGCGCCGCCGCGCCCGATCGAGAAGATCCTGGTCGAAGGGCAGAGCCTGATGGTGCAGGTGCTCAAGGATCCGATCGGCAGCAAGGGCGCCCGCCTGTCGACCCAGATTTCCATCGCCGGGCGTCTGCTGGTGTACCTGCCGCAGGAAAGGCATATCGGCATCTCGCAACGCATCGAAAGCGAAGAGGAAAGGGAACGTCTGCGCTCCCATATCCAGGCGCTGCTGCCCGCCGACGAAACCGGCGGCTTCATCGTGCGCACCGTCGCCGCCACCGCTCGCGACGACGAACTGCAAGCCGACATCGCCTACCTGCGCCGCCTGTGGGCCGAGATTCGCCATCGCGCGCTCGGCGCCAAGCCGCCCGAGCTGCTGCACTGCGACCTGACCCTGGCCCAGCGCGTATTGCGCGACCTGGTGACGAGCGAAACCACGCGCATCGTCATCGACTCGCGCGAAAACTTCCAGAAGTTGTCGGCGTTCGCCCAGGAATACGTGCCGCAGGTCGCCGCTCTGCTCGACCACTACAACGGCGAGCGGCCGCTGTTCGATCTCCACGGCGTCGAGAACGAGATCCAGAAGGCGCTGGCGCGTCGCGCCGACCTCAAGTCGGGCGGCTATCTGATCATCGACCAGACCGAGGCGATGACCACCATCGACGTCAACACCGGCGGATTCGTCGGCTCGCGCAACTTCGACGACACCATATTCAAGACCAACCTCGAAGCGGCGCTTACCATCTCGCGCCAACTGCGCCTGCGCAATCTCGGCGGCATCATCATCGTCGATTTCATCGACATGGAGTCGGAGGAGCACCGCGCCGCGGTGCTCGCCGAGTTCAACAAGGCGTTGGCGCGCGACCATACGCGCATTTCGGTGAACGGCTTCACCCAGCTCGGGCTGGTCGAAATGACGCGCAAGCGCACGCGCGAGAGCCTCGCCCACGTGCTGTGCGAGTCCTGCCCGACCTGCGGCGGGCGCGGCGAGGTCAAGACCGCCCAGACCGTCTGCTACGAAATCCTGCGCGAACTGTTGCGCGAGGCGCGCCTCTTCAATGCCCGCGAATACCGCATTCTCGCCGGCTCGGCCGTCATCGACCTGTTTCTCGAAGAAGAGTCGCAAGCCCTGGCGATGCTCTCCGACTTCATCGCCAAGCCGGTATCGCTGCAAGCGGAGACCAGCTACACCCAGGAGCAGTACGACATCGTGCTGTTGTGACGGGACGGTAGTCCCGCCCGGCGCGCGCGTTTTTCCGCCCGACCGCGGGCCGTCCGCGGGCGAACCCCGTCGTTTGCGATGCGACGGGTGCGTGACGAATTTGTGTGGTCAGGACCATCGAAACGGAACATGATCAGGGCAATCGCATTTACCGCAACGGAGCGAGGCCGAGCAATGAGGCGCGATAGTCGG
>JACRPB010000127.1 GCA_016214175.1 Rhodocyclales bacterium
ATGGCCGACCTCGACCGGCTGTTCATGCGCGGAAAATGAGATGAAGCGAGTCGGCGCCTGCCTGTCCGCGTTGCTGATCGCCGCCGCCGTTCGCGCCGAACCGCTGCCCATCATTGACACCCACGCCCACCTCGACGGCATGATCGGGCAATTCGCCGCCGCGCTCGACTTCGCCCTCGGCGACATGGAGCGCCACGGCATCGTCCGCAGCCTGCTGCTGCCGCCGCCGCAGCCGCCGGGCTTCCGCTTCCCCTACGATCTGGACGAGTTGCGCTTCGCCGCCGCCCGCCAGCCGCAGCGCATTGGCGTAGTCGCCGGCGGCGGCACCCTCAATCCGCTGATCCACGGCATCGAGGCCGCCCAGGTGTCCGCGGAGCAAGGGCAGCGCTTTCGCAGCGCGGCAGAAGAAATTCTCAAGGACGGCGCGCTTGCTTTCGGCGAGATCGCGCTCCATCACCTGTCCAGCGCACGCATGGGCGAGCGCCATCCCTACGAGTCGGTGGCGGCCGATCACCCGCTATTGCTGCTGCTCGCCGACATCGCTGCGGAAAAAGGCGTTCCCATCGACCTCCACCTCGACGTCGTGCCGCAAGACATGCCGCTGCCGCCCGGTCCCTTCAACGCGGCGACGCCGCGGGAACTCGCCGCCAACCTGCCGGCCTTCGAGCGCCTGCTCGCGCACAACCGCAAGGCCGCCGTCATCTGGGCCCATGCCGGCGCCGACCCCTTGCGCACGCGCACGCCGGCGATGCAGCGCGAACTGCTGGCGCGCCATCCCAACCTCTACATGAGCCTACGCATCGGCCGCGGCGGCCCCGATCCTTCCGCCGCCATGACCGAGGATGCCCAATTGAAGCCCGAGTGGCGGGCGCTGCTGATCGAGTTTCCCGACCGCTTCGTCATCGGCAGCGACAGCTTCCATCCGCCCCACGCCAACCTGCGGCGCACGCCGGCCGCAGCGCTCGCTTTTTCGCGCGCCCTCGTCGAGCAGTTGCCGGCGGCGGTCGGCCGCGCCGTCGCCTACGAAAACGCCGTGCGGCTGTATCGCCTGCCGCCGCCGTGACGCTGCCGCCGGCCATCCTCCTCATGGGCCCGACCGCCAGCGGCAAGACCGCACTGGCGCTGGAGCTCGCCGCACGCTTTCCGGTCGAGATCGTCAGCGTCGATTCGGCCCAGGTCTTCTGCGACATGGCCATCGGCACGGCCAAGCCGGACCGCGAAACCCTGGCGCGCTTTCCGCATCACCTGATCGACCTCGTCACGCCCGAAGAGAGCTACTCGGCGGCGCGCTTTCGCGACGACGCGCGCGCCGTCATGGGCGACATCACGGCGCGCGGCCACGTGCCGCTGCTGGTCGGCGGCACCATGCTCTATTTCAAGGCGCTGTGCGCAGGGCTCGCCGACCTGCCGCAGGCCGATGCCGGCATGCGCGCCGCCATCGACAGCGAGGCCCAGGCCCGCGGCTGGCCGGCCCTGCACACGGAACTGGCGCAACGCGACCCGGAAACAGCGGCACGCCTGGCGCCGAACGATGCCCAGCGCATCCAGCGCGCGCTGGAGGTGCTGCGCCTGACCGGCGAGCCGCTCGGCGCCATCATCGCGCGCCAGCAAGCGCCGGCCGCCACCCATCGCTTGCTCTCGCTCGCGCTGATGCCGGGCGAGCGCGCGCTGCTGCACGCGCGCATCGCCACGCGTTTCGACGCCATGCTGGCAGCGGGGCTCGTCGGCGAAGTCGAGATGCTGCGCCGCCGCTATCGGCTGGACGCCAGCCTGCCATCGATGCGCTGCGTCGGCTACCGGCAGGTCTGGGACATGCTGGCAGGCGAGCTGCCGCGCGCAGAACTGCGCGATCGCGGTATCTACGCCACGCGCCAGTTCGCCAAGCGCCAGATCACCTGGCTCAATTCCTGGCACAAGATCGCCGCCGACTGCGCACGTTTCGATTGCGCGGATCCGTCGTCCCAAGCGAAAATAGAACGAGCAGTCGAAAAACATATCGGAGACAAATAGCTTTATGTCCCTCAGCACAGACGAGAACATAGAATCCTTCACCATCACCACGCGCCGCGAGATCGTGTTCTACCTGCGCCAATTGATCAACGACGGCGAGCGGCTGAACGTGATGTTCGACGAGGGCCGGGAAACCTTGCTCACGGTACCGCTCGACGTCGACGAAGAGAAAGGCTTGCTCATTTTCGACTGGGGCGGCAGCGAAACCGTCAATCAGCGCCTGCTGAAAAGCCCGCGCACCACCTTCGTCGCCAATCCGCTCGGCGTGCGCAACCTGTTCCACACCAGCCGCGTCTGGGAAACCACCTACAAGAAACGGCGCGCCTTCGCCACCGACATTCCCGGCAAGTACGTCCGCTTGCAGCGGCGCGAGTTCTTCCGTCTCACGCTGCCGATGACGCAGCGCCGGCCGTGCATTTTCAGCAGCGGCGAAGGAGAAGCGGTCAAGCAGTGGCAGATGTCGATCGTCGATATCGGCCTCGGCGGCGTCGGCCTGGAATCGCAGGAGGCGGCGCTGCCCTTCGAGTTCGGGCAAATCATCTCCGGCGCCGTCATCGATCTCGGCAAGTTCGGCCAGCACACGCTGGATATGGAGGTGCGTTTCGTCGGCACCGTCACGCGCGGCCACAAACAGGCGGGCCGCCTCGGCTGCCGTTTCGTCAAGGTCAGGCCGGCGCAGGAAACCAGCATGCAGCAGTTCGTAACGCAGATTCAGCGCGAGGAGCGGGCGAAGCTCGGCTGAGGTGCAGCCTTAAACGACGACGGTCTGCGCCTGCCCCGCTTGACGGGCCTCGATGCGGCCGATGCGGAACACCGTTTCGCCGGCCGCGCGCAGCAGCGCCATGGCGCGCTCGGCGTCCGCCGCCGCCACTACCACCGCCATGCCGATGCCGCAGTTGAAAACGCGGTGCATCTCGGCGTCGGCGACATTGCCTTCCTTTTGCAGCCCCTGGAATAGCGGCGGCAGCGGCCAGGCGGCCTTGTCGAGCAGCGCCGTCACGCTCTCCGGCAACACGCGCGGAATGTTCTCGGTGAGGCCGCCCCCGGTGATGTGGGCCATGCCTTTGACGGTCAGTTGCTGCATCAATGCCAGCAAGGGCTTCACGTAAATGCGCGTCGGCGCCAGCACCGCATGCGCGAACGGCTGGCCGTGGAAGTCGGCGTTCATATCCGGCTGGGCGCGCTCGATGATCTTGCGGATCAGCGAATAGCCGTTGGAATGGGCGCCGCTGGAAGCCAGCCCGAGCACGGCGTCGCCGGGGACGATGCTGCGGCCGGTGATGATTTGCGACTTTTCCACCGCGCCGACGGCAAAGCCGGCGAGATCGTATTCGCCTTCCGGGTACATGCCCGGCATCTCGGCGGTCTCGCCGCCGATCAGCGCGCAGCCGGATTCGCGGCAGCCCTCGGCGATGCCCGCGACGATCTGCGCGGTGGCCTCCGGATGCAGCTTGCCGCAGGCGAAATAATCGAGGAAGAACAGGGGTTCCGCGCCCTGCACGACGAGGTCGTTGACCGACATCGCGACGAGATCGATGCCGATCGTGTCGTGCTTGTCGAGCGCGAAGGCGAGCTTGAGCTTGGTTCCCACGCCGTCGGTGCAGGCGACCAACTCATAGGGTCCGTCCCCGTCGAG
>JACRPB010000072.1 GCA_016214175.1 Rhodocyclales bacterium
CGCCTATGCGCTGATGCCCAACGTCAAGATCATCGCCCCCTGGCGCGAGTGGGACTTGCTCTCGCGCGAGAAGCTGATGGCCTATGCCGAGAAGCACGGCATTCCCATCGACATGAAGCACAAGAAGGGCGGCTCGCCTTATTCGATGGACGCCAACCTGCTGCACATCTCCTACGAAGGCCGCCACCTCGAGAACCCGGCGGCCGAGGCAGAGGAGTCCATGTGGCGCTGGACCGTGTCGCCCGAGAAGGCACCCGACAAAGCGCAGTATCTCGACCTCGAATTCAAGGCCGGCGACCTCGTCGCCATCGACGGCAAGAAAATGAAGGCCCACCAGTTGCTCGCCAAGCTCAACGAGCTCGGCGGCAAGCACGGCATCGGCCGGTTGGATCTCGTCGAGAACCGCTACGTCGGCATGAAGTCGCGCGGCTGCTACGAAACTCCCGGCGGCACCATCCTTATGCGTGCGCACCGTGCCATCGAATCGGTTTGCCTCGACCGCGAAGTTGCGCACCTCAAGGACGACCTGATGCCGCGCTACGCCAGCCTGATCTACAACGGCTACTGGTGGAGTCCCGAGCGCCGAGCGCTGCAAACCCTGATCGACGACACGCAGAAGTGCGTTAACGGCTGGGTGCGCTTGAAGCTCTACAAGGGCAACGTCATCGTCGTCGGCCGCGATTCGAAGACCGACTCGCTGTTCGACCCGACCATCGCCACCTTCGAGGACGACGCCGGCGCCTACGACCAGCGCGATGCCGGCGGCTTCATCAAGCTCAACGCCTTGCGCATGCGCATCGCCGAGAACGCGCGCCAGAAGCGCGCCAAGGGCGGAAAGAAGTAGCCGATGTTCGGTTTCAGCGAGGAGCAGGTCGCCGACTGGGGCATGACGTTTGGTCTCGGCGCCTTCATGCTCTACATGCTGTTCATCATCGGCGAGCTGGCGTACAAGTCGAAGGCAGGCAAGATGGGCACCTTCGTGCTCTTCTTCGTGTTGGCCTTCGGCATGTTCGGCTTCGTCGCCAAGAACGTCATCCAGAAAATGTGGGGAATCTGATATGTCTCAATTTGATAACGTTTCCGTCGTCAAGAAAGCCAATGTCTATTTCGACGGCAAGTGCGTGAGTCATACCGTGCAGTTCGCCGACGGCACCAAGAAGAGCATTGGCGTCATTTTGCCTGCGACGCTGACCTTCAACACCGGTGCGCCGGAAATCATGGAAACCGTCGCCGGCTCCTGCCGCTATCGCCTCAAGGGCGAAAGCGCTTGGCAGACCGCCGCGGCAGGCCAGAGCTTCAAGGTGCCGGGCAATTCCAGTTTCGACATCGAAGTCAGCGGCGAGCCCTACCACTACGTCTGCCATTTCGGCTGAATGGCGGAAGCGTCGGCCAAACCCGACCACCAGCGTCCGGAACTGCCGGACTTCTGGGACAAGCGTTTCCAGAGCGGCGTCATGCCCTGGGATGCGGGCGCCGTGCCGACGGACTTGCAGGCCTATCTGCGGCAGCAGGGACCGGGGCAGGCGCGTCGCGTCCTCGTTCCCGGTTGCGGCAGTGCTCACGAGGCCGCCTTCCTAGACCAGTTGGGATGGTCGGTGGTGGCCCTGGATTTCTCGGCAGCGGCGGTCGAGACCGCTCGCCGCAACCTCGGCGATTGGGGCGGCACGCTGGTCCAGGAAGATTTCTTCGCCCACAGTCCGGCGTCGCCTTATGCGCTGGTCTATGAACGCGCCTTTCTTTGCGCCCTGCCGCGCAAGCTCTGGGCCGGCTACGGGGAGCGCATGATGCGGTTGTTGGCGCCCGGAGGCCACCTAGCCGGCTACTACTTTTTCGGCGACGACCTCAAGGGCCCTCCCTTCGCCATCGATCGCCCGCAGCTCGACGCCCTGCTCACACCCTATTTCGATCTCGTCGCGGACGATGCCGTCGCCGATTCCATCCCTGCCTTCGCCGGTCGGGAGCGCTGGCTGGTATGGCGCCGTCGTTAGTTTTGCGATAATCCGTTCCGGGAAAATATTCAGGGGAGTCCGTCATGCCTTCATTCGACATCACATCCGAAGCCGATATGGTCGCGCTCAAGAACGCCGTAGACGTCGCCGGCCGCCACATCGGCAACCGCTATGACTTCAAGGGCACCAGCGCGAAAGCCGAGCTTAACGAGAAAGACAAGACCATCACCATCTACGGCGATTCCGAATTCCAGCTCGGCCAGGTGAAGGACATCCTGTTTCCCGAGATGGAAAAGAAGGAACGCGAAAGCACCAAGCGCCTCGACGTCGGCGCCGTGCAAGTGGTGTCCGGCAACAAGGCCAAGCAGGAACTGAAAATCAAGGTCGGCATCGAGCAGGAACTGGCCAAGAAGATCGTCAAGATGATCAAGGACAGCAAGCTCAAGGTGCAAGCCACCATCCAGGGCGACGCGGTGCGTGTCACCGGCGCCAAGCGCGATCTATTGCAGGAAGCGATTGCGCTGGTGAAGAAAGAGATCAGCGACTTCCCGCTCCAGTACGGGAATTTCCGCGACTGAGTTGCGGGTTCCCCACTGTAGGTCGATAATCGGTCAATCACGAGGCGGGAGCCGAACATGAGAACTTACTCCGCAGTCATTGAGCGTTGTCCGCAGACCAAGCTTTTCGTGGGATTTGTTCCCGGTTTCCCAGGCGCTCATTCTCAAGGCGAAACGCTTGACGAACTGAATCGCAACCTTCAGGAAGTCATCGCCATGTTGCTCGAAGACGGCGAGCCGGACTTGGAGTCAGAATTTGTCCGAGGTGCGCCAGCGCGGTTCGCATAAGCAGTTCCGCGACGTGAAAGGCAAATGCACGACGGTGCCGTTCCATCAAGGCCGCGATATCTCGCCCATTTTGCTCCGGCAGATCGCGAAGGATATCGGGCTTACTCTTGATGAGTTCCTGCACCTTGCGCGTAAGGCGGCGACGCCGACGGCAGGCGCGCTGCTCCCTTCACGCCATACAAGCCGCTAAGGCGGTCGCATCCCACCTGCCGCCGTCGCCACCGCCTTGATTGAGCGCTGGGGCGTGCTATGGGAACCCGATTCTGGCCGCTTTAGCGCTTGAATTCGGCGAAGAACGACTCGTCGATTTCATACGTGGTTACTGGTTTGAGACCCAGTTCAAGATGCTCAAGCATGTCGATGAGTTTTTCTCCGTCGATAAGCTCGATTGGCGGAACGCCATCCCGCGATGCTTCACGCCGTGCTTCTGTGGTAAAGGTTCCAGTTGTGATGATGATGCCTTTATCGGCGCGGCCAGCCATTGCGCCACGAAAATCGCGGACATGCGAAGGTGCGACGGACTTCGTGTAGCGCTTGCATTGGAAAAGTACTTTGAAGGAAACCAATGGATTGACTTGAAGAGTGCCATATCCGTCAATGCCGCCATCACCGCTCGCGCCAGTGACCACGACTTGGGTAAAGCCCGCTTCTCGTAACAAGCGTTGAGACAGTCGCTCAAAGCCTGATGGCGGCAATGTCAGTAGCAAGTCGATCATTTCGCCTCGGTAGTCGTCGGGTGTGGCTCCGGTGCCTTCGGCGATTTGCTCCGCTACGCGTTCGTGTCTTTGCCAGTCGTTGCTCGTGATAGATGCGAACCTGCTTAAGTCGAATGTCACGCGCTTGCTCTAGCGAAATGGTCGTAGCACGCCCACGCTCAGTAAGGCTCCATATTCCGCGTTTTGACGAGTCGAGAAGACCTTCGCGAACGAGGTAGAACCTCGCCCATGCAACCTGATTCCGATATCGAGGCTGACCAGACGGAAGCAGTTCGTTTTGAACCTCATCAGAAAGACCAAGGTCTTGAGCGATTCGCTCGACAACCTCGTCCGGCGTCCCAGAGCCACCAAGGCCGCGCAGTGCATCGAGAAGAGGCCCGAAGTATCGAACGAACTGAGAGCCTTCATCCTTCTTCTTTCGTGTCATAGGTCGTTGCTCAGGTAGCGTTAGCAGGGCCGGGATCGAGTTCTTCTGCGTACTACATCCCGATAGGTAGCCCGCATTAAACGATCTATCTGAAATTTCGGCAAGCGCAAGTCCGACGGTGTGGCAGTCACATTCGAGCCAACCGAGGCAGCGGCGACGGCGGCCGGGGCGATGCGACCGCCTTAGCGGCTTGCATGGCGTGAAGGGAGCAGCGCGCCGGCCGTCGGCGTCGCCGCCGTTCGCGTGGAGCTACGTCAAAACGGGCTTATCGAGAGTACGGATTGACCAGCTTGACCCCGGCAGGTTCGAAGTCACTGGCGTTGCGGGTCACGACGGTTAAGCCATGGGTAAGGGCGGTTGCGGCGATCAACAAGTCGGCGCTTTCGTGCCCAAGCTGTGCGGACAGGCGTCCCCAGCGGATTGCCACGCTGGGCGAAATTGGGAGAATTCGATCCGCGTAAAGCCGCGTCAGACTCTCAAGCCATGCGGCCAGTGCGTCGGCAAACTCGGGATCATCCTTGCGACGCTTTTCTATGCCCCGCTCAATTTCGCCCAATGTAACAACGCTGAGATATAGCTGATCCGCAAATTGCTTCGATATCCAGCGAACCACCCCGACATTCGGCTTCTTCTTTCGCAATTCGGAGACGATGACGGTGTCGAGGAGAAACATCAGATATCCATGTCGCGCAACGCAATGCGGCGGGATTTTGCCGGCGGCACGTCGTCCTTGGGAATGGCAAGGAGATGCTCGACGAATCCCGGGGCATTGGCATGAGCACCTTCGCGCAGCGCGCGATAATTTGCCTCGGATAGAACGACCACCGCCTCCTGGCCTCTCCGGGTAACGTGTTGCGGCTGACCCTGCAAGGCCGCGTCCACGACCTGGCTGAACTGGGTTTTTGCGTCCTGCAACCGCCATTGCGATCCGCGCACGATTGCCTCCTCATCTACCGTAAATGAAACTGGTCAGATTATCTGGTCTGTTGGCGGCGGCGGTCAAGTCGTTTTCGGGGGACGGCAGGACGTGCATGCCGCCGGCGTCGCTACCGCTTGCTACGGAAGCAGGCCGCTAATCCATTTTGTGTAGAGCCGGTCGGCGCAGGCACGCATCGCGGCGATGCGTTCTTCCAACCGCTCATACATCTGCTCCGGCGTCTGCACCGAGGCGCTGGCGACGGCGCTTTCCGCTGCCCATTGCCGGTTCCAGAGGCGGATCATGGCTTCGGTCATTTCGACGTGGCACTGCATGCCCAGATGCGGGCCGAGAACGAAGGCTTGATTTTCACAATAGCGGCTGCCGAGTATGCGCTTCGCGCCGGCGGGAAGCGAAAACGTTTCGCCGTGCCAGTGGAAGGCCTCGAAGGCTGGCGTGTCGGCGAGCCAGTCGGCCGCCGTCGGCGCGACGGGTTCGACCAAGCCCCAGCCGATTTCCTTGACCGGGTTCTTCGCGACCGAGCCGCCCAGAGCCTTCGCCATGAGTTGGCCGCCGAGGCAATGACCGATGACCGGAATGTCGAGCGCCGCCGCGGCACGGATCAATTCCAGGGCCGGCGGAATCCAGGGCAGGTCGTCGTTGACGCTCATCGGGCCACCCATGAAGCACAGACCAGAGAAATCCCGTGGCGAAGCCGGCAGCGCATCGCCGGCATCGATTTTGACGAGCTGCCAGGGAATCGAGTGGGCATCGATGAATGTGGCAAAATAGCCCGGACCTTCTCCCGGGCTGTGACGGAAAATCGCAACGGGCTTCATGAGCTGTCCTTCGGCAAGATCTGTCCTGCATTGTATCGCGGCGGCCCTCGCGGCCGCGCTCGCCATGCCGGCCGCCGCTACCGACGTGGCCCTCGCCGGTCTGCTGCCGAACCGCGCCGTGGTCGTCATCGACGGCGGTAGTCCGCGTACGCTTGCCGTCGGCGGCAAGGCCACCAACGGCGTCAAGCTGCTGGCGGTCGAAGCCGATGCCGCCGTGTTCGAAATCGACGGCAAGCGACAGCGACTGGTGCTCGGCGATCATGCCGTGTCCACCGGCGGTTCGGGCGGCGGCGCGGCGACCGCAACCCTGACGGCGGAACGCGGCGGCCATTTCCTGACTCAAGGCAGCATCAACGGCGCCACGATGCGCTTCATGGTCGACACCGGCGCCACCTTCGTCGCCATGAGCGCCGCCGATGCGGCGCGCGCGCGTATCGACTATCGGGCGAAAGGACAGCAAGGCGCCATGACCACCGCCAACGGCGTCATCCCGGCGTGGAAGGTGCAGGGCAATATGGTGCGTCTCGGCGACATCACCTTGTACGACGTCGAGGTGACCGTGCAGGAAGTCGGCATGCCTTTCGTGCTGCTGGGCATGAGCTTCCTCAATCGCCTGGAAATGAAGCGCGACGGTGACACGATGACGTTGAAGAAGCGCTACTGAGCATGTTTTCGACAGCGGAACTCCGCGCCCGCTTTGCCGACGGCAGCGGCGAAGGCACGATCGTCGAGCCGGGCGCGTCGCTCCCCGTGCTGACGCCCGCGGCCGTGCTGGTGCCGATCGTCGCACGCGCGAGCGGTATGACCGTCCTGCTCACGCAGCGCACTGCGCATTTGCGCGATCACGCCGGGCAGGTGAGCTTTCCCGGCGGACGTAGCGAACCCGCCGACGCGACGCCGGTGGCTACGGCCTTGCGCGAAGCCGAGGAAGAAGTCGGCCTCGCGCCGGCGCAGGTGGAAGTGCTCGGTTGCCTGCCGCAGTATCTGACCGGTACCGGCTTCCGCATTACCCCGGTCGTGGGCCTGGTCACCCCGCCGCTGAATTTGCGCCTCGACGATTTCGAGGTCGCAGAAGTGTTCGAGCCGCCGTTGGACTTCCTGCTCGACGCCGCCAACCATCAGCGCCATCGCGTCGAGTATCAGGGGGCCCTGCGCGAATACTGGGCCATGCCATGGCAGGGCTATTACATCTGGGGTGCCACCGCCGGCATGCTGGTGAGCCTCCACAGGTTCCTGCGCCTCGGGTAGCTGCCGCGGCATGGCGGCGATGCCTGTGGTATCTTCTCGCTGCAACGCAGCACAAATGCCATGACCCTTTTCGCCATCGTCCTCGCCCTTGCCATCGATCAGGCCAAGCCTTTGCCGGTAACGCGCATTGAGGCCTGGTTGCGGGCCTACGGACGTTTTCTCGAAACGCGTTTCAATGCCGGCGAGCGGCATCACGGCATGGCGGCGTGGCTGGCCGGCGTGGCCGCGCCGGTGGCGGCGCTGCTGGTGGCGCAACTGTTGCTGGCCTTCTTCGGCCATCCGCTATTCCTGCTGATCCTGAGCGTTGGCACGCTTTACCTGACCATGGGATTCCGCCAGTTCAGCCATTACTTCACCGACATTCACCTTGCGCTGCGCATGGGCGAAATCGACCGCGCCCGGGCGTTGCTTGCCGCCTGGCGCGGCGGTAGTACCGAGCGCCTGGGTTCCCATGAACTGGCGCGCCTCGCCATCGAGCAGGCGCTGGTGTCATCGCATCGTCACGTCTTTGCGCCATTGTTCTGTTTTGTCCTCCTCGGCCCCGCCGGCGCCTTGCTCTATCGTTTGTCCTTGTCGTTCCAGCAGCAATGGGGGGAGCCGCGCGAAATCGAGTTCGGCGAATTCGGTAGCTTCGCCGCGCAGGCCTTCGCCGCGATCGACTGGCTGCCGGTGCGTGCGACCGCCATGTCGTTTGCCGTGGTCGGAGATTTCGAAGATGCGGTGTATTGCTGGCGCAATCAGGCGCAGCGGTGGCACGACGCGGGGGCGGGTATACTTTTGGCGAGTGGTGCCGGTGCGCTGGGGGTGCGGCTAGGCATGCCCTTGCAGGAAGACGGTACCATGTCCGATCGCCCCGAGTTAGGCCTGGGCGACGAGGCCGACGCCGACTTCATGCAAAGCACGATCGGGCTGGTGTGGCGTACCCTGGTCATGGCCCTGTTCCTGCTGGCACTCCTTTGGGTGGCCAGTTGGGTGGGTTAGTGGATTTTTTAAGGAGTGGAAAATGGCTAATAAAGAAGTTGTCGTATTGAGCGCCGCGCGCAGTGCCGTCGGTACTTTCAACGGTTCGCTGAAGGACATGGAACCGGCCGATCTGGGCGGTCTTGTCGTCAAGGAAGCGATCGCGCGTTCCGGCGTCGATCCCAAAGAGATTACCTTCGCCACGGTCGGCAACTGCATCCCGACCGAGGCGCGCTATGCCTACGTGGCGCGCAATGCCACCATCCAGGGCGGCATGAGCATGGATTCGGTGACCTTTGCCGTGAACCGCCTGTGCGGCTCGTCGCAACAGGCCATCGTCAGTTCGGCCCAGGCCATCATGCTCGGCGATGCCGACTATGCGCTGGCCGGCGGCATCGAAGTCATGTCGCGCGGCGGCTACCTGCTGCCGGCACTGCGCGCCGGCGCGCGCATGGGCGACACCAAGGCCATCGATATGATGGTCGCCGTGCTGACCGATCCCTTCGGCGTCGGCCACATGGGCATCACCGCCGAGAACCTCGCCGTCAAGTGGGGCATCACGCGCGAACAGCAGGACGCCTTCGCCGTCGAGTCGCAAAAGCGCGCCGCCGCCGCCATCGCCGCCGGTCACTTCAAGTCGCAGATCGTTCCCATCACCTTCCAGACCCGCAAGGGCGAAGTCGTGTTCGATACCGACGAGCATCCGAAAGCCGGCACGACCATGGAAACCCTGGCCAAGATGAAGCCGGCCTTCAAGAAGGACGGCACCGTCACCGCCGGCAACGCCTCGGGCATCAACGACGCCGCCGCCTTCCTGGTGCTGGCCGATGCCGCCAAGGCCGCCGCCGCCGGCCACAAGCCGCTGGCGCGTCTGGTCGCATACGCGATCCACGGCGTGCCCAACGACGTCATGGGCGAAGGACCGATCCCGTCGTCGAAGCTGGCGTTGAAGAAGGCCGGCCTGCGGCTCGACCAGATGGACGTCATCGAGTCCAACGAAGCCTTCGCCGCCCAGTCGATCGCCGTCGCCCGCGGCCTCGAGCTCGATCCGGTCAAGACCAACCCCAACGGCGGCGCCATCGCGCTCGGCCATCCGGTCGGCGCCACCGGCGCCTTCATCGTCACCAAGCTGATTTACGAACTGCAGCGCACCGGCGGCAAGTACGGCATGGCGACCATGTGCATCGGCGGCGGGCAGGGCATCACGACGATTTACGAACGCCTGTAAGCGGTCGCTTTCTTGATGTGGAACGGGCCGGTTCGCCGGCCCGTCTCTTATTTGCACAGGCCAAGTGCGTCAGTCTGCGGAGGGCCACATCTGAGCGGCGTGCATTACCCGTAGAACGGTGACGCAGTCCCCTTCGATGCGATACACCATGACATAGTTCGGGCGGACGACTATTTCACGCGTTCCTGCTACGCGCCCAGGTTTGTAGAGCAATGGGTTTGCCGGCAACCTTTCCGCGTGGGCCTGAAAGTCTTCGTCCAGCGCCAGCGCAGCGAGGGGTTTGTCGCGGGCGATGAAATCCATGATCCGCTCGCGATCAATGATCGCGAGCGGATGCCAGATCAACTTCACGCCTCGTTTTCCAGCTTCTGGCGCAAGACTTGGCGGCGCCGGAAAAAGAGTTCGCGAACTTCTTCGTTGGCAACGCCCGGACGTGCATCGTCCAACGCCTGTTGCACCTGGGACTTGAACCACGAGTCGTAGGTGGCGGCATCGTCGCCCTTTGCCGCAGTCTCAGCCGTGCCGTAGCGCTGGCCTAGGAAGTCCACAAAGTCTAGGGCCTCGCGTGCCGCCTCATCGGGAAGCTTGATGCAGCGCTGGTAAATCGCATCCGCAACCGGGGTGCAGCGTCATACGCTCCCGGCCCAGACGGGGTTCTCGGGCGCCAAAGCACCTCCAGAACCACAAGGCCCCCCGCGACACTCGCGACAACCATCAATCATCTATTGCGAGTGACACTTGCGAGTGGCAGCTATGGCTGTCCTAATGTGACCCTCGTCGCGCGCCCGATCGATTGGGCCAAAGGCACGGACATTGGAACGGACCGGTTCGCCGGCCCGCGTCATTGTGCGACCAGCATGGGCGCGATCCTGAAGATGCGGGGGGGCCGTCCGGCCGCGGCTATCGGGGGGGCGCGCACTCGTCAGCGCGCCCGAGCTGCCGCGTCGATGCGCTGTAGCGTATCGCGCACGGCATCCTGCCATGGGCCGCCGAGAGCAAGCGCCTTTTGTGCCGCCGCGCGCGCTTCGCTGTGACGCCCCAGCGCACTGAGGGCAAAGGCGAAATCGTTGAGGGCAGGTACGCTTTGCGGATGCACTTCGACGGCGCGGCCGAAGGCGTCGGCGGCAGCGGCGACGTCACCGGCGGCGTAGGCGTTGTAGCCCAGGCCCAGGAGCAAGGCGAGATTGTCGGGCCAGCGCTCCAGCGCTGCGGCGTAAATCCGGCGCGCGGCGGCCGGCGCGTTCGACTGTTCGAAAGCGATTGCCGCGGCGACGGTCGGCGCTTCTTCCGCAGTTCGAGGCAGCCGGCCCGGCGGCAGTGCCACCATGCCCCATGCCTTGCTGCGCTGCCAGGTGTGCTCGAACGTGGACAAGGGCATGACCAGACGCGGCGTGACGCCTGAGCGAAGAAGGATTTCGGCCTTGTCGAGATCGTAGCCGACGACCAGGGCGTAATGCCACAGCGGCACCCAAGGCAGGCTGAGGTTCTGCAAGACCAGCACCGGATTTCCGGCTGCCACCTCGGCGAGCAACGCCCCTAGCCGCGGCGGGATGGTCATGCTGAAGGCGCCGTTGCGCCGCCCTGCCGCCAACATTTCGACTTGCAAGCTGCCTTCGCGCTGCGGCAGGTAGACCTGCGCGACCAGCGCCTCGGGTTCCGCCGCAATGCCGGCCGCCCCTAGCGCCATGGCCAGTGCCGCTGGCCCGCATTGATAGCGCTCCTGGGGAAAGAATGGCGTTGCCGCAAGCTCCACCCGACGCGGCAATCCCGTGTCGCCCAACAACGCGCTCGTCTGGGTCGCACAACCGGCGAGCAAGAGCACCAAGCTCGTCAAGCCGGCCTGCAGCCACGCGGCAATAGCCACGCCTACGGACTACCGTTTCATTTGATGCGTAAACGGGAAAACCTTGGTAAAGCCGAGGATGTCCGTAAAAAGCAGCACGAGGAAGACGAAAATCAACCCGCCGATAACGCCGTCGCCGCCGGCCGGCAGGCTGTCGATCCTGTCGGCCAGCGCCGCGGCCTCGTCGTCCGTCAAGGCGGCCACGCGCGCCTGGGCATCGGCGCTGCCGAGACCGAGCGCCTGGAGCTGGGCTTGCACTGCTGGCCGCTCGATTACGGCGGCAATGCGGCTGCGATGCTCCTGCCCCGCGGCGGCAGCGGCCACTTGCCCGGCGCCGATCAGCGCCGCCTGCGCCGGCTGCATGACGCCGCTGTAGCCGATCGCGGCGGCGAGTACGTAGACAAATAAGCGCTTCTTGCTGTTATGCGACATGGATGTCTCCTTGCTGTTCGCCGACGAAAGTCGACGTCTACCGGGCGGTTAGATAGCGCCGTGCCGCTTGAGTTCAAAGCCCGAACGGCGACGGAGCCGGAGGGCAGCGCCGTTGCCGGCGCCGGATCGGATAGGTACGGGAAAGTCCTGCGGTCAAGCGCATCGCGCCTGCAATCCCGATTCAGGTTCGGGTGATGGAGCGGAAATGCTCGTAGCGACGCCGGTCGACCGCGCCCGAGTCTGCCAGCGCTTTCACTGCGCAATCGGGTTCCGCGCCATGGCGGCAGTCGTGGAAGCGGCACTGACCCAGCGTGGGGCGAAACTCCGGAAAGCCGTTCTCGATGTCGCCGAAACTCAGATGTGCGAGGCCGAATTCCTGCAGGCCGGGGGAGTCGATGATGGCGGAACTCTCGTCGAGCCGGTAGAGGCGTGCGTGGGTGGTGGTGTGTTTGCCGGAGTCGACCGATTGACCGACGAGTACCGAGAGTTGCCCGGCCAGTAGCGGCAACAGCAGCGCGGCGTTCTGCTTGGCGCAGAGCTCCAGCACGGTGTAGCCGAGGGCGGCGAAGGGGGCGAGTTGGGCGCGGGCGGCGGCCACGCGCGCGGCGAGGTCGCACTTGTTGAGGACGATGACGACGCGCAGGCGTTCGTGCTCGGCGGCGACCAGGGCGCGCGAGAGCAGTTCGTCGCTGAAGGCGGGCTCGGTGGCGACGACGAGGACGAGCTGTGTGGCGTTGGCGGCGATGAGTTTCTGCTTCCACTGGTCGCTGCGGTAGAGCAGCGAAGTGCGCGGCAGATGGTCGCGGATGCGCGCCTGACCCTCTTCGCCGGCCAGCTCCAGCGCGACGCGGTCGCCGCAGGCATAGACGCTGCGTTTGCCCTTGGGAACGGCGTGCCAAATGCTGCCGTCGTCGGCGACGACTTCGTAGTGCCGCCCGAAGGCGGCGACGATGCGGCCTTGGCGGCCTGCGCTCAAAGCGCGAACAGCGCGTCGATCTTGGCCGCGCAAATGAAGTCGTTTTCGCTGAGGCCGCCGACGGCATGGGTGGTGTAGCTGACCGTGCAGCGGTTGTAGCCGACGGCGAGGTCGGGGTGGTGATCCTCGCGATGCGAGATCCAGGCGGTGGCGTTCACGAACGCCATGGTCTGGTGGTAGTTCTTGAAATGCCAGGTCTTGACGAGGGCATTGCCCTGGCGCGTCCAGCCGTCGAGCTGCTTCATCAGTTCGGCGGCGGCAGCGTCGGCAAGCGGCGGCACGCCGCCCTCGCAGGGCTTGCACTTGCCTTTGGCGAGATCGCAGACGGCGTCCATCGCGGCCTCCTATTTGAACTTGTAGAACTGCTGGGCGAGGTAGGCGGTAACGTGCTCTTCTTCCTCGGGGAACCACTTGGTGCCCGTTTGCGCCACGCACATGGTGACGCGCTGGGCCAGGGCCGCGCGGTCCTTGATGAGGCGCGGCGTGCGCGTGTAGAGCTTGCTGCCGTCGCCGCCGACCAGACGGACATGGCAGGCGGCGCATTGCTTGTCATGGAGAGCCTTGCCGAGTTTCGGATCGCCGGCGGCCTGGGCGGCGGCGGCGAGAACCAGCGACGACAACAGCAGAAGAGTGCGCATACCTGCTCCTTTCAATGTGCGCGCAAACGGGCGGTGCGTACGCTCGCGGGCGGGTGGGAGTCGTAGAACAGCGAATGCAGGGGATCGGGCGTCAGCGTCGCCGCATTGTCCCTATAAAGTTTGACCAGCGCCGCGACGAGTTCGTTCGCCGACGACTGCTGCGCGGCATAGGCGTCGGCCTCGAATTCGTGGCGACGCGAAAGGTAGGAGGAAAGCGGCGCCAACGGGAAGCTAAACAGCGGCAGCACTATCGAGAACAGGATCAGGGCCATGGCGGTGCTGGGCGTGGCGACGCCGAGACCCAGGTAGAAGCCGGGTTCGGCGATCAGTTGGCCGATCAGCCAGAGCAGGGCAAGGCTGACGCCGGCGAGCAGCGCGACGCGCTTCCAGACGTGATGGCGCTTGAAATGGCCCAACTCGTGAGCCAGCACCGCTTCGACTTCGCCGTGGCTGAGCTTATCCAGCAGGGTGTCGAAGAAGACGATGCGCCGCGCCTTGCCGAAGCCGGTGAAGTAGGCGTTGCCGTGGGCGGAGCGGCGCGAGCCGTCCATGACGAAGAGGCCGGAGGCCTGGAAACCGCAGCGCGCCAGCAGCGCCTCGATGCGCGCCTTGAGGACGGCGTCTTCGAGCGGGGCGAACTTGTTGAACAGCGGCGCGATCAGCGTCGGATAGAGCAGCAGCATGAGCAGGTTGAAGCCGAGCCAGAACAGCCAGACGTAGAACCACCAGGCGTCGCCCATGGCTGCCATCAGCCACAGCACCGCCAGCAACAGCGGCGCGCCGATGACGACGGCGAGCAGGCCCTGCTTCAGCGTGTCGGTGACGACCAGCCACGGCGTCATCTTGTTGAAGCCGAAGCGCGCTTCGAGAACGAAAGTGCGGTAGAGCGCGAACGGCAGCCCGACGCCGAAGCCGATGAGGCCGAAGCCGGCGAACAGCGCCAGGCCGTGCGCATAGCCGCGTCCGTCGAGCATCGCGGCGAGGCTGGCGTCCAGCCAGTGCAGCATGCCGCCGAGCGTCAGCGCGAGCGTGAGCAGAACGTCGGCGAGAAGTTCGACGAGGAACAGGCGCGTCTTGGCGATGCTGTAGTCGGCGGCCTTCTGGTGATCGGCGAGAGGAATGCCGGCGGCGAATTCGGCGGGCACCGCAGCACGGTGGGCGGCGACGTGGCGCATTTGTCTTAGCGCCAGCCAAAGGCGCAGGAGGCTGCTGGCAATCAGGGCGACGAGGAAGGCGGTCGTTACGGAGCTGGCGGTCAAGAGGCGTTGGGGGAACTATGAGAGAATGGAATTTTTCAGCGCGAATGATTATGGCACAGGATCAGAATGCCCTCGTCTGGCTCGACATGGAAATGACCGGGCTCGACCCTGACCAGGACAAGGTCATCGAGCTGGCGGTCGTCGTCACCAACAGCCAGCTCGACGTGATTGCCGAAAGCGCGGTATGGGTCGTGCATCAGAGCGATGCCGTGCTCGACGGCATGGACGACGGGAACAGAAATACCCACGGCAAATCCGGCCTCGTCGCCAAGGTCAAGGCCTCGGTGCTCTCCGAGTCCGAGGTCGAAAGCCAGTGCCTCGACTTTCTCAAGCGCCACGTGCCGTTGGGCAAGTCGCCGATGTGCGGCAATTCGATTTGCCAGGACCGCCGCTTCATGGCGCGGCACATGCCGAAGCTGGAAAGCTATTTCCACTATCGCAACCTCGACGTGTCGACGCTCAAGGAACTGTGCAAGCGCTGGAAACCGGAGTTGGCGAAAGGCGTCAAGAAGGGCGGCAAGCACGAGGCGCTGGCCGACATCTACGAGTCGATCGAAGAGCTCAAGTACTACCGCGAGCATTTCCTGCGGCTCTAAACCGGCGCCGGCAGGCGAACTTTGAGCGGCCGCGCGCGGCTCTATTCGTCCTTGCGGTAAAGGCGCAGGCGTTCGCTCTTGTCGCCAGGTCGGTTGCCTTCCCAGGTTTTCTTCCAGCCGGCCGGAGCCGCTTCCTGGCGTGCCGAGGCCTGCACCAGCAGCCAGCCGCAGGCACCGCCACGGCGTTCGGGCAGCGTGCGGATGTCGGCGAAATAGTCGAGCACGGCGCGCTGCGCCATCCCCAGACCGCGGCCGGCCACGCAGCCGGCGTCGCGCGGCAGGGCTTGACGCAGCGAGGCCGCGACGCCGCGGTAGGTCTTGCCGTAATCGACCCAGGGAAACCACAGCGAGACCAGCACGCCCCACATCGCGGCAATGCCGATGCTCCAGCGGACGGCGGCGCTCCAGGGGGAGCGGGGAAGCTTGACCAGCGCCGCGATCCAGGCGGTGCTGAAGGCCAGCGCCAGGGCCAGCCGCGATCTGGGCCGGTTCGCCGATCCACATGGCGATGCCGCCGAGCCAGATGAGGCCGATCGCAAGTGTCAATGTCATCATGCCGAACCAGTCGAAGGCATTGGCGGCGCCGCGGCGCAGCTTGTGCGCGCCGAGCGTTGCCAGCAACGTGAGCGGCGGCAGTAGCGGCAAGGCGACGAGAGGGCGCGCTTCGTGGCTGAAGAACCAGGCCAGGGCGACGACGCTGCCGAATAGCGGCAGCGCAAGCGGCCACTCGCGCCATTGCCGTCGATACGCCCAGGCGGCCCACAGGCCCAGCGGCAGGATCGGCCAGGCGAACCAAACGAGGAGTTCCAGGTGGTCGCGGCTGAAGACGTTCCGGCGCACGGCGGCGGCGGCAAGCTCCTCTCGCCACCAGGCCGGCATCTGTCCGGGGGCGTAGGTGGCGAGCAGCACTGGCCAGGCGATGGCGACGGCAGCGGCGCCGAGCAGTGCGATGCCGACGGCGAGCCAGCGTCTTTGCAGAAGAGGCAGGAGCAGCAGCGGCAGGAGCGGCGCGATGCCGGTGATGCCGCCGAAGAGAAAGGCACCGCCGCAACCGAGGCCGGCGATCACGGCGGCGGACAAAGGCGCTTGCTGCAGGCGGCTCAGGCCGTAGTAGGCGAATGCGCTTGCCGCCAGCACCGCGATTGCGGGTTGCGCATCGTGGATGGGAACGAGCAGGCCGAGGGTGCCGATAGCGAGAAGGGGCGCGCTCAGCCCGGTGTCGCGATCGTGCAGTGCCGCGGCGGAACGGGCGAGGAAGTAGAGGAAGACGAGGCCGAACAGCGCACTCGCCAGCCGCGCGCCGTCGTGGAAAGGCAGCGCCCATTGCGTCAGCCAGGCGGTGGCGGCGGCGACCCAGTGATAGGCGGGGGTGGTGCCCAGCCAGACTTCGCCGGCGATGCGCGGCAGCAGCCAGTCGCCGCCGGCGCGAAAGCCGTAGGCGACGCCCAGATGGACGGCGTCGTCCGCTTTCCAGGGATCGTGTCCGACGTTGCCAGCGACGAGATAGGCCGCGCACAGCAGCGCGACTGCGATGAGCGGCAGCGGAAAACCGGCGGCCGAGGCGAGCGGTTTCACTTCACCCCACGGCGGCGGTAATCGGTCGG
>JACRPB010000073.1 GCA_016214175.1 Rhodocyclales bacterium
TCCTTCGTCGCCGGCGGCTTGTCCACGCTCTCGCCCTGCGTGCTGCCGCTGCTGCCGATCCTGCTCGGCACGGCGGTGGCCGCCCACCGCCTCGGCCCCTACGCGCTGGCGGCGGGACTGACGCTGTCGTTGACCGTGGTCGGCGTCTTCGTCGCCAGTCTCGGTGCGGCGCTGGGGCTGGACCCGGCCGTCTTCCGCAACCTCGCCGCAGTGCTGCTGCTCGCCTTCGGCGCACTGCTGCTTTCCGTGCGCTTGCAGGAGCGGTTTGCCGGTGCGACGTCGGGACTCTCCGGTGCCGGGCACACGCTGTTGGCCAAGGTGTCGCTCGACGGCCTGCCGGGACAGTTCGTCCTCGGTCTGTTGCTGGGCCTCGTCTGGAGCCCTTGCGTCGGGCCGACGCTGGGGGCGGCGGTCACCCTCGCCAGTCAGGGACAGAGCCTCGTGCAGGCGACCCTCGTCATGGCGCTGTTCGGCCTCGGCGCCGGCCTGCCGCTGGCGGCGCTCGGCTTGCTGTCGCGCCAGGCCATGCTGCGCGTGCGCGGCCGGCTCATGGCCGTCGGCAAGCTCGGCAAACAGGCATTGGGCGGCGTCATGCTGCTGCTCGGCGCGCTGATCCTCAGCGGCGCCGACAAGGTTTTCGAAGCCTGGGCGCTCGATGCCGCGCCCGGCTGGTTGCTGCAACTGACGACATCGCTATGACAGGAGCTTTCGCCATGATCCCTCGCCGTATCGCCTTGCCGCTTTTCGCCGTCCTCGCCGCTTGCGCCGGCAACCCCGCGTTCGCCGCCGGCAAGCCGGAAATCGATCCTGCCGCCATTACCCGGCCGCCCGGCTACCGGCCCTACGCCGGCGATGCGCGCGAGCTCGCCGTCCTCGGCGACAAGCTTTGGAACGACACAAGGCTCTCCACCAACGGCATGTCCTGCAACACCTGTCACGCGAACCACGGCGCCTTCCAGGCGAGCTTCGCGAAGCCCTATCCGCACCGCGTGGCGATGGCGCGCGACAAGGCCGGGGTCAAGCGCGTGCATCTCGACGAAATGATCCAGGCCTGCATGCTGATGCCGATGGCGGCCCAGCCGCTGCCCTGGGCGTCGAAGGAACTGGCGGCGCTGACGGCGCACACGCGCGCGCTGCAAAAGAGTTTCCGGCCGGCGGCATCTGCTCCGGCCAACCCCTGTGCCGGCAAGTAGTCGGCGCTTTTCTTTCCACGCTTCCGAGGAGATATCGATGCAAACCCTGTTCCGCCGTTCCATGACTTTCGCCGGCGCCGCGCTGGTCGCCGCCGCCCTTGCGCTGCCCGCCGCCGCCGCCGAAGGCAAGGGCAATCCTTGCGCTGCCAAGCCGATGAATCCCTGCGCCGTGAAACACGCCAATCCCTGCGCCATGCCGGCCAAGGGCAAGATGAAGGACGAGAAGAAGGCGGCCAACCCCTGCGCCAAGAACCCCTGCGCCGCGAAGCCGGCCAATCCCTGCGCGAAAAAGTAACGCGCTTGGTCGCGAAGCCATCCGCGGATGACGATATATCGCCGTAAGGGGCTGGGCGCAAAAGCATGTGACGCCCCCCACCCCCAACCCCCGCCCCAGGGCGGGGGACTAAGTTTGCTCGCTGCGCTCGTCGGTGGATGGCGATCGGCGTATTTCACGGCCATGACGGGAGGCGGACCGTGAAGCTGCCGTGGCTTGGGGCGTGTCTGCTCTGCCTGCCGCTGCTGGCGGCTTGCGGTCCCGGATCGTCCGCGTCGCCGGCTGTCGCGCCTGCCGCGGACGCTGCCGAATTCGTTGCCCGCCACTGGGCGCGGCCCTTGCCGCCCCAGGGGCCGGCACCGGCCCACTTCACTCCCGCCGCGACCTCGCTGGCGCCGACGGCTTGTGCCGGCTGCCATCCGCGCCAGTTCGCCGACTGGGGCAGCGCGCCGCACAGTCGCGCCATGGGGCCGGGCCTGCTCGGCCAGTTGCAGGAAATGGGCGCTGACGCCGTCGAGGATCACCAGGCCTGTCTCGAATGCCATGCACCGCTGGCCGAACAGGCCGCCGACCTGCGGCGCGCCCTCGCCGCTGCGAACCCCGCCGGTTTTGCGCCGGACGTCGCCGGCGCCGACCACCGCGACGGGCTCACCTGCGCCGGCTGCCACGTCCGCCAGCGCCGGACCTTCGGCCCGCCGCGCGCCGACGGCAGCCTGCCGGCGCCCGGCACGGATCTGCCCCACGACGGCTGGATCGCGACACCGGCCTTCGCCGATTCGCGCTTCTGCGCCGCCTGCCACCAGTTCGACGCCTCCGGTCCGGCCCTGAACGGCAAGCCGCTGGAGAACACCTACGAGGAATGGCGCGCCAGTCGCCATGCGCGCGAGGGCCGCCACTGCCAGTCCTGCCACATGCCGGAGCGCCGGCATTTGTGGCGCGGCATACACGATGCGGACATGGTGAGGTCCGGGCTCGCCATCGCGGCGAGCGAGCCGGCGGCGCGCGACGGCGTCGTCGCCGCGGAACTGTCGATCGCCAACGTCGGCGTCGGCCATGCCTTTCCGACCTACGTCACGCCGCGCGTCGTCGTCGAGATCGGCCAGGCGGACCGGGCCGGCAAACCGCTCGCCGCCACCGTCGAGCGCCACTTGATTGCGCGCGACGTCAGCCTCGATCTGGCGACCGAACATGCCGACACGCGGCTGCTGCCCGACGAGAGCCGCCGCTATGCCTATCGGCGGCCGCGCGATGCGCGCGCGGCGGCCTTGGTCTTCCGCATCGTCGTCGCTCCGGACGACTTCTATGCGCGCTTCTACCGCGCGAGCCTGCGCGATCCCGATGTCCGCAAGGGCCGCGCCGCACTGCGCGAAGCCCTGCGGCGCGCGGAAGCGTCTTCCTACGTGCTGTTCGAATCGCGGCGGCCGCTGGCGGGCGGCGGCCTCAGCGCGTCCCGCGTTGCGTCAGGCGAAGAATCGCGCTGACGAGCTTCTCCAGATCGATGGGCTTGGTCACCAGGTCGGCCATGCCCGCGGCGAGGCATTTGTCGCGTTCCTCGGGCAGGGCGTGCGCGGTCTGGCCGAGAATGGGCAGGTGCGGCGCCAGCGCCAGGATTTTCCCGGTCGCTTCGTAACCGTCCATTTCCGGCATCTGGATGTCCATGAGGACGACGGCGAAGGCGTGGCCGCCGTCGGCGGCGATGCGCTCGACTGCCCGCAGTCCGTTGTCGACCATGACGACGCGGGCGCCTTCGCTGCTCAGCAGGTCTTCGATCACCAGTTGGTTGATGTCGTCGTCCTCGGCGACGAGGATGGACAAGCCGGCCAGGCGCCGCGAGGCGGCGTTCGCGAGCGTCACGTCCGGCGCCTCCGGCACCGTTGCTGCGATCAGCGGAAGGCTCACCGTGAAGCGGCTGCCCTGGCCGAGGCGGCTGGCGACCTCGATGTCGCCGCCGATCAGTTCGACCAGGCGCTTGGTGATGGCGAGGCCGAGGCCGGTGCCGCCGAAGCGCCGCGTCGTGGACGAATCGGCCTGGTGGAAGGCGCCGAACAGCTCCTGGATGCGATGGCTGGCCATGCCGATGCCGGTGTCCTCGACCGTGAACACCAGGCGGCCGGCGGCGACGCCGGCCGTCAGGGTGACGCCGCCGCGCTCGGTGAACTTGATCGCGTTCGAAAGCAGGTTGATCAGCACTTGTTGCAGCCGCAGCGGATCGGTCAGGCAGGCCGCCGGCAGTTGCGGCGACTTGTCGACGCGGATCGCGAGTCCCTTGGCGCGCGCCTTCTCGCCCATCAATGCCGCCGACTCGTCGATGAGCGGCCCGAGTTCGCAGGGCACGCTTTCCACGGTCAGCATGCCGGCCTCGATTTTCGAGAAGTCGAGAATGTCGTTGATGACGCCGCGCAGCAGCCCGCCCGAATGCAGAATGTGCTCGAAGGTTTCGTGCGCCGGCGAGCCGGTGGCGCTGTCGCGCACGCCGATGCGCGCAAAGCCGAGCACGCCGTTGAGCGGGGTGCGGATTTCGTGGCTCATGTTGGCGAGGAATTCGCTCTTGGCGTGCGTCGCGGCCTCGGCCGTGCGCTTGGCGTGGAGCAGGGCGGCCTCGACCTTGCGGCGCTCGGTGATGTCTTGCAGCATCTCGATGGCGCCACTGATCTCGCCCTTCTCGTTGCGCAGCGGCGCCGCAGTGAAGAACAGCCAGCGGTCGAACTTGCGGAAGTAGTCCTCGCCGTGAAAGGCGCCGGCGATCAGGCCCGAGGCCTTGATCTCCTTGCCGGCGTACAGCGTTTCGATCGCCGCGACGTCGCCGTTCATCACCAGATCGGCGAGGACCGGCCGCGCTTCGGCGTAGAACGCCTGCCAGGCGTTGCGGCTGCCGAGCATGGCCTGCGCCGGCACGCCGAAGACGCTCTCGCAGGCCTTGTTCCAGTGGGTGACGACGTGGTCGGCATCGAGCACGAAAGTGGGGACGGGACTGTTGTCGAGGATTTCCGCGAGCTGCTTGACGGCGGCTTCGGCCTTCTGCCGGGCGAGGTCGAGGTCGTCGCGCTGCGCCGCGATTTCGCCGACGAGGGAATCGTTGCGGACGCGCATGCGCTGGCCTTCGATGAACGTCCGGTTGCGCTTGGCTGCCTGCCAGAACGTCATCGGCACGAAGCAGAACAGCATGACGCCGAGGATCACCAGCGCTTGGTCGCCGCTGGCCAGCAGCCAGAGCGTCGGCGGACCCATGCAGGCCAAGAGGAAGGCGTGCGACGGCTGCACGAAGGCGAAGCCTTCCGAGGACGAGGAGGAGGACACCACCGCAATCACCGTCAGGACGAACAACTGCAATTCCGTCGGCAACCGGGGCAGCATCAGTGCGCTCGTCAAGCCCCAGCAGATGCCGGTGAGACCGGCGCAGATCGTGAGCAGCCGTCCCCAGGCGGCGCTGCTGCGGCTGGCCGGCCGGCGCCCGAACTGCCAGATCACGTAGGCGCGTCCGAGCGTGACGAAATAATGGGCCAGCAGCGTCGGCGCCCAATAGTGCGGCGCCACGCCTTTCTGAACCGCAAAGACCATCAGCGTCAGCGCCGCGGCACCGGCAACGTTCTGCAGACTGGTGCCGACGATGTAGCCCCGCACCTGCTCGGACAGGACGGCTTCGTCTTCGGCGGGCGATGAGGTTCGGGCGCTATGCATTGCCCAGGAGCGCGCCCTTCAAATCGTCCTGAGCCGGCTTGTCGCCGAGCCAGATGCGCAGCAGCGCGTTGTAGAAGTCTTCGCCGGGAATGTCTTCGCCCTTCTTCTGGCCGGCGAAGGAGAGGCGCGTGCCGACGCCGGGCAGCCAGTCGATTTCCACCAGGGCGCCCTTCGGCGCTTCCTTGAGGGCGAGGATGGTGGCGCGGAAGCGTTCGATGCGCGCCTTGAGCGGCTCGACTTCGCTCTCGGCGAGATTCTTGTGGATGCCCTCGACCAGCGCGTCGGCGAACTGTTCGGCGGTAAGGTCGCGCAGGGTGACGATGTGCAGGCGCTTGGCGCCCTTCGCCGCCAGCACGTCGGCGGTGGTCGTCTTCTTCTCCGGCAGGTAGAGGCCGATGGCATAGACCTTGAGAAAGAACTTGGCGCGCAGGCCGGCGCCGTTCAGGCTGAGGTCGGTATTGGCGACGTTGATCTTGTCCTCGAACTTGATGCCGGCGATGTCGGTGGCGGCGAAGGCGAAGGTGGCGACGGACAAGGCGCAGGCGAGCAGCAGCTTTTTCATCGGGATCTCCTTGAGTTGAATGCGTTCTAGCCGCGGACTTCGCCGTCGCCGAGCACGATCCATTTCTGCGAGGTGAGGCCGTCGAGGCCGACCGGGCCGCGGGCGTGGAATTTGTCGGTGGAAATGCCGATTTCGGCGCCGAGGCCGTATTCGAAGCCGTCGGCGAAGCGCGTCGAGGCGTTGACCATGACGCTGGAGGAATCGACTTCGCGCAGGAAGCGCA
>JACRPB010000081.1 GCA_016214175.1 Rhodocyclales bacterium
CAAGCAGGGCTTCAAGACCGCCTTCCGCGTCATGGCCAACGACGAGCAGCAAGGCAAGGTGCTCGGCGAATATGCCGCCAACAATCTGAAGGCGAAGACCGTCGCCGTCATCGACGACAAGACCGCCTATGGCGAAGGCGTCGCCGCCGAATTCAAGAAGGCCGCGCTGGCTTCCGGCGTCAAGGTCGTCGCCGAAGAACATACCGACGACAAGGCGGTGGACTTCGCCGCCATCCTGACCAAGATCAAGGGCAAGAAGCCCGACCTCGTCTTCTACGGCGGTATGGACGCCCAGGCCGGTCCGCTGGCGGCACAGATGAAGAAGCTGGGGTTGAAGTCGAAGTACCTGATGGCCGACGGCGGCTGCACCACCGAGTTCCACAAGCTCGCCGCCGCCGCTGCGAACGGCGCCTACTGCTCGCTGCCCGGCGTGCCGCTGGAAAAGATGCCGGGTGGTCCCGCCTTCAAGGAGCGGTATGCCAAGAAGTTCAACACCGAAATCCAGCTCTACGCGCCCTACGTCTATGACGCGGTGATGACCGTCGTCGATGCGGCGAAGCGCGCCGACAGCGCCGAGCCGGCGAAGATCCTCGAAGCCCTGCCGAAGACCGCCTACAAGGGCGTTACGGCCGCCATCAGCTTCGACGCCAACGGCGACATCAAGGACGGCGCCATTACCCTGTACGTCGCCAAGGACGGCAAGTGGGAGCCGCTGGAAACCATCGGCGGCATCCCCGCCGCGCCGGCCGAACCGCTCGCCGCGGCGCCTGCCGCCGCTCCGGCCGCCGCCCCGGCTGCCGCAGCCGCGGCACCGGCAGCGCCCGTCGCTACCGAGAAGAAGTGATTTCGGCACACTCCTGAAAGAAACGGCACCTGCGGGTGCCGTTTCTTTATCCCCTTACGTGGACATCCTCCTCACGGCCTCACCCTCGGCTGCATTTACGCCCTGGTCGCGCTCGGCTACACCATGGTCTACGGCATCCTCGGCCTGATCAACTTCGCCCACGGCGAAATCGTCATGATCGGCGCGCTGGCGGCGCTTGCGGCGATGAAGCCGCTGGCGGCGAGCGGCCTGCCCGGACCGCTGGTGGCGTTGATCGCGCTGGCGGTGGCCGTCCTGGTCTGCATGGCGCTGGGTTTCGCCATCGAGCGCGTGGCCTACCGGCCGCTGCGCAACGCGCCGCGCCTGGCGCCGCTGATCACCGCCATCGGCGTCTCCATCGTCCTCCAGCAACTGGCGATGCTGATCTGGGGACGCAACTACCATTCGGTGCCGGCGCTGCTGCCGGCCGACAGCTACGAAGTTTTCGGCGCCCAGATCAACGCGCTGCAAGTCATCATCATGGCCGTCGCGGCACTGACCATGACCGGGCTCCTGCTGCTGGTCCATCGCACGCGCCTGGGCCGCGCCATGCGTGCCACGGCCGAGAATCCGGCCATCGCCGGCCTCATGGGCGTCGACGTCAATCGCATCATCGCGCTGACCTTCGTCATCGGCTCGGCGCTGGCGGCGCTGGCCGGCGTGCTGGTGTCGGCCAACTACGGCATCGCCCATTACCACATGGGCTTCATCCTCGGCCTCAAGGCCTTCACCGCGGCCGTGCTCGGCGGCATCGGCAACCTCGGCGGCGCCATGCTCGGCGGCGTGCTGCTGGGCCTGATCGAGGCGCTCGGCGCCGGCTACATCGGCGACTTCACCGGTGGCGTGCTCGGCTCCAACTACCAGGACGTGTTCGCCTTCTTCGTCCTCATCGTCGTCCTCATCTTCCGGCCCTCGGGCCTGATGGGCGAGAAAGTGGCGGAGCGGGCCTGATGGAGGAAAAGAAGAAGGCACAACTCGGTGGATTGCTGATCGCGGCGGTGCTGCTCGTCGCGCCTTTCGTTGCCGGGCTGGGCTTCGGCAACGCCTGGGTGCGCGTGCTCGACTTCGCCGCGCTCTACGTCATGCTGGCGCTCGGGCTCAACATCGTCGTCGGCTTCGCCGGCCTGCTCGATCTCGGCTACATCGCCTTCTACGCGGTCGGCGCCTATCTCTACGCGCTGCTTGCCTCGCCGCACTTCGGCCTGCACTGGCCGGCCTGGGCCATCCTGCCCCTGGGCGCGGCCGTCGCCGGCCTCTTCGGCGTGCTGCTGGGAGCGCCGACGCTGCGGCTGCGCGGCGACTATCTGGCCATCGTGACCTTGGGCTTCGGCGAGATCATCCGCATTTTTCTCAACAACCTCAACGCGCCGATCAACATCACCAACGGCCCCAAGGGCATCGCCCGCATCGATCCGATCGCCATCGCCGGCCAGCCCTTGTCGAAGAGCATCGAGGTCTTCGGCGTTTCCATTCCCGGCGTCTATCTCTACTACTACCTGTTCGTGGTCCTGGCGCTCGGCATCGTCTTCGTCACCATCCGCTTGCAGGACTCGCGCATCGGCCGCGCCTGGGTCGCCATCCGCGAGGACGAAATCGCGGCCAAGGCCTGCGGCATCGACACGCGCAACGTCAAGCTGCTGGCCTTCGCCATGGGCGCGTCCTTCGGCGGCGTCGCCGGCGGCCTTTTCGCCGGCTTCCAGGAATTCGTCTCGCCCGAAAGCTTCGGCCTCATGGCGTCGGTGATGGTGCTGTGCATGGTCGTCATCGGCGGCATGGGCAACGTCCCCGGCGTCATCTTCGGCGGCCT
Organism: Rhodocyclales bacterium; assembly: GCA_016214175.1. Lineage (GTDB taxonomy): Bacteria > Pseudomonadota > Gammaproteobacteria > Burkholderiales > Rhodocyclaceae > Nitricoxidireducens. The sequence continues at coordinate 2,670 of JACRPB010000081.1, forward strand.
GCTGCTGACGCTCCTGCCCGAGATCTTTCGCAACGTGGCCGGGCCGGCGCAGCAGGCGCTGTTCGGCAAGGTGCTGCTCGATCCGGAATCGCTGCGCATGCTGCTGTTCGGCGTCGCGCTGATCGCCGTCATGCTCTATCGCCCGGCCGGTCTCTGGCCCGACGTGCGGCACCGGCGCGAACTGGCGGGAAAGAAAGCATGATCATCCAGTCCCAAGCGTTCGAGCGCAGCGAGCTAGTGGGCTTCCCCCCGCGAGGGGGGAGCGAGGGGGGCGGGCGACCGTTGCTGGAAGCGCGTAGCGTAGCGAAGCGCTTCGGTGGCGTGCAGGCGCTGCACGACGTCTCGCTCGCTATTGCGCAGGGCGAGATCTACGGCCTGATCGGCCCCAACGGCGCCGGCAAGACCACTTTCTTCAACGTGCTGACCGGCCTCTATGCGCGCGACGAGGGCGAGGTGATCTTCGCCGGCGCACCGCTGCGGTTGGGCAGTCCGCACCAGGTCACCCAGGCCGGCATCGCCCGCACCTTCCAGAACATTCGCCTGTTCGCCAACATGACGGCGCTAGAGAACGTCATGGTCGGCCGCCACGCGCGCACCGGCGCCGGCGTGATCGGCGCCGTGTTCCGCGACGCCGCCACGCGCGCCGAGGAGGCGGCCATCCGCCGCCGTGCGGAGGAACTGCTGCACTACGTCGGCATCGCCGACCGCGCCGACGACCTGGCGCGCCATCTCGCCTACGGCGACCAGCGCCGGCTGGAGATCGCCCGCGCCCTGGCGACCGAGCCGAAGCTGCTGGCGCTCGACGAGCCAGCGGCCGGCATGAACGCCACCGAGACCGCCGCCCTGCGCAGCCTGATCGTCGGTTTGCGCAGCGACGGCCTCACCGTGCTGCTGATCGAGCACGACGTCAAGCTCGTCATGGGCCTGTGCGATCGCGTCGCCGTGCTCGACTACGGCGAGAAGATCGCGGAGGGGCCGCCGGCGCAGGTGAAGAGGGACCCCAAAGTGATCGAGGCTTATCTCGGCGGGAGCGTCGCCTGATGCCGCTGCTCGACGTGCGCGATCTCGCGGTCCACTACGGCGGCATCAAGGCCGTCAAAGGCATTTCCTTTGCAGTCGAGGAAGGTGAGATGGTCTGCCTGATCGGCGCCAACGGCGCCGGCAAGACCACGACGCTGAAGGCCATCGCGCGCATGATCGCCGCCCATGGCGAGATCCGCCTGCGCGACGAACGCCTCGACCGCCTGCCCGCCCATGCGCTGATCGGCCGCGGCCTTGCGCTGGTGCCGGAAGGCCGCGGCGTCTTCGCTCGGCTCAGCGTGGCCGAGAACCTCGCCATGGGCGCCTATCACCGCGACGACGGCGACATCGCCGCCGACCTCGCGCGCATCCACGACCTGCTGCCGCGCATGTTCGAGCGCCGCGAGCAGGTCGCCGGCACGCTCTCGTGGGGCGAGCAGCAGATGCTGGCGCTGGGCCGTGCGCTGATGGGCCGGCCCAAGCTGCTGCTGCTCGACGAACCCTCGATGGGCCTGGCGCCGCTGATGGTGCAGAAGGTGTTCGAAGTCATCCGGGCGGTTGCCGCTCAGGGCGTGACGATCCTGCTCGTCGAGCAGAACGCCAAGCTCGCGCTCGAAGTTTGCAGCCGCGGCTACGTGATGGAGAGCGGGAGCATCACGATCGCCGATACGGCCGCGAATCTGCTCGCCGATACGCGTGTGCGGGCGGCCTACCTCGGCGGCTGATCAGTCCAACTGCAAGCTGTCGGCGAACGCTTGCGCCTCGACCTGGGCGCGGTTGATCTTCTCCGCGGAGAGGCCGAGCGCGGCGGCGCGCGCGGCGAGATCGGCCACGTCTTCCGCCTCGCAGGCGAGCGCCAGATCGAGATAGGGCGCATACGGCCCGCGGCGCTGCAGCAAGGCTTCGCAGATCCTGGCGGGCAGGTTCAGTTCCTTGAAGACCGACTCGATCTTGGTGCCGAGCAGGACGTCGAGCAGCGAGAAGGCGCCAGTGATGAACAGGTTGTCGAGCACGCTGCGCGCGATGACGCCGGCGGCGGCGATTTCCATGAAGCGGCCGCGGCCGATCGCGGTCTGCATCAGCGCCGGGGCGGCCGGGTCGCGGCTGGCGGAAACCAGCAGCAGCGACAGCCATTTGTTGAGCTTGTCGTAGCCGAGCAGGGTCACGGCGTGACGAAAGGATTCGATCTGCTTCATCAAGCCGAAGCCGGCCGAGTTGATGTAGCGCAGCAGCTTGAAGGAGATGCCGATGTTCTTCTTGAGGGCGGTTTCGACGTCGCCGACTTCGGCGTTCTGGCGCACCAGATTCAGGATGTGGATGATCTGGGCGTGGCTCGGGTTGAGTTTGTTCGAAGCCGGCGGCAGGCCGCGCAGGAAGAACCAGCCGGCGGCGCCCGAATAGCCGTTCTCGATGGCAAGGTCGAAGTCGTGCAGGTCGGCGAGGTTCTTGGCCAGCGGTACCGCCGGCGCGAAGCCGATTTGCGGGTTGCGCCGCGCGTCGGCAAGGGCGAACTGGAATTTCGGCGTCGCCGGCAGCGGCATGGCATCGACATAATCGTCGAGGCACAGCGGAATTCCGGCCGCGGCGAGTTGATTGGCCAGCGCCTGACCTTCCGCGGTGGCCAGGGCCGGCGCCGGAAACTCGAACAGGGCGTTGGCGGGCGGTCGCCAGGCGAGCAGCGCGGCATCGGCGCTACAGCCCGCGAGTCCGACCATGACGTTGCGCGCGCTGGGCCAGATGTCGGCGAGGCCGTCGAGCACCGCCACCGCATCCGCCGCCGCAGGCGCGTGCACGATCAGGCGCGTGGCAGTGATCGCTCTCTGCCGGTTGAGTACCGGCTCGCGGCGGATCGGGATGTCCATCTCTTAGAGCCTATTTCCTGCTGAAATCGGCTCTCATTGTGGCGCAAAGGTAAAGGCGTCGGCAAAGAATTCTGCGTCCGGCAGGCCGTGGGCGCAGAAGTCGCGCCGCGCCGCGTCGATCATGGCGGGCGCGCCGCAGGCATAGACCTGGAAGCCCGACAGGTCGGCATGATCTTCGAGCACGGCGGCGTGAACCAGTCCGCTCCGTCCGTCCCAGGCGTCGGCGGCCTGGGGTTCGGAGAGCACCGGCACATAACGGATGTGCGCGTGTTGTGCCGCCCACTGCTGCGGCAACTCCGGCAGGTAGAGGCCGGCGCGGTCGCGTGCGCCCCAGTAGATGTGCAGGGGGCGGGCGATGCGGTTGTGCAGGCTGTGCTCGACGATGGATTTGACGGGGGCGAAGCCCGTTCCCCCGGCGAGCAGGATCGCCGGTTTCTGCGACAGTTCCTGCAACTGGAAGTTGCCGTGAGGACCTTCGATGCGCAGGATGTCGCGTTCCTTCAGGGTGCTGAAGACCTGTTGCGTGAACAGGCCGCCCGGCACCAGGCGCACGTGGATTTCTAGGAAGCGGTCGTCCTGCGGCGCATTGGCGAGCGAATAGGCGCGGCGCTTGCCGTCCTTGAGCAGGAATTCGACGAACTGGCCGGCGAGGAATTGCAGGCGCTCGTCGGCGGGCAGTTGCAGCTTCATGACGATGACGTCGGGGGCGGCGCGCAGCAGCGCCTGCACGCGCACCGGCAGCATGCGGACGGGGATGTCGTCCTCGGCGTTTGCTTCGCGCGACTCCAGCGTGACGTCGGAGAGCGGCTTGGCGCAACAGGTGAGGGCGAAGCCGGCGTCGCGATCCGCCGGTGTCAGCGCATGGTCCTGGGCGATGCCGTGGTCGACGCTGCCGGCGACGATCTTGCCCTTGCAGGCGCCGCAGGCGCCGTTGCGGCAGCCGTAGGGCAGGTGGATGCCGCTGTCGAGGGCGGCGTCGAGCAGTGTGGTGTCGACCGCGGCTTCGAAGCTGTGGCCGCTGGGCTGGAGGGTGACTTGGTAGGCCATGCGATAATCGTCCGATGCAAAGATTGCTGATAGTCGGGTGCGGCGACGTCGTGCGCCGCGTGCTGCCGGAACTCGTTCGCCACTGGCGCGTCTATGCGCTGGTGCGCGAGCCGGAGGAGGCGTTGCGCCAGCTCGGCGTCGTCCAGATCCGCGGCGACCTCGACCGGCCGGCGACCTTGCGACGTCTGGCCGGTCTCGCCCATGCGGTGCTGCACAGTGCGCCGCCGCCGGGCAGCGGCGACGTCGACGCTCGCACACGGCGGCTGATCGCGGCTTTGCGGCGGTCGCGGAGTCTACCACGTCGCCTCGTTTACATCGGCACCAGCGGGGTTTACGGCGATTGCGGCGGCGCCCGCGTCACGGAGACGCGGCCCTTGCATCCGGCGACCGCGCGGGCGCAGCGGCGCGCCGACGCCGAACGTTGCCTGCGGCAGTTCGGCCGCCGCTGCCGCGTTTCCTTGCTGCGTGCGCCCGGCATCTACGCCGCCGACCGCCTGCCGCTGGAGCGGCTGCGTCGCGGCGATCCGGTGCTGCGGCCGGAAGAGGACGTCTATACGAATCACATCCACGCCGAGGATCTCGGCCGCGCCTGCATGGCCGCCCTGCGCCGCGGCCGCCCCAATCGCGCCTACCATGTCAGCGACGATTCCTGCCTGCGCATGGGCGAGTGGTTCGACCGGCTCGCCGCCGCCCACGGCCTGACGCCGCCGCCGCGCGCGACCTGGGCCGTGGCGCAGCGGCAGTTGGCGCCGGCCATGCTATCGTTCATGAGCGAATCGCGTCGCCTCGACAACACGCGCCTGAAGACGGAACTGAAACTGGCGCTGCGCTATCCGACCGTCGATGCCGTCTTGAGGACATCCTGAACATGCTGCTGCTGAAAGCCTTCCACATCTTTTTCGTCGTCAGTTGGTTCGCCGGCCTGTTCTACCTGCCGCGCATTTTCGTGAATCTGGCGATGGTGCCGGCGGAGAGCGCGGCCGAACGCGAGCGCCTGCTGCTGATGGCGCGCAAGCTCTACAAGTTCGTCACGCCGATCGGCCTGCTGGCGGTGGCCGGCGGACTCTGGCTCTGGTTCGGTTTCGGTTTCTCCGGCGGCTGGCTGCACGCCAAGACGGCGCTGGTCGGTGTGCTGCTCGCCTACCATTTCTTCTGCGGCCGCGTGCTGGCCGACTTCGTCGCCGGGCGCAATACGCGCTCCCACGTCTGGTACCGCGTCTTCAATGAAATGCCGGTGCTGCTGCTGTTGGCGATCGTCATCCTCGCCGTGCTGAAGCCGTTCTGATGGAGAACTTCTTCGCCCCCTGTCCGCGCGGCCTGGAGGCCTTGCTCGCCGACGACCTCGCCGCGGCCGGCGGGACGGCGGTCAAGGCCGTGCCGGGCGGCGTCGCCTTCCAGGGCGACTGGGAAGCCTGCTACCGCGCCAACCTCGAGTCGCGCATCGCCACGCGCGTGCTCTGGCGCGTGGCGCAAGGCGCCTATGCCAACGAGGACGACGTCTACCGCCTCGCCGCCGGCGTCGATTGGCCGCGGCTGTTCGAGGTGGACAACACGCTGCGCGTTTATGTCACGGCGCAGCGCTCGCCGCTGCGCAGCCTGGAATTCGCGACCCTGCGCGTCAAGGACGCAGTCTGCGACCGCTTCCGCGACGCCTGCGGCCGGCGTCCCAGCGTCGACACGCGCCATCCGGACGTGCGCGTCCATCTGTTCCTGACCGCCGATTTCGCCACCCTCTACCTCGATACCTCGGGCGAGGCGCTCTACCAGCGCGGCCACAAGATCGCCAAGGTCGAGGCGCCGCTCAAGGAAAATCTCGCCGCCGGCATCCTGCGCCTGGCCGGCTGGACGCCGGGCGTGCCGCTGCTCGACCCGATGTGCGGCAGCGGCACCTTTCTCCTCGAAGCGGCGCAGATGAGCCTGGCCGACGCGC
>JACRPB010000082.1 GCA_016214175.1 Rhodocyclales bacterium
ACCCATGGTGGAGAGCAAGTTCCCTTCCAGATCGAAGACCTTGATCTGGTGCGCCTGCGTGTCGGCGACGAACAGGCGCTTGCTTTTCGATTCGTAGGCGAGCCCGGTCGGCCGGCGCAGCAGTCCCTTGCCGATCGGTTCCAGGGTGTTGCCGTCGCGGTCGAGACGGGCGACCAGGGCGAGTTCGGGATCGGCGACGAAGACCTGGCCGTCGGGGCCAACGGCGATGCCGACCGGCGCGACGAAATCCGTCGTGCCGGTGGCCTTGCCCCAAACCGACAGCTTGCCCTGGTTTTCGTCGAAGACGAAGACGGCGGCACGGCCGATGTCGGTGACGAGGATGCGGCCGGCTTCGTCTACGGCGCCGGCCTGGGGCCGGTCGAGCAGCAGGGGCGGCGCCTCGCCGACGATGATGTCGAAGAAGCGGGCGATGAGGTTGCGCGCGACCGCGGTTTCGCGTTCCGGACGGACGAAATTGTTTTCGCCCGTGAGTTCGCCGACGTAGAAATAGCGGGGCACTTCGCCGGCCGTCTCGGGCGGCCACATCAGGCGCTTGGTTTCGGCGCTGGCGTCGAGGCCGAGGCGGAAGCTGGCCTTTTCCGGCGCAGCGGCGCAGCCGGCGAGGAGCAGCAGGGCGGCCGCCAGGAGCGCGACGCGGCGCATCACGAGCGCCGCGGCCGGAAGGCCGTCACGCGGCGTCCGGCGCCGTCGGCGACGAGGAGCAGGCCGCCCGCAGCGGCCAGGCTCTCGGGCTGCAACAGGCCGAGCGCGGCGGGCGTCAGGGCGTCGACGCCGGCCTCGTGCGCCAGCACGACGCTGCGGTCGACGCCGTCGAGCGCGAACAGTTGCGGTCCGAGCAGGGCGAGGGCCAGGGGCTGGCGCAATTGTCCGGCGCCGAAGCGGCGTCCGGGGCGGCCCCGGATCCATTCGCCGACGCAGCCGCAGGCGGCGCTGCCGAGGTAGAGGCCGCGGCCGTCGGCGGCGATCGGGCCGGGTTCTTCGATGCGCTGGTATTCGATGGCGAGCTGTCCCAAGGGCTGGATTTCGTCGATCGCGAGTTGGGCGGAGTCTACCGCGTAGATCTTGCCCGTCGCCGCATCGAGGGCGAAGTCGCTGTAGCGGCTGGTGGCCAGGCGCGGCCGCAGCGGCGGCAATGGCCGGCCGCCGCGCGTATAGCGGCGGATTTCGCCGACGAAGGGGTCGAGGACGTAGATCGAGCCGTCGGCGCCGGCCTGCAGCCGCGTCGCCGGGCCGATGCGCGTCTCGGGCAGCACCGCCATGGCGTCGAGGGCGCGGTCGTAGCGATAGAGGCGCGCCGCGCCGGCGTCGGCGATGTAGATGTCGTTGAAGGCGGCGGCGACGGCAACCGGGAACAGCAGCGGCACGTGCGGACCGATGGCGCCGGGCGCCGCGCCGCCGGCGACGTCCATGCGCGCGATGAGGCGCGCGCCGGCGATGCTGAACAGCGGTTCGAGCAGGGCGTCGCCGCGCCGCGCCGCCCCTGCCGCGCAGCCCGTACACAGGGCCGCCAGCAGGCCGGCGCCGGCCTGGAGCAGACGGCGGCGGCTACCAGCGTCCCGGTCCACCGGTCTCATGACCACCGAAAATACCGGTCGGCAAGCCGGGTTTGCCGGAATGGCAGAGGTCGCAGCGATCGGCGCCCCAGGCGATGTCGCCGTTGTGGCAGGCCCCGCAGAATTTGCCCTCGGAAATTTCGTTCATGGTGACGTCGTTGGCTCCAACCCGCATCTTGAAGCCCAGTTCGTGGTGGCAGACGCGGCACTGGAAGCGAATGCGGTGGAACCAGTGCGGAAAGACCACCGGCCGCACGCCTTCCTTTTCGGACCGCTTGTTCAGCACGACGTCGGCGTACTCGGCCGCCGCCGGTACGGCGACGAGGGCCATGATAACAGCCGCGAACAAGGCGCCGGCGAGTTTCATGGCGGTCCCGGCAGGTTGTGCGAACGCGGCAGGCCGGGGGGAATGGCCGGCTTGACCTGGCCCGGCCGTACCACGCTATGGCAGCGGAAGCATTCGGTCAGCGGAAAGGAAACGGCGCCGTGGCAGATGCCGCATTGTTCCCCGGCCAGGATCTGGAACATCGACATTTTCGTCGCGCCGGTCTGCTTCTCGAAGACGCCGTCGTGGCAGTTGGCGCAGGCCAGCCATTGGGTGTGCCGCTTGTGGGGAAAGAGAATGATCGGCATGCTGCCCTTGAGGTCGAGCAGGATGTCGCGGTCGAGGATTTCCGCTTCGACGCCCGGCTTGAGGCTAGGGCGCGGCTGGATGACGCCGGTTTCGAGCGCCTGCACCCAGCGCACCATGTTGCCGGTGGTGTCCGGCGGCAACCGCGACAGCGCCTCGCGCGGCTCCTGGAGCTGCTTGATGGCGGGGCTCTTCGGGTCGTGCAGACCGTCCTTGCGCAAGAGCGTCCACTCGCCCTGGGCGCAGGCCAGGCCGGCACAGCCGAGCAGCAGGACAAAGGCGAAGCAGACTCCCAGCGTTTCAGCCGGGAATGTATACCCCTGCGCCGCGAATTGCCCGCACCAGTTCCGCAGTCGATTCTTCAAGTAGCTTTACCCCGGTTGCGTAGTCCTTGCCGTGGGCGGCGGCCTCCGCTTGGGCACGCAACTCCCTGGCCTTGGCGATGAATCCCTGCACCATGCCGTCCGGACGCTTCTCCGACAGCAGTACTTCGATCAGCATCTGGTGGGTGTTGTTGCGGTCGATCTCGTAGTGGTACTCCTCCTCCGCGCTGGCGAAGCTGAGCGAGCGCACCAGCGTGTCGCCGCTGCGCAGCCCGCTGATGCCGGCCTTGGCGACGAGGTAGGCGCGGTCGAGCTCGGCGCGGCCCTCCTGGTACTTGCCCGCCTGCGCCGACTTCGCGGCCTCGGCGACGCCTTTCTCGATCTGGGCGACGGTTTCGCTTACGCCCTTGGCGGCGCTGCCTTTCTCGCCGGCGACGCGCTGGTAGGCGCCGAGCAGGGCATTCACGCTGTCGAGGCGCGCCTTGTAGTCGTTCTCCAGCTTTTTCGCCGTGACTTCCTCGGGCGCGGCCAGACGCACGGCATCGAAGAAGGTCGCGCGCACTTCGGTCAGCAGTTGCGCCGCCAGCGGCAAGTCGCCGGCGGCCAGGGCGGCCTGGGCGGACTTGTAAAGCTCGCGCGCCTTGTTGCGCTTGTCGAGCGCTTCCGGCGCCTTGCTGGCCTCGATCTGGCGCGCCGCCGACGAGGTTTCGAGCAGCTTGCCGACCGATTCGACGTTGAAGCCGAGCGTGTCCTTGTCGATTTTCGCCGCGCGCAAGCGCGTGGCCGCGCTGTCGGCTTCCGGCGGCTGGGCCGATGCCGCCGTCCCGATGCAGGCGATGGCGAGGGCGGTCAGGGTTCTTCTGAGCATGTTCCGTTTTCCTTACTTGGCGGCACCGGCCGCGGTCTGGGCGGGGCGGGCGAGGTCCTTCTTCTTGGAATGGCACAGCCGGCATTCCGAAACCGGGAACGCGACCTTGCCGTGGCAGACCCCGCACTTCTCGCCGAGCAGGATCGAGGCCATGCTGATGGCGTTGGCGCCTTTCTGCGGTATGAAGATGGCCGGGTGACAGTTCGAGCAATCGAGCCATTCGGTGTGCTGCTTGTGCGGATAGACGACGTCGGGCATTGAGCCCTTGACCTCGCGCACGATGTTGAGGTCCATGACGACCGGCTCGGCGGCCGGATCGGCGCGGTCCCAGCGCGGATTGATCTTCTTCGTGCCGATGGCCTCGACCCAGTTCACACGGTTGCCGGCAAAGCTCTTGGGCAGCCCGGCATAGGCGGTCAGCGGCGGCAGCAGGGCGTGGGTGCCGTCGTTGCCCGGATCGTGGATGCCGTCTTCCGGCGGCGGCGGGTTGCGCCGGCCGACCGGCTTCAGCAGCCGGTTGAAGGCATTGACGTCGCCGGCGGGGAGCGCATCGGCCGTCGCGACGGTCGCGACGGGTGCCGCCGCCGGGGCCGGCGTCGCCGCGGGCGCGGCGGCCACCGGCGCCGCGGCTTTCGGCTCGGCGTCCTTGGCCGCCGGCTTCGGCGGCGTCGCCGGTTTGGCGGCGTCCTTGACGGCGGCGAGCATGTGGTCGACCGCCGCCTTGATTTCGGCGTCGCTGTAGGCCGGGTTGCCGCCCTTGGGCGGCATGCCCTTGGCCGTGCCTTTGAGCGCGTTGGCGTAGAGGCGCGCGCTGCCGCCGGCCAGGCGCGGACTCCAGTCGCCGGCATGGCCATAGCGCGGAGCGCTGGCGATGCCCGTGGCATGGCAGACGGAACAGGTCTTGGCGTAGATGTCCTTGCCGGACACGTCCGCCAGGGCGGAGGCGGCGGGCAGGGCGGCGGCGAAGGTGAAAGCGATCAGGCTGCGGAATCTCATCTCGGCCTCACTTCTTCTTCGCCGCGGCGGCAGGTTGCGCCAGTTTCTGGATGGTGCTCTCGTGCACCTGGGTCTTGGTGCCGGGCTTGGCCGAGTGGCACAGGTTGCAGTTCTCGACCGACCAGGCGATTTCGCCGTTGTGGCAGGCGCCGCAGAACTGGCCGTCGATGATTTTCACCATGTTGATCTCGTTGCCGCCGGCCTGGAACTTGAAGCCGATGTCGGCGTGGCAGACCTTGCAGCGGAAACGGATGCGGTGAAACAAGTGCGGGAAGACGACGGGCCGCATGCCGGAAGCGTCCGAGTAGTTGTTGATGACGACGTCGCCGTATTCGGCGCGGGCGTCGGGAACGCCGATGAAGAAGATGCTGAGCAGCGCCGCCAGGCCGGCGAGGACGACGCCGCAGCGCCTCAGCATTGCCCCCACTTTCGCCGATAGCGATCTACCCTGAAACTCCGCTGCGCTGCTTATGCTCATACCTGTTCCTTAAAGACGGCTCGGCTGCGATCCGGCGACGGGCCCGCGGGCCGTTCCACTAGAAGTCGCCGATCTCGCGGCTGATCGTGAAGAAGATAGAAGCATTTTTCTTGCCATTCAGCGTCGCGAAGGAATTGGTGGCGCGGAACATCAGGCGGCCCAAGCGATAGTCGGCGTATTGCTGGAACACCTGGCCTGTTTGCCACGCCAGCGCGTTCGGGTCGCCGCTGATCAGGCGCAGATTGGTCTGGCTGGCGTTGGCCTGGAAGGCTGCGCTGTAGACGAGGTCGGGGATATCGAAGGGCGAGCGGTGGGTGTAGCTGATCTGGGCGGAACCATTCAGGGTGCTGCTGCCGTCCCTGCTGACGAGAGCGGAGGTAGGCGTCGCGCCGGTCGCGGTCTGGCTGATCTGCGGACTGGACAGTTGTTGGCTGAGGACGAAATTCACGTTGGCGCTCAGTGTGGAGCGGGAACTGAACTGGGTTTGCATCGTTCCCTGCGTCGACAGGCTGCGGTAATGGCTCGGATAGTCGCCCGTGCTGATCGAATCCGAGAGCGTGGTGCTGAGCATGCCCAGCGACTGCTGGCCGATGCCGCGGCGCCAGGAGGCTCCGGCGCCGTGGGTGAGAACGCCGCTTTGGCCCGACGTGCTGTTGTAGGCGAGGGCGTAGCTCTGGGTGGCGTTGAGGACGATGGCGCTGGCTTCGCCCAAGGCGAGGTTGCGCAGTACCGAATGCTGAACCTGGCCCGAGAGGTTGCGGTTGGCGGCGGCGCCGGTGATCATCTGGTTGCTGATCCCGGCGCCGGTTCCCCAGTTATAGGAATAATCACCAAAAGTGAGAGGGTTTCCCGAATACGAGACTGAGGCGCTTTGTCCGGCGGCGACCTGGCGGATGCCGGCGCTCTGGTTCTGGGCCACGGTGAGTCCGGCATTGGCGGAAAAGTTGTTCGAAAACCGATAGCTGGCGTTGGCGTAGCCGGTGAGGTTGCTGAGATCGGCCGACGCGGTCTCGGTCATCGTATTCATGCGCAGGAAGCTGCCGCCGCCGATGACGGTCAACGGCAGATCCTCGTCCGGCAGCCAGGTGACCGAGGAGCCGAGTTGCACGACCTGGCTGTCGTTGATGGAGAGGCCGCCGCCGGTCAGCATGCGGATCTGGTTGTTCGTGAAATTCGCCGACGAGGCAACCGTGAGTTCTTCGTCGCTATGCCAGGAATGCGCGGCATTCAGGCTCAGCAGGCTGGAACCCTGGCCGCCGACGTCGCCGCTGTTGCGCGAATAGCGGGCATTGGCGCTGATGCCGTGCTCGGCGATGCTGGTCGCAAAGCCGCCCTGCAAGGCGTCGACGACGCTGCGCACGTCGCTGGTGGCGACGATGCTGCGGTCGGCGCTGGCGGAATAGGTTTCCGGCCCCGTTTCCGGGCGATAGCTCTGGCGGGCGCCCATGCGCAGCGCAGTGTAGTGCGAGCCCATGGCGTTGGCGCTGGCGCGGCTGTCGCTGGACTGGACGTAGGCCTGGAACGGAAAGCGGCTTTGCGGAAAGAGGTTGAGGTTGCCGCCGTAGGTCAGCGACGTGCTGCGCGACGAGTTGCTCTCCACCGAGTCGCCGCCGCTTTGCTTGGAGGTGCCGGTGAGCAGGCCGAGGTCGCCGGAAACCTGTGCGTACCAGGGCTGGTAGATGTAGCTCGATCCGCGCAGGCCGACGGTTTGCGTCTCGGTGAAGGTCGTCGCCCCCGCCGCGCTCTCGTTCCAGCCGTAATTGCTGGTCGTATTGCCGCCCCAGCGGATCGGCGGAATGCCCCAGCCGGCGACCGCCGCCAGGTCGGGAAGATTTTCGCTTTTCGGTACGGCCGCCGGCGACACGGACGAGGGCGGACCGGGCGTCACGGCCTCGAAGGCGACGGGCGTTTCGGGTTGCTCGACGACGGGCGCAGCGGGCGTTTGCGCGGACGCGATGCCGATCCAGGCGGCGCAGGCGACCCCGAGCGGAAGGCCGGGACGGCGTCGATGCCTTCCGTGCTGCGGGCCGGGGGGAGCAAGCTGCCTCATGCCGTCTCAGTGCATGGCTCGTGATTCCCGGAAGTCGTCGCGTTTCGTCTGCCCGCGCTTGCCTGCCTCCGGTGGCCTCAGGATTTCGAGGTGGCGATGTTCATGGCGCCGAACCGCGAGCCCTGGCCTCAGTTCGTTGTCGCGGCGGGGACGGGCGCCGCGGGTTCCGCCATCTTGACGACGGCGGTCTTGCGCAGGCCGGCGACGAAGCCGTCCCAAGCCTGGTTGCTGCGTTCGCGCTTGAGCAGGTCGCGGGCGCGGGCGGCGACGTCCGCATAAGCCATCACGCGCGACGGCAGGCGCTCGTCGAGCCGGAATATCGCCACGCCCTCGAGCACGTCGATGGGATCGCCGACGCTGCCGAGCTCATGGGCGTCGATCTGGGCCTGCACCGCTTCGGGAATCATGCCGCGGTGCACGTAGCCCATGTCGCCGCCCTTGTCGGCGTTGCGGTCCTGCGAGTGCAGGCGCGCGAGTTCCTCGAACGCCTTGCCGTCGGCGCGCAGGCGCGCGACGATGCGCTGCGCCTCGGCGCGCGCCGCATCCCAGAGCGCCGCGGGCGAGGAGGGCTCGACCTTGAGCAGGATGGTATGCAGGCGCATTTTCTCGGGCTCGGTGAAGAGCTCGGGACGCGTTTGGTAGAACTCCTGGACCTGCGCATCGGTGAGTTCCGGCAGCGTGCGCACCTGCTCTTCGATGCGGCTCAAGATGTCCTGCTCGCCCAGTTGCAGCCTCAGGCCCGGAAGCAGGGTTTCGCGCCGCTGCTGCCAGACCGGGCTCGTCGCGTAGCGCGCGTCGTATTCGGCGATCTTGGCGTCGATGTGCTTCTCGTCGGCGACGAGGCCGCGCCGGCTCGCCTCGGCCAGCAGCAGCAAGCGGTCGACCAGGCGCTCCTTGACCTCCTCGCGCGCCAGGGCAAGCTGGCCTTCCGGCACCTGCCCGTGGTAGTACTTCTGGCGCAGGAAGTTGGCGAAGGCGCTGTGAAAGTCCTGCTGGCTGATCGGCTTGCCGTCGACCGTCGCAAACACGGCCGCCGGTGGCGGCGCGTCTTCGGCCCGCACGCTCGGTGCCAGGGCGAAGCTGCCGGAGAGTGCCGCAATCAAAACAACGATGCCGCGGTCCATTTTGTCTTGCCTCCGTAATTGACGATTCGATGAGGGCTTAAAAGCGAAAAACGGGCCAGATGCATGGCATCTGGCCCGTCCGGACGATGGCGCGGTCCGGAAAACTGTTACTTCACATGGCAGGACAGGCAGATCTGGGAACCGCTGGTCGCCACGCGCATGAAGTTCAGGCCGCTGGCGCTGGATTCGACGTGCGGGTCATGGCAACTGCCGCACTCGACCGACGGCGTACCGGCCGCACCGGCGAAGTCGCGGGTGTAGAGCTGAATGTCGCCCTTGCCGCGCCCGGTGTTGGCATCGACGTCGACCCAGAACACCTGCTGGCTGTTCATCACCGCGGTCTTGACTTGCGCCGCCCGGCCGTCGGCCGTCGTCGTCGCCGAGGTGCCGATGAAATCGGTGTCGGCGCAGGTGCCGCTGGCCGTCGAACCGGTGCCGGTCAGGCCGCCGCCGCAGTAGGCGATGCCGATCGGGTGGTCGTCGGAGAGGTCGGTACCGAGGCGCGGAATCGGATTTCCGGCGGTGCCGATGATGCCGGCGGTACCGCCGGTGGCACCCGCGGTCCAGGTGCCGAAGCGCGCGCCGGCAGAGTTGTAGCCGCCGGAACCCGGAGCGTTGATCACCGAATCCATCGCCTGCGTGCCGTCGTGGCAGGACAGGCATGCCAGGGAGATGGAGCCGACGGACAGTACTTCACCGTCGAGGGTTGACGTGCCGAGCGAGCTGAAGAGCGTATAGCTCGTCGACGTATCGAGCTTGCGGTTCCACAGCGGAACCGGTGCGCTGGTGTCTGAACCGTGCGGCGTGTGGCAGAAGACGCAGATCTGGTCGGTGCTGCTCTTGCCGCTGCGCGTTTCGCCGCTGCCGCCGCTGCTCAGGTTGTGCTTGGTGCTGGAAATGCCGGCGGCAAGCGCTGCGCCGGTCATCATCGCCGCAACCGTCGCGGCGCCGAGCCAGCGCACGATGTGCCGGCCAATGTGTTTCGTCCTCAGATTATTTGCGTTCATGGTTGCCCCCGTCTGCGCAAGAAAAAATATTGGTGGTGACAAGGTCAATGCAGCAAGCGTGCCAGGGCGCGTTTTTCGCCGTCGCGGGCGCGAAAGCCTTGCCATTGCAGGGAATGCGCGCCTATCGAGACAACCGCCAAGGCCCGGCTTCGACCCGGTTCCCGGAATTGGAAAGTGCCGCCTTCCCGCAAACGGGAACTATGCGATCTACTTGGCGGCGGGTTTCGCCGGCCGCGGTTGCGGGACGAGAAAGCCGGCGTCGGGCTTGAGCGCGTAGGGACGGAAGACGTCGATCTTGCGGAACCACTGGTCGACGAAATATATGCGACCGTCCTCGTCGACCGCGATGCCGGAAGGCAGCATGTACTTGCCCGGCCCCTCCTGTTCGGAGCGGTCGCCGATGAACATCAGCAGTTCGCCCTCGGCATTGAAGATCTGGAAGTTGCCGAAGGCGGCGTCGGCGACGTAGATGTTGCCTTCGCGATCGGAGGCAATCTCCTTCGGTCGGGCGAAATTGCCCAACTGCTTGCCGACGGTGCCGAAACTTTGCAGGTACTTGCCGTCCTTGTCGAAGACCTGAACGCGGAAGTTGCCGCCATCGACGACGTAGAGCTGCCCGTTCTTGCCGATGGCGACGTCGCGCGGCAGATTGAATTCGCCGGGCCCGCTGCCGCGCTTGCCGACGTCGTAGAGGTGGTTGCCGTTGCGGGCGTCGAAGACGCGCACATGGTGCTGTTCCGAGGCGACGCCGCCGATGTCCACGACGTAGAGGCGCTCGCCGGCCGGGTCGACGGTGACGCTGGACAGGCGGTCGAAGAACTTGGGGCCGGCGATCTTGCGCAGGAACTTGCCGTCGCGGTCGAAGACGATCACGGCCTTGGCGCCCGCATCGGCGACGTAAAGCGTGCCGGCGTCGTCGATGTCGAGACCCAGCGGCTTCGTCAGCAGGCCGTCGCCGTCTTCGGTGCCTACTTTGTAATACTTGCCGCGGGGGACGTCGAAGACCTTGATGAAGCGCTCGGCGGAATCGGAAACGAATATCCGGCCGTGGTAGGCGGCGACGGCGTAGGGCTTGCCGAGCGCCTCGGTGGTGCGCGATTGTCCCGTGAGGGCCCGGCGCAGCGCCGATTCCTCCTCGTCGGGCACGACGTCGGCGCTGCCGCGGATGGTGCGCTCGAAGACGAAACGCGGATCGTCGGGCGGACCGGGATAGATCAAGCGGCTTTCGCCCGCCTTCCTCTCTCCGGTCGGGCTCACCGGCGCGCAGGCCGACAGCATCGCCGCGACGGCGGCGCATGCGCAAAGCAGGGTGGTCGCGGAAGTGAAGCGGGCCGGTCGCGTGTTTTTCATTTGGCTATCCCCAGGTTTGCTGCCGCTGGCATGCGGCCTACTTGATGTGGCAGGTGAGGCACAGGCGGCTGCCGTCGTTCGTCAGCCGCAGAAACTTGCTGTTGTTGGAATGCGGGTCGTGGCAACTGCTGCACTCGATGAACGGCATGTCCTGGCCGCTGTCCGTTTCGTTGCGCGTGTAGAGCGGCAGGTCGTTGCGCATGCGGCGGGCCGTCGTGCCCGACATCGAGACCCACCACACGGTCCGCTCTTCGATGATGCCCTGGCTGACGTCGCGCAAGTCTTCGTGCGCGACGAGATTTCTGGCCCAGATGGCCGGATTCTCCGGATTGAAGTCGGGCTTGCGGCCCAGGGCGGGTATCGCCGGCGGCCGGCTCTTTGTCGCGCCGCGATACGGCACGCCGAATGGATGGTCGGCCGAGGTCTTGCTCACGGCACGGGCCTGGTTGGCGTCGTGGCAGGACAGGCAGGCGATGGATTGCGAACCGACCGAGGACTTGCCGAGGCCGAGCCGGCCGATGTCGTCGTAGATGGTGAACACGAGATCGGTGCCGATCGAGCCCTGCCACAGCGGCGCCTTGTCGGGCGGCGCGCCGCTCAGGTTGGGCGTATGGCAGAAGACGCAGATGTCGGACGCGTCGGCTTTCACCGACTTGCGCACGAGGCTGTGCGGCGTCGTTCGGATGTCGGCCGACGCGGTTCCGGCCACGCATGCCGCCAGCAGCAGGAAACTCTGCAGGATCGGATGCCGCCTCATCGCACGAAAATCGCTCCATGGCAGTCAAAGGTGTCGGGCGCTCCCCGGCTGGAGGAAAAAGGCTGCGATCCGCCTGGGCGGATCGCAGCGAAAAACTCTGTCGCAGGAAGTACTGCCATGGTGTTGCCTTTGACGACAGGGTACGTATCCGATGCAATCCCCATGCCAGAATCGGCGGTATCGCCGCAGAATTTCCGGCCTGCTTCTTGCGTTAGCCCATACAATTCCCTTGCCGCTTTCTTAAAGCCGTCACCATGAACCGTTTGCTCGCGTTGCCCCTTCTCGACTTCCTTCGCTTCGTCTCGATCTGCGCCCTCGCTGGCCTCGGCGCCGGCCACGCCTTCGGCGGCGAGCGGCCGCTCAAAGGCGGCGAAATCAAGCCGGCGGTGCTCTACCACAACTATTGTTCGGTCTGCCACGGCGATCGCGGCGACGGCCGCAGCCGGGCGCAAGGCAGCCTCAATCCGCCGCCGCGCGATTTTACCGCTGCCGGAGAGCTGACCCGCAGCTCGATGATCACCATCGTCACCCATGGCAAGAACGGCACGGCCATGGTCGGGTGGAAGACCCAACTGACGGATCGGGAGATCGAAGCCGTCGTCGATTACATCCGCCAGTCCTTCATGGTGGTGGCGCTCGATCCGCGTTTGCAGCGCGGCAAGGCCCTGTATGTGCACAATTGCGCGGTCTGTCACGGCGAACGCGGCCAGGGTTCGACGCATCCGGTGGGCGGACCGGTGCTGCCGCGCAATCTGTCGTCGCCGCAGTCGCGCGCCGAGCTGTCGCGTGAACGCATGCTGGGCTCGGTCACCCACGGCCGCCCCGGAACGGCGATGGCCGGCTTTGCCGACCGCCTGTCGCAGCAGGACATCGAAGCGGTGGTCGATTACGTGCGCACCGCCCTCATGGTGCCGACGTCGGAAGCCATTTCGGGCGTGCGTGCCCACGGCGGCCGCGGCGCCGACGTCGCGGCGGCGGCGCCGAAGCCGGCCGCAGGCGCCGACATGCGTCTGCCCATGCCCATGGGCCTCAGCGGCGACGCGCAGAAGGGCGGCCGCTTCTACAACGCCAACTGCGCCACTTGTCACGGCGTCAAGGGCGACGGCAAGGGACCGCGCGCCTACTTCATCAATCCGAAGCCGCGCAACTTCGTCGCTGCCGCGTCGCGCGCAGCCCTGAACCGGCCGGTGATCTACGCCACGACCTCGATGGGCAAGCTCGGCACGGAGATGCCGGCCTGGAGCAAGGTGCTCAGCGACCAGGAGATCGCGGACGTCGCCGAATACGTTTTCACGAAGTTCATCCGGCCCGGCGCCAAGGCGGTGCGGAAGTAGGGCGGCATGAGGGGCGCGTGCCTACGGCTGTTCCTCGGGCTGGTGCTGCTGGCCGGCGCCGCGGCGGCGGAAACGCCGGCGCAGCGCCATGAGGCCGGGCGCAGCCTCTACAACTACCGCTGCTATTTCTGCCACGGCTATTCCGGCGACGCGCGCACCCTGGCGGCGACCTATCTGGCGCCGCCGCCGACCGACTTCACCCGTGCCGATCCGGCGCGCCTGACGCCGCCTGCGATCGTCGCCGTCCTCGAGGGCGGCCGGCCGGGCACGGCGATGCAGTCGTTTCGCGGCATCCTCGGCGCCGAAGACATGGCGCGCCTGGCGGAATTCGTCGCCGCCGAGTTCGTCGAGCGCAAGGCGGTCAATACGCGCTACCACATCCCCGAAAACGGGTGGACCGACCACGCGCGCTACGAAATCGCGTTTCCTTTTGCCAAGGGTGAGATTCCCCTTTCCCGTTCCTGGGAATCGCTGACGCCAGAGCAGGCCGCCGGCAAGCGGCTCTACCTCTCCGCCTGCGTCAGTTGCCATGATCGCGGCGCGCGCGCCGAGGACGCCGTGGATTGGGAAGGGCGGCCGTTATCGTATCCGCGCAATCACTATTCTCCGGCGGACCCGCCGCTCGACGCCGTCACCAGCGCCAGCCCCTACGCCAAGCACGACGTGCCGAAAAAAATCCGCGGCCTGAGCCGCGAGGAAAAGCGCGGCGAACGGCTGTTCCTCGGCAACTGCGCTTTTTGCCACGGCGCCGACGGCACCGGGCGCAACTGGATCGGCGCCTTTCTCGAACCGCATCCGCGCAATCTCACCGATCCTGCCGTGATGGCGGGCATGAGCCGGCAACGGCTGATCGCGGCGATTCGCGACGGCATTCCGGGCACTTCGATGCCGGCCTGGAAGTCGGTGTTCGACGACGCCCAGATCCGGGCGGTCGCCGCCTATGTGAATCGCGCCTTCCATCCCTTGGCCAAGGAGTAAAGACGCTGGCGCCGTAATTGCTTTTACGGCAGGAACCCATGGATTCCTTCAGCGCTCACATGTCCTTCGGCTCCCGCATTTCCCGCCTCATCCGCCAATCGCCCCTGGGCCCCGTCCTGGCCGCGGCGGCCGTGGTTCTGCTCTTTTCCGCGATGCCCATCTATTTCGCCGTCGGCTACGGCCAGGATCAGCAGCGCCAATTCGCCGCCGAAGCCGAGCGCCATTTGAGCAGCCGCCTGGGCCACGCCGAAACCCTGCTCGACCGCGCCAAGACCATTCCCGGCATCGTCGCCATGAGCATCGCGCAGGCGGGCAGCCCCGTCCGCTTCGAGGGAACGGTGCGCAACCTGCTCGCCATGAGCGGCATCGTCGATTCGATCCATATCGCCTCGGTACAGGGGCCGGCGACGGTGATTCACCGCGATCCGCGCGACCAGCAGGGGAGGGTCGATGTCCGCTTCGGCCCGAGCGCGACGCTGGCCTTGGCCCACGAACCGGTCATCGACTTCGGCGAACGCAGCTTGCAGATTCGCGAATCGCTGGCGGAAGTCGATGCGCGCGGCAATTCCCGATTCTGGGGTTACGTGACCGCGCACGCCTCGTTCGCCTACCTCATCGACGAAATGCAGTTGCGCACGCTGGTGCGGGACGGTTTCGGCGTCAATCTGGGCATCCGCTTGCAGTCGGCGACCACCGAGACCGCGATCTTCAACGGCGGCAAACTCGACGCCGCGGTCATGTCGCGCACCCTGGCGCTGCCGGGCGGCGCTGCGCTGATCCTCAGCGTCGCGCCGCCGGCCGCCTCCTTCGCCGGACTCCACCTGCTGGCCGGATTCGGCCTGCTGGCGGTGGACGTGATCCTGTTTCTGCTCACCTTCCATTTGCTGCGGCGGCCGCAGTTCCTCGAACGCCAGGTCGAGGCGCGAACGCAGGAGATCGTTGCCGAGAAGGCGGCGCTGAAGAAGGAAATCGCCGCCCGCGCCAAGGCTGAGTCCTACCTCGAACGCTCCCATGCGCTGCTCGATTCGATTTTCGAGCACATCCCCGGCATGATCGTCCTGCGGCGCATCTCCGACATGCGCATCGCCCGCATCAACAGCTCGGGCGAGCGCATGCTGGGCCGTTCGCGCGACTTCCTGACCGGCCGCAGCAACGAGGAGATCTACGCGCCTGAGTTTGCCGATTTTCTGGCGCAAGGCGACCGCCAGGCGCTCGGCGAGCCGGGCCTGGTGGCACTGCCGGTCCGGCGCGTCGACATGCCGGCGGCCGCGTCGCGCTGGATCGGCTTCAGCAAGACCGCGCTGCGGGACCGGGCCGGGGTGCCACAGTACATTCTCGAGTTCGGCGAGGACCTGACCGAGCGCGTGGACGCGGAACGCCACGTGGCGCGACTCAACCGCGTGCTCTCGGTGCTGCGCGACATCAACCGCCTCATCATCCACGCGCGCGACGAGCAGGGCCTGCTGGCGGAGGCGCGCCGTATCCTCCAGGAGCAGGGCGAGTTTTCGGCGGTATGGATCCATCGCGGCAGCGGCAGCCAGGTCCAGCTCATCGCCGACGCGTCGATGCACGACTTCGCCGGCCGCATCCGCGAGGAAATCGACAACCCGCAGCGCCGCTGCTGGCCGGAGCGGAACCTGCACTGCCAGGCGCTCGAATGCTGCAATCGCGAGCTGGCGCGGGAACTACAGCAGCACGGCCTGCAATCGCTGGTGCACCTGCCGCTGCGCTCGGGCGAGGTCGTCTGGGGCGACATCGGCATCCTCGGCGCCGTCGGCCAGTCGTTCTCCGCCGAGGAGCGGGCGCTGCTGGAGGAACTGGCCGGCAACCTGTCGTTCGCCCTCGACGCCATGCACCAGGATCAGCGCCGGCGCGCCGCGGAGTACAAGCTCGAACTGTCGGCGCGCGTCTTCGAGCACAATTCCGAGGGCATCATGATTACCGACGATGCCAATCGCATCCTGATGGTGAATCGGGCCTTCACCGCGCTGACCGGCTACAGCGCCGCCGAAGTCATCGGCAAGACGCCGGCGCTGCTCAACTCCGGCCGTCACGCCGCCGAATTCTTCGAACAGATGTGGCGCACGCTGGAACAAGAGGGCGAATGGCGCGGCGAGATCATCAATCGGCGCAAGAACGGCGAGGAATTCCCGGAATGGCTGACCCTCAGCCTGGTGCGCAGCGACGACGGCAAGGTGACCAACTACGTCGCGGTCTTCTCCGACCTGACGGCGCGGCGCAAGATCGAAGCGCGCCTCGATTTCCTGTCGCACTACGACGCGCTGACGGCGCTGCCCAATCGCGACCACTTCGGCGCGCGCCTGGCGCTGACGCTCGCCGCGGCGAAGGAAGATGAGAAGCGCGTCGCCGTGATCTACTTCGACCTCGATCGCTTCAAGCTCATCAACGAAACCGTCGGTCACGTCGCCGGCGACCATCTGCTGGTGGAAGTCTCCAGCCGCCTGGCGGCCGAGGCGAAAAGCAAGCTCGACGTCGCGCGCCTGGGCGGCGACCAGTTCGCCATCGTCATTCCGGGCCTCGACTCGGCGGCCCAGGCCACGCAGCACGTCATGCGCCTCCAGGAAAAGCTTTGTCAGCCCTTTCTGCGCGGTAGCGATCAGGAAATCCACATCTCCGGCAGCATCGGCATCAGCGTCTTCCCGGAGGATGGCGACGATGCCGAAACGCTGACCCGCAACGCCGATTCGGCGATGTACCAGGCCATCGCCGACGGCGGCAACACCTATCGCTTCTTCCGTCAGGAAATGAACGAGCGCGCCGCCGAACGCGTGGAGATCGAGAGCCGGCTGCATCACGCGCTGGAGCAGGGCGAACTGACGGTGCATTTCCAGCCCTTCGTCAAGGCGGCGAGCGGCCGCATCGTCGGCGCCGAAGCCTTGCTGCGCTGGTTCTGCCCCGAGCTCGGCGGCAACGTGAGTCCGGCGACCTTCATTCCCCTGCTCGAAGACACCGGGCTGATCCGGCCGGTCGGCGAATGGGTGCTGCACCAGGCCTGCGCCGAAGTGCGGCGCTGGCGCGCGCGCAGCGACCGCGAACTGTTCGTCGCCGTGAACATTTCGGCGCTGCAATTGAACTCCGAGCTGCCGCAACTGGTCGCCGCGGCCATCGCCGAGCACGGCATCGCGCCGCAGCAACTGGAAATCGAACTGACCGAAAGCGCCGTCATGCGCGATGCCGACACCGGCATCCGCATCCTCCACGAGTTGCAGGCACTCGGCGTCCAGTTGTCGATCGACGATTTCGGTACCGGCTATTCGAGCCTGTCCTATCTGAAGCGCCTGCCGATGAGCACGCTGAAAATCGACCGCTCCTTCGTGCTCGACACCCCGGACGACGCCGAGGCGGTATCGATCACGCGGGCGATTCTGGCGCTGGGCCATGCGCTGCATTTGAACATCATCGCCGAGGGAGTGGAAACCTCAGAACAGGTGGCGTTCCTGTGCGAAAACGGCTGCGACCTGCTGCAAGGCCACTTTTTCAGCAAAGCGCTCCCGGCGGCCGACTTCAGGCGCCTGCTGGCCGAGAATCCGGTCTTTGCGGCAACGGCGGTCACGCCGCGCCCCCTGCAACTGCTGAGCGGCAAACGGCTCCACGCCTGAAGCGGCGTCAGCGGCGCGCTGCCGGCTCCAGCGCGCGCAGCGCCAACTGCTGGAGGAGGGTGACTGCCAGTGCGACGAGCAGGCTGAGCCCGAGAATCTTGGCGTAATCCACCGCGGTCGCCTCGGCCTCGTCGGGTGCCAGCGACAGAATCCAGCGGCCGCCGAACACCGTGATCACGTATTCGACCGGGGCGACGGGCGCCAGATCGCCGCTGCGGGCGAAGACGTCGCGCTGCTCGCTGTCCGGATGTATGCGCCAGAGTTCGTAGCGATAGCCGGCCTTGGCGAGCGTATTGAGGCCTGCCGCATCGAGCAGCGTCGGGATGCGCACCAAGGCATTGGCGAAGCCCCAGAAGTGGCTGTCGCCGCGCTCGTTGGTCAGGAACACGGGCAGCCGGCCGACGGCGCCGACGCCGCCCTGGATCAGCTTGAACGGCCCGGCCAGCGTGAGCTGCTGGGTCGTGATGGCGACGGCCGCTTCACGATTGCGCTTGCGGTCGGCGAGCAGGTCGTGGCCGATCGCGGCCTCGTTGCCCTGCAGCGGATAGCATTCCTGGATGACGCCGTCCGGCGCCAATTGCAAGGCGCTGACGCTCGGGAAGAGCGTGATCAGTTCGGCCGCCACGTCGTTGAAATGCTGTACGCGCCCGCCGGACTGCTTGACCACCGAGGCCAACACGTAGGTCGACACCAGCGCCGTCTGCAAGCGCTCCTGGATGCGTTGGGCGTAGCCCTGGGCGAGGATCTTGGTCGCCAGGCGCCGGCTGTCGGCGCGGGTTTCATGCACATAGGCGGCAATCGCCGCGGCGACGACGTAGGCCAGCAGGAAGGTGACGATCAACAGCGCCCGGCGCCGGCGCGACAGCACGTCCGACACTGCGTCCGACGCGACCTGGCTGACGCTGCTTTCTGCTGACATGACGCTTAACGTGGATGTGATGGGGGGATTGTAATGCCATCGACCGAGCATTCGCGCCGGGGTCGATACAGTCGGTTTGACATAATATACATTATGCGACCCTAAACGGCGAGACGAAGTCCCCTAAAACCGCCACCAGGCCATTTTTGACCGCTGCCTGACATAACGGAACCAACTAACGCCAGCGTGACCAGGACGGCCGCTATACCCTTCCCGGCACGCGAGAGAACCGGATCGAGGTTGAGCGTAATCGCCAGCTTGGTGCAGGCGTAGGCGTCGGGAATGATTTCCCCGTTTCTCCAGCGGCTGACGTATTGACGGGGCACTTCTAACTTAAGTGCTAGCGCGTAGTCGGATTTAATTCCGAGGGCGTCCCTTGCAGCATCAAGGTATTCGGCGGTTTTCATAATGACTCCTGCATTCTTTTTGTCGGGGTGCCGACACAATAGTCATTTTTTCGTGACGATGCAACGACACATAAATGTGTCGTTCAGTTGATCTAGATCAAATTGACCCTCCCAGGGTTGCAGTTAGTCTTCGTCACGTCACAGAACCGTGACGATAATTCACTTGGAGGTAAGACCATGAAAATGCTTGTGGCAGGGGTTTTCCAGATGCAAGGCACCGGCAAGTCCGGCAACCCGTACGATTTCGCTCAGGTGAACGGCCTGGTCCCGGTCGAGAACGTCAAGAACGACAAGATGCGTAAGCACGGCGTCGGCTACGATCTCTCGACCATCGCCCTCGATGACACCTGCCTGGCGCAGTTCAAGGCCTTCGA